>MFGB01000009.1:561-10733 GCA_001780275.1 Candidatus Falkowbacteria bacterium RIFOXYA2_FULL_47_19 | reverse complement strand
GCCGATATACAACGTGCCATTTCTTTGGCTAGCAAGAATATAGACGAAAAATTTATAATCGTTTTTATTTTTCTTTCCTGTCATGTTAAGTGAATTTTCTATTTTTCCCGCGGCCTTACCCTGGATCCCGGGTTCCGCTTCGCGGCCCCAGGATGACAAGGGGAGCTATTCCCCGAACCTGACCGCGCCGCCGTTATATTCCTGTTTTATTTGCTCGTCGGTCAAAGCGTAATTCCATATTTTTACTTCGTCGATCTGACCGTCGAATTCGTCTCCACCGCCATCTCCCGTATCACCTATCGCAAAATTAGCCGTACCATCATATATTCCACCTGAATCTCCAGTTGCTTCCGCAACTAATTCGCCGTTCATATAAAATTTCAACTTGTCGCTGTTGTTGTCATCATAAGTCCCAAGCAAATGGCACCAGCTACCGGCCGGACAATACAATGGTGCGGAAACAGCGGTCTTAGCGGCAGACGGCGGATCGTCTCCGTCATTACTTATCTGCCAAGTTAACAATTGGTCATCGCCGCCGCCGCTATAGTCAACATAACGAATCCGATATTCCCGTTCACTGCTACTATTTCCTTTTCCGACAATATTTATGAATATAAAACCAGTATCCTCCCAATTATCTGCCTTAACCCAAGCAGATAATGTCACAGCTGATAATCCTGAATTTGACGGCTCATCTGATGCTATTACATAATCATCCGTCCCGTCAAAGCTCCCGCCGCTTTTATATTTCCCGCTCCGCCCATTATACCAAAACGAATCCGAAGACGACGCGCAGGTCCCGGTCGCGGTCGTGCCGGATGTACCCAGATTAAGCGTCCCGTGATTCGTCCCGGCATAGTCGTGGATCACGCTTCCCTCGCACTCGTCAAAGCGCCAATGCGCCACCGGCTTGCCGCGGTTATAATCCCAGGCGATCTGAGCCGGAGTGCGGGCGTAGTTGTAAATACGAACCTCATCAATGAAGCCAGAATAATACGCTGATCCCCAGCGTCCAATATATATGCCCTCATCTCCTGCAAGTATATCAGAGTCATATCCAGGCAGCTCAGTTTTTAATATTCCGTCAACATAAACCCTTGCCCGGTTAGGACTTAGACTGCGGTCGAAAGTGCCGGAAAAATGATGCCATTTTCCATCCGTAAAACAATCGTCAGGCCCGCAATCATAACCGATATTTATTGTTCCCGCCGCTGTTTTAACATAAAAACTAATTAGACTGCTGGATCCGGTCATATAGGTCATGTACTTATAATCAGAATTATCGTGCATAACCATACCCTTTCCTACCATCCCGGGGTCTGTTTTAAACCAGTGGGATACGGTTAACTTCCCGCCCGTATCCTGATTTGCGTTATCGGCAATAACAACATAGTCATTACCATCAAATTTCAAGGCGCTCCCGAATTTACCTAGCTGCCAACTTGGGCTGGCGGCCGATGTGGGAAAAACTCCGTTAATCCCATTCCCGCTCGTGTCATAAGTCGTTGTGCCAGATAATTCATCCATCTTCAATTCCAAAACCGGCGGTGTACAGGTGGCCATATCGCCGGGAATGCAATATTCTTTACTGCCCCCGCTGACAGCCGTACTATTGTCCGACCGATTCCCGTCCAAGCCCATCACAGCTGATTTCGAATCGTTATAAACAGTCTTAATCTCATTTTCAACGAGGGCATAGTTCCAGATTTTAACTTCATCAATTAGGCCGTCGAAATAATATCCGTTATACGCGCCTGACCGGCCAATTGATAAATATTCAGCCGTAGTCGGAATGTTTGTATCGCCGTATACAGCAGCAACAGCACTTTCTTTGCCATTTATAAAAAAACGCACCTGACTATCACTCACTCTGACAGCACAACCATGATACCAAGATGTTGCTGCAATCGAATTTATTTGCGTTTCATAATTCTCTACATCTCCTGAATTTCCCCAGCCAAAAACAAGATTATTATCACCCTCGCCCGCAACATCCAAAAAAAACTGGCTATCGGTGCCGGCTGAATTTACCTGGCCGACGATATGATAATCAGTGTTAAGCGCATCCACCATAAACCAAGCGCAAACCGACATTTCTCCTTCCAAATCAAAGTCAGGATGCGAACCGATTCCCACATAATCGTCTTCCCCGTCAAACTCCATCCCCCCTCCAACTTTCCCATTCTTCGCCCACATAGACGAACTAGAAGTATTATCTCCGCTTAAGCCGGGGTAGCAGAGGCCATCGTGGCCATGGATCGAAGAATCATGCGCTGTACCACCCAGCCCCTCGTCAAAAGACAAATGCAAAACCGGAAAATTTAATGCGCCATTTCCGCCCAAGGCGGATCCGCCTCGGGCGGACATATCCTCCAAAATCTGTTTCTGCGTACGAGCGTAATTATAGATGCGGACGTCGTCGATCTGGCCAATAAAATCATTAGTAAAATCATTTGAATTACCGATATTTAAACTAAACCCCGAATCATTCGATCTTATTGAGCTTCCTGCCGTATCAGCGGGTATGGCAATGCTAATACCGTCAACATAAACATCAAGTCCGTTTGTGTTTGGCTCTCCGTCATATGCGACGCATAAATGTTGCCATTTTCCGGCAGTCAGAAAACTACTGGTTTCAATGTTAACCTCACCGCTGGAAAATCCTTGATAAAATGAAATTTGATTACTGCTACTGAGATATAAATTCCAGCCGTTTAGACCATTTTCTGATTTATCAACTAGGATTTGCCAACTTGGCGCGCCCGAACCTGCTTTCACCCATGAGCAAATCGTTCTTTGCGAAAGATTATCCATAATATTTTTTGATCCGCAAGAAACATTATTGTTATTTCCATCAAAATTTAAAGCCCCGCCATACTTCCCATTTGCCCACTCCGCACCACTCACGCTTCCATCATTCCCCCCGGCCGTACTCGAGCTGGCCACCGAGTCAAACGCCGTCGCCCCGCTCATTTCATCAAACTTCCAATGCGCCACCGGCCCCGGCGCCCATTCGTAGAGTTTTCGCACCTCGTCCGGTGAAAAGGCGCGGTTGTAGATGCGGACTTCGTCAAGACGACCGTTAAATTCATTCGGGGATCCGGAATTATCATGGCCAAAAGTTGAAACCGTAAAACCTGGCGTCTCTTCAGTACTTCCACTTTCGATTCCATTTATATAATATTTTGCGTTCCCATTATTATTAACGACTATGACATGATTCCACTCCCCGACAGCAACCGTTCCGACGCAATGGTTTTCTAGGCCATAAGCGAAGCTGATCGAACTGTTCCAGTTGCAAACCGAACTACTATTGTCATAATAATATAAAACGATATAACCCGTCGTGTCTCCGACCAATGCGTGCGGACCGCCTGTCTCGTCATTAGTGTGCATCCAAAAGGAAACAGTATAATCATCCCCAACGACCGGTCCCGCTGTATTGACTACATCATTGTTTTCGTCAAATACGGCGGCATTTCCGAATTTGCCGGCTGTGGTTGAGGCGTTAAAGTTCGCATCGCCGTTAAAACCATTTCCGCTTGAATCAATCGCGTCTTCAAAACCATTATCATCGTCATACCTGCCGACCGCTTCGTCAAACTTCCAATACCCCACCAAGCCATCCGTCAGCCACTTGTCCGACGCCCCGCCAAAAGCCGCGGATACGCCGGTATTTGATTTCACGCCTGCCAAACCGGCGCTGTAGTCCTGCTTGATCTGGTCGGCGCTGCGAACGTAGGGGTAGATTTTGACTTCATCTATGAAGCCGAAGAAATAACTGCCATTAACCTCGCCAACCAAGAAACCGGAGGCGTCAATGGCTGTGTTGGTGGTAATGCTGATGAATTGCCATTCGTTGACTGTGAGAGTACTGGAAAGCGCGCCGTTGACGTAAATTGTTGGCGAGGCAAAGCCGGTTGCGCTTAACTGGCCGTTTGTCGCCTCCACGTAAGCGTAATTATTTAACTCCAAGAAAGAGACGGTGTCTGACGCAGGCTTGGCCCAGAAAGACACGGTCTTGGCCACGGTCAGGCCGGGCACGCTGGTGGTGGCGCCGCCCCCGACTTCGCCGGCCACCGAGATGGCCACGCCGGACGGATAGCCATTTCCGCTATCGTTTTCATTAAATGTAACAGTCTGACCGCTGCCTGTCGGCTCGGAAGTCATCAGCATGGCTGCGTCATCATTGTAGGCAGTCGCGTCTTCTTCGTTCTGCGTCCCGCTGGTACCGCCGTAGGTATGCCCGGTTGTCAATCCCCCTCCCTGGCACGACCATTGAGCAATGATCAAATCATTTAACGCGGTAGTGGGGGAAAGCGTAATGGTAGCGTCTGAATTCGAAAAGTTATCGTCAATATCTCTGATGCCGTTGGTGCCGACAGTAGTATCTACGCCGCTGATGTTAATTGCCTGGACAATTCCGCCATCATTTAGACTACATCCACCGTCTATAGCAATAGTCTGGTTCGCGCCTACATCAGGGTTAAGTCTGTACCACACTGCTTGCTGGCTGTCGCCCCAATCACCGGCGGTCAGCGGAAAATTCGTGAGCGTATCCCCGTTGTAGGTTGTCGATGGCGGACAACCAGCCCCCACCTCCCAGCCCTGCATAAACAGCACCAACAGGTCAGTCCCAGCGGGCACAGTATGGGTAAAAGTCCATCCGGTAGCCCACTGCTCAGAATTAGTGCCGACATCTAAATTAACAGTATCAATAATCGGAGTGGAGTCGCCCGCGACCGACTCCACTCCGGCTAGGACATTGTCATTCGCCCCATCAAACCACAGACACCTCCCGCTCACGCACTCGCTCCCATCCTTCCACAACGCCCCGGTGATCGTCCCGTCATTGCCTTGTCCGCTCTCATCATGCGCGGTCGTTCCATAACCCTCATCAAAGCTCCAGTAGCCGACCGGCCCGGGGCCGACTTCTTCGGCTTGTACGGAAAAGAACGAAGCCGGATCGGATTGGTTGTTATATTCGGTCTCTATCCAGGTAGCGCTCCGAGGTATTATCGACACTCTTATCTCATCTATCTCAGCGTCTATGGTGTTAGTAATTCGATTTGAACCCATGTTAAAAATTGAATCAGTGGCCGCCGTAGAAGACGGAATTGGATTTGCGCCAAATAACAAAGTCCTTTGACTGCCGTTAAAATAAAATTTAAGCCTGGTGCCGTTATCTGCTTGGCTGCCGTCAAAAACTGCCGTCCAATAGTTTCTTTCGTCGGCTACGAGTATGTTTTCATCGGTATAGCCGAACGCGGACTCTCCGTTGGATAAAGTAATGGCAACGTCATCACTGCCCCCCGAGCCAATACCTCCGGTCATCAATTCCGATCTCAGTGTTGTGCCGGAATCTCCTTTTCCCGCCACCCCAGCAAAAGTATCCAAAGTTTTTATCTTTACCCAGACAGACATGGTCAGGTAAGAAGAACCGTCCATTTCATTAATATCGGTTGTAGAGAGGTAATCGGCGGTACTAATATCAAAATCAATGTTCCCGTTTATCTGCCCGGCAACCTGGTCTGCGGCGGTCATTGTTCCGTTTGCATCCGCGTTATGAGCGTGTTTCGTTGAATCACAAACTTCATAATTACCGGAACAATTTTGGCTCGGGTCTTCGCTCATATGCCAAACACCCAAATAATTCTCATCCCAAACCTCCTGGGGCGTTTCTTGATTAACCACGTTCGCGTTGCCATAATACAGAAAAATATCCGCATCTGCAGTCGAACTGAGTGCCGGCATCTTCACCCAAGCCACCAGCGCGCCGGTCGAGCTGGCATAGCTTTCAATTTCATGTTTCAAAACTGTTCCGTTGTTTAACGTAAACACAAAATCCCCGCCGTCATCCTGCGCCTTGCCGATAAAATCAGAATCGGTTCTTAAAACCAGCACCGGAAAATCAACGAGATCGCCGGCCACCTGGGCGTGGTTTATCGTCAGGGCCTTGCGATAAAGCCAGGAGTCGTTCCACCAGGATGCTTTTACCGTTTCGGTTCCGGCAAAAAAGAAAAAATAGATCCCGGCCGCAGATGCTATCAAAACCAACGATAAAAGCACCCGCCAGATCTTTAAATATACCCGGTAGAATTTATGCCAGAAATTTTTGTTATAATCCTCTTTCATTTATGGATAATTTTAATTCAGATTGATTTCTTTTTGTCATCCTGGGGCCGAGCGTCAGCGAGGAACCCGGGATTCACACTCTTCGCTAACCTTTGTCATCCTGGGGCCGAGCGATAGCGAGGAACCCGGGATCCAGGGTTTGGCGGTAAGTATAAAATTTTTAATAACTTATCGTTTTTGCCGCTTTATCCGTTATGATTATCATTCGCATCCCTGCGGTTCCCCCTATCCCTTTTCTCACCCCGGCCCGCCATTCGGGCGGGCCGCCCCTCTCCGATTCCGGAGAAGGGACGGTTCGTGCGGTTCCCCCTCTCCGGAATCAGAGAGGGGGTTAGGGGGTGAGGAAAGTGCCGGAGCGGATGCGGAAGCAGGATAACCCGGGGACCCATATTCTTCGCCAACCTTTGTCATCCTGGGGCCGAGCGATAGCGAGGAACCAGGGATCCAGGGTTTGGCGGGATGACAAAAAACAAATAAACGTAAAGACCCCGGAGCATACAATGATCCCCGGGGTCTCTAACGAAGATAAAACTATCGTCGTTTAAGCGTGGGGATTTTTTATTCGGTTTTATCGATCGATCATTTCGCGCATCTGAAACCGATTGAACTCGTGGCTGTCGTCGGACTATAGGACATATCCAGGTCGAAAAGCGCTTTCTCGCCTCGGACGAAGCCGCGGATATAGGAATCGGTAGAGGTAGCTGTGCTGGTCCTGATCCGGCCGATACCGTTATCGCCGTTATTATAGTAATAAGGCGGAGTGATATTATTGCCCCGGAAATCATCGATCATGTAGTATTCCTGCCAGGTATCGCTCTCCGGACGCATCAAGGCCGCGCTCGGAATCGTCTGATCGGTCCACTCGGCCGCTCCTCCAGCCAAGCCGTACAGCCTGCTACCGCTTGATAAGGCGAAACCGGCTGATGTCGTAGCGCAAGAAATAGTGCTTTCTGTTTCGTCGGCAGCGGCCAGCTGCAAACCCTCAATTTCTTTATTGCAGTCATTATCAATGTTCCTGATTACGTTCTCGGCGATCGTCAGCCATTCATTTTCAGTGATTAAGTGATACCCGTCGCCAAGCGCCTCGCAAATCAAGGCCGCCTCACCCTGCGATACGTTCGTCCACGGTATTCGTGATTCGTTATTATTCGTCTCATATTCGTGTTCATTCGTTTCTAAGCAGAAGCCCGGCATTGTCCCGTACTTGGCTGATCCCGGCACCCAGGCGTAACCGTCATCGCAATAGCCTTCAAATGCGCCGGCTACGACCTTGCCCTCTACACCCATATCGCCCATAGTCTCGTCTACAGCTGTATCCAGGGTTGATCCGCAGGCTCCGCCCGAGCAGACCATGATCCGTCCGTCAACGAGCATCTCGCCCACAATCGATACCCGACCGGTATCGGCGATATTGACGATCGAAACGCCGTTTAAGCGGAAATCAGCTATATCCCCTTCTCCGACCTGGTTGACCACGAAAGCCGTTTTCGCGGAACTTGTGGCGGTAACGATCTCCACTATGGCAACGTCAGGCTCGGACGTAGTCGCGAGTCCCTGTCCCCCTTGGATACCGGGACCGAGCCTGACGTTGCCGCTAGCTGTAATTTCCATTACCTGCGCTATATTATCCGGATCTTCAGAATTATTATTAATACCCGCTTCGAGCAAGCTGATCCTCGTATCCATGTCGGCCAGATTATTCTCTACCAGGATGATCCGATCCGAGAGCGCGTCAATGCCGGCGGCGATAGCCGTTAAATTTCCGGAAACAGCGTCAAATTCTACCGTTAATCTGGAATCAAGGCTGTCATTAAAACGAGTAATCTCTTCGCTTACGATCACGAGCGTGGAGCTGGCAAAATTATAGTTATCTAAAGCGGCCTCCAGCATGATCATAACCTCGTCCTCTATTTCCATGGCCGCGATCCGATCGGTTATCTGATCCTCGACCATCTCCACTGTCAGGCTCTTGTTGCGGCGGGATATCAAAACATTTATCGTGCCCTTATCTCCGTTAAAGGCTTCCAAAGCGACGCCGACCGTCGGATCGCCGGCTTCGGCGCGCATGATATAACCCGGCGTTCCCGAGGCGGAGGTAAGAGAATCGCCGGGGCGGATTTCGCCGTTTTCGGCGGAAACTTTAGCCGGAATCTGTCCGAGCATGGCGATTATCTTATAGTTTTCGTTGTTTTGCGTTTCCGGCCGGGAGTTGCCGACGATTGCTGGTCTAGTGGAAACAATACCCATTAAATTGCCGTCGGCCGCGCGATCACAGCGCTTAACCGCGTTATTGTTGGTGACATCTACACATACGGCTTCACCGGACACAAGATCAGTATCGGTCGTATAGAAATATTCCGCGTAGTCGGCCGAAGGCGAAGAGCCACTGCCGTCATAAAAGTAATCGCCATCAGCGTCCACGCTGAAAATCGTGCCGCTTGTGGAAGTAGCGATAGTGAAAACTTTCAAGTTATTCGCGGATGTCGTCACTTGGATCGTGGTAGTACCGGTAATAACGGTAGTGTCGTCCAGCACGATATCGCCCGTATTGGCGGCGGATAAAGTCAGATCTAAATTCTCCCAGGAACTGTCGGTCTTGATATAGCCGGGACCGTCAAAAATAATGTTGCCGGCCATACCATTGGTCATTAAAAGATCATAGGCTATGGACACGTCGCCCGCCGAGCCGAACTGCACCGGATTATTAAAGACCGTGGCCGCGCCGGAGATAGTAACGACGTCCGTACCGTTTTGGTTGAGGTTAAGGAGATTGCCGGTACCGTCGACGCGGATCGAAAGCCCCGAGGATGAAGCGGCGGTCGAAGTATTGTAGATCCTGGCTAAATAGTCGGTTGAAGAGGTACTGATATCAACAAGATAATCCGGACTGCTGGTGCCGAAGCCGACAAAATTATTAGGGGCGTCCAGGGTAATAAGGCCGGAATTCGCCCAGGTTGAGCCGGTGTAATAAAGCATCTGTCCTGCGGTTTCGCCGCTGATCGAAACATCCGATAACGAGCCCAAAGAACCGGAAGACCCGGCCGAACCGATATTTACCCACTGCCCGCCGCTGTTCTTGTACTGCAACGTGCCGCTGTAATCGCGGATACCGTAGGAGGATGTGCTGGTCGTATAGTCGGCGCCGAAGTTAAGATAACGGTCGGTGCCGGAAAGTTTGGTATCGCCGACAACGGTTAACGCGGACTGCGGAGTCGTAGTGCCGATACCGATATAACCGCTATTCAATATGCTTAAAATCGTAGATGATCCGATCGTGGTCGAGGAGCCGATCTTGAAAATATCGTCCGTATCATCAACTCCGAGCCAGAAATCGTTGGCCGAACCGTCGAAGACAACACCGGCATCCTCCGCGATGTTGTTTCCGATCTGCAGGATCGAACCGCCCGCGGTCGAACCCTGGATCACGAATTCTCCGTTCGACTGCACGGTCATATCGACATAAGTATCGGAATCGTAGGCCAGGCGCAATTGCGAGTCGGAATCGGATAAAACCGTAAGTTTTGCGCCGGCCGTGGACGTGCCGATCATTAAATTACCGCTTACGTCCAAGAGCATGGCCAAAGAGCCGTTCGTATTAAATCCGATCTGGTTATCCGTCGAAAAATCAAGTAAGTTGTCCGCATCGCGTCCGATCTGGCCGCTCGCGCCGAGGTAAACGGCGTCCGGTAGACTAAAGGTAATATCGCCGGCCGCGCCGTCCGGGTTGACTACGTATATCTCGTTTAAAGTACCGGTAGCGTTGCGGGTGGTGTATGTCCCGGCCGCGGTCCTGACCATAAGCCCATTGACGGTAAAATCGCCGTCATTAATATCGGTCGTGCCGCCTAAACCGAGCGAGGAGGTTGCCATATCGACCCAGGTGGAGCCGTTGTACATAAGGATATCGCCATAAGCGGCTGAACCGATGCTGACGTCCGAAAGCGATCCGAGCGCGCCGCTTGATCCGGCCGAGCCGATATTTACCCACTGCCCGCCGGAATTTTTGTACTGCATCGTGCCGCTGTAATCGCGGAAAC
>MFGB01000009.1:0-478 GCA_001780275.1 Candidatus Falkowbacteria bacterium RIFOXYA2_FULL_47_19 | reverse complement strand
GTAAGCTTTGATTGCGGGGAAGTCGTACCGATGCCTAGATAACCCGAAGAATTAAGGATCATCCGGTCAACCGCATTCGTCCGGAAAGTGATCTGATTATCGGTGGAAAAGTTAAGTAAATTATCCGCGTCGCGTCCGATCTGGCCGGAAGCGCCAAGGTAAACGACATCGGGCAGGCTAAAAGTTATGTCTCCGGCTACGCCAGTCGGATTTACGACATAAATCTCGTTTAAAGTGCCGGTGGCGTATCTGGCCGCGTAAGTATTGGCGGCTGTCCTGACCATGAGGCCGGTGCCGGAGAATTCGTTGTCCGTAATGAACGTAGAGGTCGAGACCCAGTCCGGAACGCCGGCGCCGGTGGACATAAGGATCTCTCCGACCGTGCCGGTCGCTAAAGCGCTGTAGGCGGAGGCGGAGGTGGAATAAAGAAGAGCACCCGCGCCGGTGGTCGTCACGTTGGCTCCTAAGCCGCCGTAAG
>MFGB01000008.1 GCA_001780275.1 Candidatus Falkowbacteria bacterium RIFOXYA2_FULL_47_19 | reverse complement strand
CGGTCACGGTGCCGGTAATGATCACCGGGGAATCGGACAAGGTCCAGGAGGTAGTAGTGGAAATATAGCCGCCGCTTATTTCGGTTGAGGCCTTCGCGGGGGCCGGAGAAACGACGAAAAACGCGGCGAGAGCAAAAATAAAAATATACGATTCAGGAATAAGCTTTTTGTACATAAAAGCCCGGATTTGATATTAATAAAAAACTACCTCTTGGCTTCTCTATAAACCATAACTCTTACTTTACGCCCGTCCCCTACTCCCCTTCCACCAAAACCGCCCAGAATCTGTCTACGGCCAAAACATCCTCAATCTCCCAGCCGGCAGACGAAACCGACGTTTTTTCCGGATAATGCCAGACGGGGCGGAAAGAATCGGGCAGGACCAAAGAGCTCTTAAAAACGCTTCCGGCCGAACCGGGCTGCTTTTGCGCGAAAAGAGCGTAAGGCACAAGTTCTTTGCGTCCCGGGTTAAGATAGTGCTCGATCTTATTTAACCATCCCTGGTCCTCCGGCACGGCCAACACAAAAGGCAGGCGGTATTTTATCCTGATAACGGCGGTTTCTCCGGGATCGACCTGCGACCAGTTGGCAAAAACCGTCTTGCCCAATTCATCGTATATTTTCGTGCCGCTTTTAACGTCGGTCACGGCCCGACCTTCGCCCGCCGCGAGATCGGGATCGGTTTCCCAGCTATCTTCCGGCTTATCGAAATATTCGCTGTCCGGGGCGCTAAAACCTTCCGCTTCGATAAATTCGCTTCCTTCGGGAACATATATCCGCATCCAGTCGTTATTGCGCACGCCGATAAACCGTTCGCCTTTGGTCGCGTTGTGGGTGCGGCGGACCGTAACCGTATCGATTATCGAACCGTCCTTTCCGACCGCCGCCTCGTGTTCGATCGTTTCGCTGATCGCGCGATCGCTTTTACCGCCGGCGATATTAGTGTTGACCACCTGGAGATAATCCCGGGACGTCGGCTTTACCCGGCCGTCCCAACCCATATCCTCCGCCAGTCCTTGCAGCTCGTTATCGTTAAAGTAGAGTAAAATATGTTTTTGGCGAATGCTTTCCTCGAATAAGCCGGCTAAAGAGGCTAAGGTTCTGCGATTAAGCCAGGCGCCGGAATCGGCCATGATCTTTCCCATCATGTCGCCGATGATCTTTTTCGGACGACGCCCTAATTCCTCCGCGGGAGTTTTAGCGTCCGCTTCGGCCATGAACGGATTGGGCCGGAAATCCGGGTGATTCACGGGTTTCTGTTCCGAAAACGTTTGGGTAAGCTCCCAAAAATTATCGGCATCGATCACCAGTCCGTATTCTTCCGTCATATCGATCGGACCGGTTATCTTAAGCATCCTTTCGATAACGGTCGGGGTCAAACCGATTACCCCGTCAACGGTCGGACCGTCGCTTTTCTCGTAAAACCACATGAGTTTTCTGGCGGTAACGGGCCAATCCGGCCACCAATTAGCGTCCCAGAAATGCCAAAGCGGATTCACGAGCGCTAACGGTTCGGGCGCTATGATCCGCTCGCGAAGGCCGGCTTCGGTATCGTAACTGCCGCCGGCGGGCACCTGCATATTCTTTAAAGCGCCGTCGCGCAAATCGACCAGCGCGTAACTCCCTAAAAAACCGCCGCTCCCCCGAAGTTCGGCGTTATTCTGGAATACGAGGAGGTAGCGGGCGTCTTTCTCGAAACCCAGAAAAATACGGGACCATTCGACGATAGAGATTAATTCTTCGAAACTTTTCTGGAGCTCCTGGGCACGGGACCGTAATTCGACGAATTTACCACGATATTCCGCCGGCAAATATTCCGGCTCGATCCTGGCGATCGCGGCCAGAAGCTCCCGTGACAAGCCCTTCACTTCCTTCGCCTCCGCGTAAAGATCGTCCAGCATCGCTTTTACGTCCGTTTCGCCGGCGGCATTCCAGCCGCTTAAGATCGAACTTAGGTTCATGCCTATTTTTGCCCCCGCTTTACCGGCCTCTAGCATGAATTCAGCGTTAGCCGCCAATTTTATATCATCGTTCGGTATAACGGCGCTCAAAGCGGATAAAAGTTTGCCGATCTCGCCGATCTCGCTTTCAGCCTGAGTGAACTTGTCGCTGGCATAGGAAAAATTCTCTTCCGCCCCGATAAAATCGTTGCGCAATACCGATTCAGCCGCGGCCGCCATGCCGCCGATCGCGTCCTCCGAAATACCCATTACCTGGCCGCGCAAAGTCCGTAAATCGCCGTAATACATAATAGCTTTGATAGGCAGGATCGCTATGGCCAGAACGGCGGCAAAAACCGCCACCGGTTTTAAAGCTTTTTTGAATCTGGCGCGGAAATCCTGATATCCGACAGGCTCTTCGTTTTCGTCCGCCTCCGGCGAGTCATCGTTCCGCGGCCTGCTTATACGGCCGAATATTCTAAAAAAGGAGGTATTTTCCGCTCGCTTCGCGTTTTCACGCGTATGTTCGACCGCATCCCAGGAATGGAAAAATATTTCCGCGGCCCGTGTTTTATTCGGCCGATCCGCAGAGTAGATATCACGCTCGTTAGATCCGATAATTTCGAAGGCGCGCGATTCCAGCTCCGCGCCGACATATTTCTTCGAAGATTTTCCGTACCCGCTGAAAAACCGGCTTAAAGCTTCTTTGATCGAGAAACGGGTAGCGCGCACGCCTCCTGATATTAACCTGAAAAAAGCTAACCCCAGGAAATACGCGAATCGCAATAAAAAAACGGCCAGCCAGCCGGTTTTGAAACATAAAAAATAAAAAAGTTTGCCCGCTTTTATAATCAAAAGCAGAATTATCCTCAAAAAGGGGTAAAAGGCCAGCTGTTTCAGGATATCATGCCGCCGATTTCCGGTTAACGCCGGCGCACCGGTCTTAATATCCGCCTGGGGCAGTGTATATTGAGCCGCCGCGGTCCGGTTTAAAGCGTTTGTGTTCGCCGACTTGAATAAGCGACCGATATTGGCTTTTACATCGGGCAAAACCCCGAACAGGCCTCTCCGCTGCCGTTTTTTTTCAGCCGTCCGCTCGCGTTCCTGTTCTTCCTTAACGAAATTATTCAAATTAACCAAAAACCGGGACGGTTTATCGCCTTTATCAGTGTAAATAATATTAGCTTGTTTTTTTTGCATGGGGACCCTTAAATTTTCGAATGTCGATTTTTGAATGCCGAATATCGGGTTGATCTTGATTCGCGCAAGTTCGTATATCCGCAATGTTCTTTTGCTGAAAACGCACAAAGAGCTGCTAAAACCTTGATCTATAGTAAAACTTGATAATAAATTTCCAAAGTCTGCCTGGCGCAATGATCCCAGCTGTACTTTTTCGCTTGCCCGAATCCCTTGTTGATCAGGGTCTGGCGCAAGTACTGATCGCTTATTACGCGATCGACCTGCCGGATCATTTCATCCCTATTCTCCGGATCGAAATACAATGCCGCCTCGCCTAGTATTTCCGGCATGCTCGTACGGTTCGAACTGATTACCGGGCAGCCGTTCGCCATCGCCTCAAGCGGCGGCAACCCGAATCCTTCGTAAAGAGAAGGAAAAACATACGCCGAAGAAAGCCTATAAACGGCTCCCAAATCGGAATCAGGGATATATCCGGGGAAAAGTATGTGGCCGGATTCGATTTTTTCGGCAATTTTTTTTAGACGGGAATAAAAATAATCGTCTTTCCCCACCAAAACCAAATGCAGTGCGGGATTTTCGCGCCGGATCGCGGTAAAGACGCGTATCAGCCATTCCAGATTTTTATGCGGGTAAGCGTTACCCACATACAGCAAATACGGCTCTTTTATATTATACCTTAATAGGACATTTTTGTCATTTTTTTTCAAGTCATCCTTAAACTCGCTCGCTATTCCCTCCAAAGTAACCGTTATTCTTTCTTTATCCACTTTAAATTGATCTATAATGTCATTTTTCGTGAATCGGGAAACGGCAATGATCTTCTCCGCCCTCTTAATGGCCGATTTGATAATAACTTTATAAACGAAATATTTTATTTTGTAAAATATCGGATTTAAGGTAGTCGCCCGTTGAGTGGGATGCCGGGTCAGGATAAGGTCGTGGATGGTCACGACGAATTTAGCCGGACAGACAAGCGGCACGTTAAAATGCGGAAAATGCATCAGGTCAAGCTTTTCCCGCCGGATCAAATACGGCATGAGCAACTGCTCGGCGAAAGAATACCACCTGGCTTTGACCAGAACTTTTTTTATCCGCGGACCGGCGAACGTAAATTCCGTAAAATTTTCCTTATACAAAAAAACCACGAATTCATTAATACTATCCGCGGCCAACACCCGGTCCACGATCTCCTTAGTGTACCGACCCAAACCTTTGCCGGTCGGACCATAAAACCGCGCGTCGATCCCGATGCGCTTCGTCTTTTTATCAACATATCCTTTGTCCATATACAATATTATACCATAATAATAAAAAAAACCGCACTTAAGGCGGACAGGATGATCTCATTGTTCCGCTTATTCTGGGTTCAAACGGTATAAGGCGAAATCTTCGGTGATATTTTCGATCTTTTCGATACCCAGTCCCGCTTCCCCGAGACGGCGGGTGTTCAGATATTCCATGTCCTTTTCCGGTAAAATAAAATTATAATAATAAAGCGGTAAAAATCGCGCCAGACGGGAATAGAGCAACACCATCTCCGTAGAGTCGAACAAACCGACGATAACTTTCCGTTCCGGGAATAACAGCTTATCGTGATAGCTCGTGATGATAACGGCATTATCCTCGGTAAGTTCGATTATCCGGCCGAACTCCACGCGCGCGGCCTCCTGGCGGCGTGACTGGTAAAAAAGGCCCTCGCCGGAACCCCACAACACGAACCGGAGGGAAAGAACCACGATCGTGAAAACCGCGGCCGCGCGCGGAACTCCGCGGTAAAACCCGCGGTAAGTCCGGCCGCCGGCAAAATTACCGATCGCGCGGGCGAATTTCATGATGGCCAGGCTCGCGAAAGGCAAAAATCCGAGATAAACCGGGAGCCAGTAACGGGTATAGGAATTGCCGATGGTGAATTGATTCGGGTCCGGGTTATCGTGGAACTTCCAACTGCCATAGTAAAAAACCAGAATAAGCATAATGATAAAATAAGCCGATAAATATACTTTATGCTTATATTTCATCTTCGCCTTGCGCCTCAGGTATTTACCTAAAAATAAAAAGAGTCCCAGGATCCCCGGCCAGAAAATCCATGGGAACATATTAATGAAATAACGGTAAAACATCATTAAGCTTTGGCGAGGGTGAAAGCCGAAGTGAAAAATATTATCGAATATTTTACCGGCGAGATCGCCCCAAAGGAATTCTCCGCCCCTGACGATATCCGTCCCGGCCCGGGCGATAGTGTCGAGCGACCGGTTCATCTCGGCGTAACCGCCGTATAACCAGCCGCCGTTAAAAACCTGGTTATAATAAAGTCCCGGAAGGGAGGCTAAAAATAAAAACGAGAGGAATATCGCCAATTTGATAATTCCCGTTCTTTTTATGTTCATGATCCACATTAACGATAGTAAAGGCGCCAACCATAATATTTCCGACGTTCTGGTGATCGCCGCCAAGCCGATAAAAACTCCCCCCAAAGCCGCCAGGACCCAGGAACGCCAGTCGTATTTTAATCGTTTTACGGACGTTGCCAAACCGCGTTTTTCCGCTTGTCCGGGGTTATCAGGATAACTTACCGCCGTAACTGTAAAATACAGCCCGATCACCGATAACACAGTGAATAAAACGTTGTGGAACATGCTATGCGCGCTGTAGTAAATAAAAGGCGGAAAAGAAGCCAGCAAAAAAACCGAAAGAAGGGCATTGATCCGTCCGAATATCTTTTTGATCAACAAGTAAAAGAATATAAGGCCGATACCGGCTATGATCGGGGTCAGATACGGGATTATCCCTGTTCCCAAAAGACTGCCGATCTTTCCGTAAATCAAAATTATCCCCCAAAAACTGACCGGCTTTATTTCCCCTTCCGAAGAACGCATGCTCCGGGGGTGCATAATATCGCCGACCCGCAGATTATATTCTTCGTACAGGCTTAACCGGCCGGAATCCGCGTATAATTTCGCGAAAACGTAATTCGCGTTTTCGTCCGGAGATGTCCACTTGATGAAACCGTCGGTCTGCGTCCGGTAGTTGAAGCTGCCAACGCCGACAGCAAAAAGAATCGCGGCCAAAGCCACGATGATGATCCCCCGCCTGTTTTTTGTCATGGAAAATTTTCTAATCACTTTTAATTTCATTAGTCTAATATTAACAAAAAAATATTTTTTAGGCAAGAAAAAACCGAACCCGGTATTTCGGTTCGGCAATTAAGGTTAAATGTGCCATTGCATTTTTTTTAATATCCGCGTTATTTTTTCACTGAAAATATCAAGGGTTATCGGCAAGACAATGAACCCGTCCGCTCCGTATTTTTCGGTAATTTTTCGGGCGTAAGCCTCTCCTCCTCCGGTATAAAATATGAAGGTTATCCTTTCTCTTAAGCCTGTTCTTTTAAGACCACGAAGCAGTTCAAAGCCGCTCTCAGACTCTGACAAGACTAAATTTATAGAACCGGCTTTTATCAATTCTAAAGCTTTATCGGTATTGTCCGGCATGAAGATATTTCGCGCTTTAAAATTTATCTTCTCCAGAATCTCCTTGGTGTACATTCTTATTTCTTCGCTTCCTTTTATTATTAAAACGCGGCATTCTTCCGGTTCCATCGATCTTCTCCTTGTTATCGTTCGTTGTTCCCCTTTTTAAAAATATTTTTACCCTCCGGAAAACGCATCCCTAACTAAAAAGCATGTTAACAAGCGCACATTAACCTATGATTAAACGATCTTCCTGGAAAAATATAGTCAACAATGATTCTTTGTTATATAATAAAAATATATCGAACACTTGATATTAGAGAGAGCTAAAATGTTTATTAAAGAAATAAAAGAACTATTTACGCACTTACTTGTTCTCGTCTGCCTGATATCAGCGATAGGCGCGGCCGTTTACCGCGTTTACGCGCTTGATTCCGTCGGCGTTATGCTTAGTCTGGCATTAGCCCTGGGGGGCGCGGCCGTTTTGTTTTTTTGGGGGTACCGGCGCGGACGGTTAAATAATAATGTCGGCCATACGGTAAAAGAGCCGGCAAAACCGGCTCCGGGTACCTGGTCGGCTGTTTTAGTGTTTCTTTATGCCCTTTTTACCGGCTCTTGCTTCGCCGTGCTTTTTACGAACACGACCGATCTGGCCATTATTTCCCCCTGGGAGGTTGTACCGGGTTTCTTTTTCACGTTCTTTTTTTCGGCCACGATCGTTTTAATGTTCATTCTCGCCCGCGCGGACAGAATCGGCGGTCCGATGATCGGTTTCCTGCTGATGACCCATTATTTCCTGTCTTTCGGGGTTGCGGCCATTGTCTATGAACTCGGTTTCGGTTTTGATCCTTTTATCCATGGCGCTACCATGGACCTTATCGATAAAACCGGCGCCGTTACGCCCAAGCCGTTCTATTATCTCGGCCAATACGCCCTTATAACGATTATCCATAAAATCTCCTTTATTCCGATAGAATCCCTGCAAAAATGGCTCGTACCGCTATTGGCTGCCGTTTATCTGCCATGGGAATTATTAAAATTGCTCGGCAGATGGTTCAGTGACGCTTCCCGGATCGGACTGACAGTTTTATTGATTCTCGTGATCCCTTTTTCGATTTTTATAGTTACCACTCCGCAAAACCTGGCTTATCTCTTCCTGCTTCTGGCCATAATCCGCGGCCTCTCCTGTGCCCATGCCCGCGATCTCGCGATTGTTTACCTTCTGGCTTTCGCCGCTCTCGCTACCCAGCCGGTCGCCGGAATACCCGCCCTGATGTTCGCCCTTATCCTTACCGTCTACCATAGCGACATAAAAAGCATAAAACCGAATCTTAACCGCCTGATCCTCCTCTTAAACGCCGCCGCTTTGCCCCTAGCCTTTTTCCTGCTTAACCGGGGAAAAACTCCGGCTGGCGGAACGGCGGAATCGCCCGCGGACACCCCGGAGTTATCGGCGCTCTTCGTGCCGGGAGAGGAAGATTTCATACTGAATTTCGTTTATCTCTACGGCGCCAATATCGCGGTCGTTATCCTGGCTCTGGTTTTATCCGGATTTTTGATCTCCCGGAAATATAAGCGCGAATGCCGGTTATTCTCGCTTTATCTGTCCATGGCCGGCTCGCTTCTCGTTTCCTATTTTTTAACCGTCCGGCTGCCGTTCGATTTCCTTATCTATTATGAACGCGGGGATTACGCCGGACGCATCCTGACGGTAGCGTTATTTTTTCTCCTGCCTTATGTCCTTCTCTCAATTCACTATTTAGTGAACGCGGTGGGGCGCCAAAACCGGTTTATCCGTTACGCCTGGATCGGATTCGGCGCGCTAACGCTTACGGCCTCTCTCTATCTGTCTTATCCCCGCCTGGACAATTATTTTAATTCCCGGGGCTTTTCGGTAAGCGCTGATGATATCAATGCTGTTCGCTGGATAAACACGGATGCCGGCGATAGCGATTATATCGTATTGGCGAACCAGCAGGTCTCGGCGGCGGCCTTAAAAGAATTCGGTTTTAAAAAATACTATAAAGATGAGATATTCTACTATCCGATTCCCACTGGCGGGCCGCTTTATGGATTTTTTCTGGACATGGTTTACAAAAAACCGGAACGCTCTGTGGCCTTAGCCGCGGCGGACCTGGTCGGCGCAGACACGGCCTACTTCGTGCTCAATAAATACTGGTGGGCATTCCCGAAGATCCTCAACGAGGCCAAGCTGGAAGCCGACTCCTGGCAGGAGTTCAATAACGATGTTTTTGTGTTTAAATATAGAGGAATAGACCTTGACTAACCGGTACATTTGTACTAATCTCAAATAAACCGAATAAGCAGAATCAAAATTGATCTTTTGTTAATAGCTAAATATTATTCAGGGGGTACAAAATGACTACGTGGGAAGATATGGAACGGGCAAATCAGGCCGCCCAAGAACTTGATGACCTGCTTTGTGAAAAAGGCGTAATTATGGGTGACGGCACGTCTCTCCGGAAAGACGGAAATACTTGGATGATTGAAGTTTCAATTTCTAAAGAAACCGACAAATTGATATTGCCTTTCTTGCCCCAAGAGTATAACGGTTATAGACTGACCTATAAATACGGCACTCGCGGAAAATTCGCATAAAAAAATAACTAACAACAAGCCCAGTTAAAGCCGGGCTTTTTTTATTAAACTACACACCGACTTCGTCGGTGGAATTATAAGTTAACGGACTTCGTCCTCTTTTCCAAAACGTTAATTTGTCATCCCCGAATCCGCCCGAGGCGGATATCGGGGATCCAGGATTGAACCGTACCAATAATCGCATACGTAATATATGGTTGATTCCGCCCACCCCTGGATTCCCGCTTTCGCGGGAATGACAAACAACAACGATCATACGGGCAAACTCACTTTCGATATATTTCGAATCCGTTTATTTCTAAAATGAGCATATCTGACTTCGTCCACAATACGTAACCGTGGACGACCGGCTTCGCCGGTGGATTTCTTAAAGTATTAAAAAAATTGACATCTCCTTGGACAAAGCAAAATAATTATGTTTAAATTATATAAACAAAAAGTTCGTTGACAACAATTTTTTTGAGCTTCAAACAGAGGCTTAAGAGGAGGAAAAGATGGATAAAAAACAAGTGGCGGCCGCGATAGACAGTACCAACCTGAAAGCGAACGCTTCCGAGGCTGATATCATAAAACTCTGCGCGGAGGTCCATGTATACGGCTTTCGCGGGATCTGCATCAACCTGGGACGCCTGCAGTTCGCAGGCGGACAGCTTCTCGGCAAAAAGATCGCGGTGGTCGTGGATTTCCCTCTGGGCGCGGGCGGTATCGCCGCCAAGATGAACCAGACGATCATAGCTGTGAGTAACGGCGCTGACGAAATAGATCCGGTAATTAACCTCGGCGCTTTTCGCGATAAACGTCCCGGTGTCATCAAGTATGAAATCAGCGCCATCAACAAAATCCTGCCCGCCAAGGTAATCATTGAAACCGGCTACTGGAACGACCGGGAGATCGCCGAATTGGCTAAACTTGTCGCGGATTCGGGCGCCATGGCCGTCAAAACTTCGACCGGTATGGGCCCGCCGGTTAGCCTGGACGATAAGGCGCGGCACGTGGAGATCATGAAAAAAGCCGCTCCCGGACTTCTGGTCAAAGCGGCCGGCGATATCAAAACCCTTACCGACGCGGTTAAGATGATCAACGCCGGCGCCGATATCATCGGCACGAGTTCCGGCGCCGCGATGATGACGGAGGCGAACTAATGGATAAAGAAAAACACGGCACCCTCGTCTGGTCCACCGGCATCTCCGGTTGCGGCCGCAAAGAACATCTCTCGCGCCTCGCTAAATTGGCCGAGGCGGACGGCAAAAAGATCAAAATCTATAATGTCGGCGACATGATATTGGAAGAAGCCAAAATAAACAGCATAAACCTGACGCCGGGAAAGGTCCTGGACGCTCCCCGCTCCACCCTGAACGCTTTGCGCGCCGCCGTCTTTCGCGTGATACTGGCGCAGATTGAAAAAGACCGTGCGGAAAATGATATAGTGATCATCAATCTGCATACCGTCTTCTTCTGGAAAGATGCCTATCACCCGGCTTATAATATCCACTACATGAAAGAATTTAATCCGGATATGTTCGTCTGCTTCATTGATTCGGCGGATACGATCATTGAAACTCTGAACAAGCGCGAACAATGGCAAAACCAGCACCTGACCGAACAGCTGGTTTGGCTCTGGCAAAACTGCGAGGTCAATAATACCGAAAACTATCGCTTCCTCTTCGGAAAAAAACCGAAGCCATATTTTACGATCCCGGTTACCCAGCCCGAAGAAACTCTTTATTATCTGGCCCTGGAGCCGTGGCGGCCGCGGGTTTACGCGCAGATGCCGATCAGCCATCTGGACGAGGAAGAACTCAAGGCGGTCCGCGAATTCATCCGTTGGCTCTGGAAATATTTTGTAATCTTCGATCCCTTAACGATCGATATCAAACGGACAAAAGCGGCCACACCCGACGACCTGCGCACCCGCAACAACCAAACGGTCATTCGCGACCGCTATTGGCATATCGGCCAATCCGAGCTTTGTATCGCCTATATTGCGAAACTGGTTTTTACGGCAGGTGTCATCGACGAAACCCGCGAAGCCCAGGATACCAATAAAGATATCTACTGGATATTCCCCAAAGAAAACTACGGACCTTTTGAGGGCTATTTGGTCGAACCGTCAAAGATCTTTCTGGAACTGGAGGGTTTTAAAAAGTTCGTCATTGAAAAAATGGCGCCGGAGATCGAAAAAAGAAAACAAAAATATTTAAAACCACAGAAAAAATGATCAAACTTAAGCTCCCCAGCCGGAGCTTTTTTTCATAATTTATGCAATTTACTGATATTTAAGCTAATATTAAATAATATTTAATTTAATTTGTTTTTAATTTTTATATAATATATTATTAATATTCTTATGGAAAGATATGATCAAATGATTCTATCGGCATCGTCAGTCTTAAAAAGGCTATGGCCGAAGATCATTAAATTACCCACTAAACATAAACCCCTGTTAAGGGCATGCATTTAAACAGGGCAAGCACAAGATTATTTACATGTAAGGGCGGTTCTTTATTAAAAAAACTTTAACCACTTTGTTAAATAAACATCCCTCAAGCTTTAAAAACCTGAGGGATGTTTATTTTAATTTAAAATTAACTCTTTCATGGTATAAATTAATTGGTAATTACTAATGAACATTAGCGATTAACAATCCCTATGTTAAGGAGAAACGGATCGTAATTACTTAGATAATATTAATTCATATGCCCTTATAAATTAGTAATTTACCGTATGTTCTTTCGAACAAAGAAAACACGCGCCGGTAGCTCCGGTGCGTGTTTTCTTTTCAGGCTTTAACGAATTTATTTTTTATATAACGGGTTCATGTCACGCAAGCGCTTGATGATCGGAGGCAATTCATCTATAACCCTCCTGATCTCGTCTTCCGTATTATGCTTGCCAAAAGTAAAACGGATCGAGTTATGGGCAACCTCAACCTTGATGCCCATAGCGATCAAAACGTGCGAAGCCTTAAGGCTTCCCGAAGCGCAAGCCGACCCTGTCGACACCGCTATGCCCGAAAGATCAAGGGACATAAGGATCGACTCCCCTTCTACGCCTAAAAACGAAAAATGGGCGTGCGAGGGAGTGGAATTCTTCCGGTCGGTATTAAGGACGGCATCAGGCACGTTTTTAATGACGCCGTCCACGAAAAGATCGCGCAAAACGACTATTTTTTTATTGTTTTTTTCCTGCGATTCTTTATCTAAGGCGGCAATAGCCGCGCCCAAACCCACGATTCCGGGAGTGTTTAAGGTGCCGGAGCGAAGGCCGTTCTCCTGGTGCCCGCCGTTTTGAAGAACGGACAAAGGAACTCCGGTCCGGCGGTAAAGCGCTCCTACGCCTTTGGGGCCGTAAATCTTATGGCCGGAGAGGGAAAGAAGATCGATATAATTCCATTTGACGTCGCAGGAAAAAAAATTTACCGCTTGAGTGGCGTCAGTATGGAAATAAACCGGCTCCGGACGTTCTCCGCGCTCCTTAGGTCCAAGCTTTTTCCAATTACGTTCGCGTTCTTCATTCCGCTTCCGGATGATCTTGCCGATCTCCCGTATGGGCATGACCGCGCCCACTTCCGAATTTACCCACATGATCGATACCAGAATCGTGTTGTCTTTAAGTGATTCTTTAAAATGTTCCAGGTCCACCACGCCGTTGGGTTTGACCTTAATATAAGTTACTTCGACCCCTTCCTTTTCGAGTTCCATGCAGGGCTTTAAAACGGCGTCGTGTTCGACCAGGGAGGTTATGACGTGCATCGGCCGGGGATTTTTTGTCTTTTGCCGCAGGGCTTTTATGACCCCTTTGACGGCCAGATTGTCCGATTCGGTCGCGCCGGAAGTGAATATTATCTCGCCTGGTTCAGCGTTCAAAAATTTAGCAACTTCCGTTCGGGCTTTATCGACTCCGGCCATGGCTTCCTGTCCGAAAGAATGGATCGAAGAAGGGTTGCCGTAAATTTCCCGGAAATACGGCATCATGGCGTCCATTACGCTTTTCTCCACCGGGGTGGTGGCGCTATGGTCTAAGTATATTTTCGACATAAACGTAAAAGTTACGAGTTATGAGTTATGAGTTACGAGAATCTACCCAAGTACCACGCTCTTAACCTCCGGTACTGCGTTTTTCACTTCTACCGCTATACCCTGCTCCAGGGTAATAGCCGACATCGGGCAATGCAGGCACATGCCGGTCAGACTCACTTTTACCTGCCCGCTTTTTTCATCCCAGGACACGAATTCAACGTCGCCGCCGTCCGCCTGCAGACTCGGCCGGACTTTTTCTAAAGCCTTTTTTATTTTTTCTTCGATTGATACATCTTTCTTAGTATTTTTTTTATCTGACATATTTTTTATTTATTATTAGTTAAAATATTAATTATTATTAAAAATCACTTGACAAACTTTATAACGTATATTAATATAATATCAATAAAATCCAGGTGATCCAACGGATTGCCTTAATAAACCCCACGGCTTACTTCGGTAAGCCGTTATTTTTTTCCGGCTTCTTACTTCCCGGTTCTATACTTCTTTATCGCCTGATGCAAGGCGTCCACGCCGAGCATGGAGCAATGCACTTTCTGGACCGGCAAACCCCCCAAGTCATTAACGATATCATCCTTGGTCATTTTCATGACCTCGTCCAGGGTTTTGCCCTTGGCCATATCGGTCATGGCCGAAGACACGGCGATCGCCGCGGCACAGCCTAGCGTTTCAAACTTGATGTCCGCTATGACATCGTTTTTTATTTTCAGATAAACCTTCATGACGTCCCCGCAGACCGGATTGCCTTCTTGCCCGACCGCGTCCGCATCAGGAATAGATCCCTGATTATGGGGATTTTTGAAGTGTTCCATGACTTTTTCGGTGTATATCATATTCTTAATTATTTTTCACCCACGAATCTACAAATTTTTTACAAATTTACAAATACGCATAAAACGTTTCAGTTGTTATTTGTAGATTTGTACTTGATTTGTAAATTTGCGGGTAATTTAATTCAAACATTAATAAATGAATACCGGCGTCCCCACCGGGGTCCAGTCATACAAAAATTTCGCGGACCCGACCCCGAGCCGGACACAGCCGTGCGATACGGGCGTACCGAGATGATCCTCTCCCTCCTTGGCTCCGTTTGGCCATTCCGGGAGCTCATGGATCCCAAAATAACCGCCGTCCAGGGCCATCCAATACGGCATCCAGAGGCCCCAGCGGTTTGACCAAGCCCTCGACGCCTTGTTATCTACCTGATAATGGCCCTTGGGCGTGTGCATGCCGGGTTTGCCGGAAGACACGCGGAACGTTCCCATCCGAACACCGCCCAAAAAATAACTTAATTCCTGCTTCGGTCCGGTATTTATTTCTATCCTTTTGTCGAGCAAAACCTTGGCCGGATTTAAGGGGTCATAACCAGCCGTGATCTCGTCCCCGTCCTTAAATCCATCGCCGTCGGTGTCGGGATTAGAAATATCCGTATGAAAATTCAATTCCATCCGGTCAGAGAGCCCGTCGCTGTCAAAATCGTTATCTTCAAGTCTGGCCGGTTTGGGGTTCAGGGGCGAAAAACCGGTATTTAGCTCCAGCCAGTCCGAATAGCCGTCGCCGTCGGTATCCGGCTTACTCCAGTCCGTATGATAAATATTCATTTCATCCTGATCCGGCACTCCATCCAGATCTGAATCAAGCAGATTATTGGCGGACACGGCTACGGGAATGATCAGAAAAAATACAATAGTTAATGCGTATTTCATCTTGTGTCGTCAGTTAAATTAACTCGCTTAATTTAATATTTTTTAACGTTTCATTGACCGCCGCCTGCACTTTCCCCAAAACCGCGACCACGCCGCAGTCGCATTTTACGGCGCAATAGATCTTGCCGTCTTCGTCCAGGCAGTGGAAGGGGGTCATTTTTCCCTCTAGTGACTTTATTATATCAAAAACCGTGATCTTGTCTGCTTCCCGGCTTATGCGGTAGCCGCCGGCCGCGCCTTTTTCGGCCGTTACCAGGCCGTTTTTTTTAAGTTTAGAAAAAAGCCGCTCCAGATATTTAGCCGAAATCTTCTCGTCCTTGGCGATAGTCGTTAAAGAAACGCTGTCCTCGCCTCTGTTTTTGGCTAGCTTGATCATAGCCCTTAGGCCATAAGTTGTTTTTGTGGAAAATTTCATGCAATTCCTACTAAATTAGTTGGTAATTACACTATAACATATTTTAAAAATAACGCAAGTGCTTTACAAAAATAAAAAAATCACTTTATGGGGTTTTATTTAAGTTTGACAGGCAACCTTAAATCCTTTAGTCTTATAAAAGGTACTTTTAAAATAATCGGGGGTATAAAAAAATGGAAACAGAAGAATACGTAGAGTTCGTGGGCTTTACGTCCGGATCGAGGGTGGAACTTACCGAGCTTAACGAATACGTCTATGGCTTCGTGGAAAAATACCGGATCGCCGCCGGACAAATAACCGTTATCTCGCCGCACACCACCGGCGCCATCATCGTCAACGAGAAGGAAAGCGGACTTAAGAACGACATCATTAATTTCCTTTCCCGGGTCATACCCCGGTCAGCGCCCGATACTATAATCTGGGAACACGACGACCTCGCCAACCGCACGGAAAATATGTGCAGGGGCGAAAAGCAAAACGGCCAGTCGCACCTCGTAAGACTTTTCCTGCCCCGCGACCAGACGATCTATATCGTAAACGGCTTTCCGATCCTCGGCCAATGGGAAGAGCTATTTTTCGTCGAACTCGACGGCCCCCGCTACCGGAACGTCGTCTTTAAAATCACGGTAAATAATCGCAAAAAAACCGGATCAAAATGATCCGGTGTTTTGTTTGTTTTGAAAAAATTTTTTTTATAAACCGGATCTGATCACCATGTCGGTAATCGGTCCGCGGGACTTCTCGCCCTTTAAAACCAGGTGAGCGTAGTTGCGGTTGCCTTTGAATTTTTTAACGACCCAGTTAAGGCCGTTGTTTTCGGCGTTCAGATAGGGATGGTCTATCTGGTGGGTATCGCCCAGGCAGAAGCATTTAACGCCTTCACCCATGCGGGATAGCAGGGCACGGGACTCGCCCCTGGTCATATTCTGCATCTCGTCAACGATGACAACCGCGTTTTCGATATTCATGCCGCGAATATAGGTCAGGGGCAGAAGTTCAAAGCGCATCGGATTGAATTGCGGCAGACCGTTAAACTGGTCGTTGCACTCATCGTTGTTCTTCTCGCCTGATTTTCCGAAAATGCGGTTAGCCGGCCGCATCTTGTGCAGTTTCAAAACCAAGTCCAGGATATAACGCATATAGGGCGACATTTTTTCGTTTACCCCGCCCGGCAAAAGACCCATTGACTGGCCGATTTCGATCATGGGCTTGATCACATAAATCTTATGACAAGCCTTCCTCTCAAGCACTAAATGCAGAGCGGCGGCCAGAGCCAAAAAACTTTTGCCGTAACCGGCTTCGGACTGCAGGGAAACGACATCAACGCTCTCGTCGGTCATAAGCTCCAGGGCTAGATTCTGATAAACGTTCCTGGGTATCACGTTCCAGATCTTGTTCTGGTGGCCGATGACCCTTTCGCCGTTATTGCCGAAATAAACCGGCTTGCCGTTTTCCCACATGAAGCAATTGGGGAAAATCTCTTCGCGGCTTTCAACAAAACCCGTGATATGCTCGGCTTCGGATTTGAATGGGACCGATTCCAGATAGGGCTGGCTGTTGATGCCGCGCAATAAGGCTTGCAGCTGCATGATATTATCGTTGGTGACCAGGATGGCGCCCTCTATCTTCTCGACTTCGTCCATGATAAAATTATCAACCAGACTAGCAAACGGGGCAGCCACTTTATCCGCGCGGAGAATCTTGAACTTATCGGGATTCTCCTTGAGAATCTGGACGACCTGGGCGACGATATGGCCCAAACGGGGGTCTTTCTTTTTTTTGTCCAGTTCCAGAAGAACGTGGTAAGGGACCAAAACTTCGTTCTGGCACCCGTTGCGCAACTTAAAAAGAGATTCAGGGTCATCCAAAAGCACGTTGGCGTCGACAATGTATGTCTTCTTGTTGTTGTCGGAAGAACCGCTGACTTGTTCTTGGGTCATTAAAGACTCCTTTCGTGGTTTCTTCTTTTTTGCTCTCGCTGATCTTATTTATTTTGTCGATAAATTTTGAAGAACAGGTTAAGTTTCAATTTAGCATTTTTTATTTTTTTTGTCAATCGTTTTTATCAAGGTTCTTGACATATTAATTTTAATCCTGTATTATAATAATAGTTATGAACAACCGCCCACCAAGGCTGTTTTTATTTAATAAATTTAGCTTATAATAGATAATTTTATGACAAACAAACTCTCGCTCTATCTATCGGGGGCTGTCCAGGAAATGAAAAAGGTTACCTGGCCCACGAAGAACGAAACCAAGAACTACACTCTCTTGGTCATCGGCATCAGCCTGGCCGTGGCCGCTTTTTTGGGCGCTCTCGATTTTATTTTTAACTGGGCTTTAAGCATTATTATTAACTAAGTAAAGAATATATAAACGTAATCGCGGAAAAACAATATGGCTAAACAAATCTTAAACCAGGGACGCCGGTGGTACGTGCTCCACACATACTCCGGTTACGAGGAAAACGTCGAAAAAAACCTGAAGCAAAGGATCGAGTCCATGGATATGGAGGATAAGATTTTTAATATACTGATTCCGACCGAAAAGAAAATAAAAATAAAGAACGGCAAGCGCAAGGTCGTTGAGGAAAAGATATTTCCGGGCTACGTCCTGGTCGAGATGATCGTAACCGACGATTCCTGGTACGTTGTCCGGAATACGCCGAATGTGACCGGTTTTATCGGCACCGGCACGATTCCGACGCCCATAAGCGACAAAGAGGTAAAAGACCTCCAGAAGCGGATGGGTGTGGAAGAACCGAAATTCAAGATCGACGTTTCGGTCGGTTCGCCGGTCAGGATCGTGGACGGACCCTTCAAGAATCTCGAGGGAAAGATCACTAATGTCGACGAAGCCAAGGGCAAGATAAAGGTCTTGGTTTCAATGTTCGGCCGCGAAACACCTGTGGAGCTCGACTTTTTACAAATTAAGAAGATATAAAGCTAGGCTTTAGGCAATAGGCTTTAGGCTCTAGGGAATCTAAATTTTTAGATTGCTTCTCCCTTAACCTAACGCCTAACGCCTAACAGCTAGCGCCTAATCAATATGGCAAAAAAGATAAAAACAGTCATAAAATTACAGATACCGGCCGGCGCGGCCAATCCCGCTCCTCCGGTCGGACCGGCCTTGGGCCAGCACGGGCTCCAGATCCAGGAATTCTGCACCCGCTTCAATGAAGCTTCAAAGGATCGCGCGGGTGATATCGTACCGGTCGAGATCACGGTTTTCGAGGACCGCACCTATACTTTTATCATGAAAACCCCGCCGGCGGCCGAGCTCATAAAAAAGGCGGCCAAGATCCAGAAAGGCTCAGGAAAGCCCTTGACCGACAAGGTTGGGTCCATTACCAAGGCACAACTCAAGGAAATCGCGGAGAAAAAAATGCCGGATTTAAACGCCAAGGATATTGAAGCGGCCATGAAGATCATCGCCGGCACCGCCCGGCAGATGGGCGTAGAAATCAAGTAATCGCCGAGAATAACGGCCTTTTGATCTATTTAGTTTTGGAATAGCCGTGCGTTAATTTAAATTTAACGCGCGGTCATTTCAAAAGTATATATTTTTAACAAAATAATTTGTGGGAGATCGATCATAGTGCGTTACGAGTTATGAGTTACGCGTTATGAGATGTCGCCGCACCACGAAAACTATGGCAAAAGCCAAAAAAGCCAAAAAGGCTGCCGTAATTCCGGCCGCCGACACCGCCAAAAAAGAACAAGCCGGCTTTGATAAAGCCAAAATATACCCGATCGCTGAAGCGGTAGAATGGGTAAAAAAATTATCAAAAGAAAAATTCGACGCCTCCGTCGAGGTTCATATGAGACTGGGAATTGATCCCCGCAAAGGCGAACAGCAGATCAGGACCGCGGTCAGCCTGCCGCACGGCACCGGTAAAACCGTCAAAGTAGCCGCTTTCGTCAGTCCGGAAAAAATTAAAGAAGTTAAAGAGGCCGGAGCGGATATCGTCGGCGGGGAAGAATTGATCGCTGAGATAAAAAACACCGAAAAAACCGATTTCGAGGTGGCCGTCGCCGAACCGGCGATGATGAAAAATCTGTCTCAGATCGCGAAGATACTCGGCACCCGGGGACTAATGCCCAGCCCCAAGAATGAAACCGTTACCCCGAATCCGGCCAAAGCGGTCGCGGAACTCAAAAAGGGCAAAGTGAGTTTCAAAAACGACGATACCGGCAACGTGCACGTGGCGATCGGCAAGGTTTCTTTTGATCCCGTGAAACTTACGGAAAATTTCGATACTATAATCGAAACGATCAAAAAGATTAAACCGGCCAAAGTTAAAGGCATCTATATCCATAGCATCACGATCACTTCGTCCATGGGGCCGGGCATAAAAGTACAGGCATAACAATTTATCACATATTTAAACAGGACAACTGCAGAATCAATGCAGTTGTTTTGTTTTAATTTATTGATATTGGATATTGTGATACAGGCATAAGTTATTTGAACGGTATAAAATTATGGCTGTAAATTTAGGAATCAAATACGGGATATTATTATATCTGTTTAAAACAGCATGGGTAATTTAAAACTGTAGCATAATATCAAATATCCAATATCTAATATCTTGTCAGTCTGTTTATTTGCCTCCACTCTGTTTATTTGTTAAAATAGAAGAGCCTGAAAAGTTTTATCCACAGGCCTTGATTTTTAATATGAATAATGGTCTAACAAACAAATGTTCTTACCGCCGACCCTCCTGGGACGAGTATTTTTTGCGTATAGTTGAAATAGTCGGCAGCCGCGGTACCTGTGACCGGGGGCGTTCGGGTTGCGTCATCGTCAAAAACCGGCGCATAATCTCGACCGGCTATGTCGGCTCGCCCGTGGGTCTTGAGCACTGCGACGAGATCGGCCACGAAATGAATACGGTAACGCATAACGACGGCAGCCAGTCGCGGCACTGCATCCGCACCAGCCACGCCGAACAGAACGCCATCTGCCAGGCGGCCCGCTTCGGAATCGCCCTGGACGGATCCACTCTTTACTGCAAGATGACCCCATGCTATATCTGCGCGAAGATGATAATCAACGCCGGCATCGTCGGCGTAGTCTGCGCCCAGGATTACCACGCGAGCGCGAGGAGCAAGGAGGTCTTCGCTTCCGCCGGCATTAAATTCAAATTATTATCGGAGCAGATGACGGTTTACGATGATATGGCTCCGAAAAAAGAGGACAATATCCCCTTCCCCGGTTTTTAATTATAACGACACACGAATATGGCTAAAGTATTTATTTACGATGAATTTAATCCCGAAGATAATGCCATGATGCAGGCGCTTTATTCACGCAGTTCAAAAAGTGTCGCCGAACATGTCGCTAAGGTAAAAAAGACCGGTTCGGGAAAATTCATGGAACAATTTTATGTCGGCTACGGCCATTTAAGCATTGCCGATTGCGGCAGTACTACTCTGTTTACTGAAGGCTTAAGCATGCTGGCGGATAAAGCCATCCAAGACTGGCCTCTTTATTCGGGCCAGGAATGCTCGAGCCGTTATATTGATTATTCAACCCAAAAAATCGTTGATCCTATAAACACCAAGGAATCAAAAAAAATCTTAGACGACTGGATGAATTTTTATATGGGGAGCCAGGAGGAGGTCAGGAACCATTTGCGAGTAAAATATCCGAAAAAGAATGATGAAGATGAAACCGTATATGACAAAGCGATCATGGCCCGTTCCTTTGATATTATGCGCGGCTTCCTGCCGGCTGGCATAACGACCCAACTAAGCTGGCACACTAATCTCCGGCAGGCCCACGATAAACTCTCGCTTTTAAAGTATCACCCCCTGGAAGAAACCCGCGCTATCGCCGAATCTATGCTCTACGAACTCAAAGAAAAATATCCCCATAGCTTCAGCCACAAATTGCACGAGGAGACAGAGGTCTACCGCGCGGCCATGGTGCAAAAATATAATTATTTTGATCCGACGGAATTTACCGAGGATTTTGAATTTAAAACCGGTATCAATAATAACGAGCTGGAAAAATACGAAGAAGCAATCACGAATCGCCCGCCAAAAACCAATTTGCCGCTGTTCTTGGGCGAACTCGGGAATATTGTCTTTAATTTTATCCTTGATTTCGGGTCGTTCCGCGACATCCAAAGACATCGCAACGGCACCTGCCGCATGCCACTTCTGACCACCGCCCGCGGTTTCAACTCCTGGTACCTGGAGCAATTGCCGCCGAATTTAAGAACCAAGGCTGAAAGCCTTATAAACAGCCAAAAAACCGCTATCGCCCGCCTTGATTCTTCTCCCGAAGTTCGCCAATACTATATCGCCATGGGCTTTAATGTTGCCTGCCGGGTTTCGTACGGCCTGCCGGCGACCGTTTACGTCGTCGAGTTGCGCTCCGGCAAATTAGTCCATCCGTCTCTGCGGCGAATAGCGCATAAAATGCACGCGACGCTTGCTGAAAAATTTCCCAAACTAAAATTACATTCCGACCTTGAGATGGATGACTGGGATATCCGACGGGGATTGCAGGATATCACTAAAAAATAATCCTTCTTGATATGCTAAATAAAACCATAATCGCCATTTTAGGATTACCCGGATCCGGTAAAACGGAAACGATTGATTATCTGATGGAAAAATACGGCTGGCCGAAAGTATATTTCGGGGATGTTACATTTGATGAAATAAGAAGAAGGGGCCTTCCGGTAAACGAGCAGAATGAAAGAACGGTTAGGGAGGGCTTGCGGGCCGAATTCGGACGCCTGCATTACGCCGACCAGGTAATAAAAAAAATCGAAAGCCTGGAAAATAACGTTATTCTGGTGGAAAGTTTGTACGATTGGGTGGAGTATAAACGCTTCAAAGAAAAATTCGGCGATCGGTTCAAAAATATCGCGATCTACGCCTCGCCGGAAATAAGATATAAAAGACTTGAAACAAGAAAGATCAGGCCGCTCACCCGGGCAGAAGCGCAAGGCCGCGATTACGCCCAAATTGAAAATCTGTCGCAAGCCGGTCCGATCGCTATGGCCGATCATACGGTTATAAATAACGCGGATTTTGACGAATTATACCTGCAAATTGATAAAATAATTAAAAACCTTACTTAATAATTTTAATCAACAACATGGAAAAGAAAACCATCATCGGCATAATCGGCGAACAAGCCGGCGGCAAAGGGTCCGCCTCGGATATTATTATAAAAAGATACGGCGGCGTCCGGATCACCACCTCAAGCATCTTAAGGCGCACCCTGGACAGCCTGCATATTCCTTTTAGCCGCGAAAACCTGATCAATCTGGCCATGATACTTAAAAGGGGCTTTGGAGATTCCGTGCTTATGGACGCGGCTCTGAAAGACGTGGAAAACATCGATTCGGACCTCGTGATCGTGGACGGTATCCGGATGAAGGGCGACACCGACCCCTTTAAAAAAGTTTACAAAGAAAGCTTTACCTTGATCTACGTAACCGCTGACCCGAAGATCAGATACGAACGAAGCAAGAAACGCGGGGAAAAGGCCGGGGAAAATTTAGCAACTCTTGAGGAATTCCTGGAGAAAGAAAAGGCGCCGACCGAAGCCGCGATCGCGGAGGTCGGCAAAACCGCCGATTTTAAAATCACGAATGACGGAAATTATGAGGAGCTGGAAAAAGCGGTCATAGCCGTAATGGAAAAAATTTAAATATTTAAATTCAATCAATAATACCAGGGAGGAGTGCTTTTTTAGGCGCTCTTTATTTAATATAAATGAAAGATTATCCCGGAAAATTCATAGTGATCGACGGCACCGACGGTTCGGGCAAGGCCACACAGACTGAATTATTGGCGGAAAAGCTCCGGTATGCCGGTTTTGACGTGGCTTTGGCCGATTTCCCGCAATACGGCAAGAAATCGGCCGGTCCGGTCGAAGAATACCTGAACGGAAAATACGGCCCGGCGCATGAGGTCGGTCCCTATCGCGGCTCTATTTTTTACGCTCTGGACCGCTATGACGCCAGTTTCGAGATCAAGGAGTGGCTCAAGCAAGGCAAAATCGTCATTTCTAACCGCTACGTGACCGCCAACATGGGGCATCAGGGAGGAAAAATAAAGGACCTTGAAGAAAAAAGAAGATTTTACGAATGGCTCTACGAATTAGAATACGAAATATTCCAGATCCCGAAACCGGACATGAATATTATCCTACACGTGGACGCCGAGGTTGCGCAAAAACTAGTCGCCAATAAAAGCGCCCGAAAATACATCGAACAAGGCGACAAGGATATGCACGAGGCGGATCTTGAGCATCTCAGAAACGCGGAAAGAACCTACCTCGAGATCGTCGAGATGTATCCCGATTTTACCCTAATCGAATGCACCCGCGAAGACCGGATCATGCCTCGCGAAGAGATCAATTATCTCCTCTGGAAAAAAGTCATGAAGACGATCAACGGCCACGCCAATCACCCGCTCGATCTGCATATTAATCACTTTAACAGCATAAATCGCCACATTCTGGATGCGGCGATTCGGTCCGGATCTCCGGCCCGTGAAACTCCCGTCATTTCAGATGGAAGGCGCGTCACCGCCGAGACGGCCACACCGACGGCTAACCGTATTTCGATTACGGTCGAAGCGGAAGACGAAGCGCCGGTAGAATCCCTTAAAGTCCAGCGCCTCTCGCCCTTAGCGAAGTTTCCGAGTCGTGCTTATGCGCACGATATCGGCTACGACCTTTATGCCACGGGTTATTACAGTATTCCGCCTGGAAAACGCGATATCGTCAGTACGGGCATAAAAATGGCCATACCGCCGGGGTTCTCCGGTCTGATCTGGGACAAAAGCGGAGTAGCCAAGGATGGGGTGCACGTCCTGGGCGGGGTATACGACCCCGGTTTCCGGGGAGAAATCACCATTACCATGATCAACCTGGGAGAAGATATTTACAATATCGCGCCCGGGCAGAAAGTGGCTCAAATTCTGATCCAGCCGGTAGCCACCCCGGAAATCATAGAAACGGAAATAAACGACCAGACCGAACGAGGTCAAGGACGACACGGCAGTTCGGGTTTATTCTAAACGCAAGCATAATACATAATAAAAAATAAAACAAAAAAAAGGGGGGGGGCGCGTGAAAAAATCAGAAATGGAAGAAGGTGCCACATATTTGCTTTGTCCCGATAAGAAATGCCGCTTGTTTCTGGATTCTTCACGGAGAATTCCCTGTGAACAAGAATGTCCGCGTCAGGATAAACTCGTAAAAATGATTATTTGCCGCAACTGCAAAAATATCATTGAGCTGCCCGGCGATCATAACGCGCTCTGCCACATTAAACACGCTTGTCCGGACGGACGAAACGCGCTAAATTTCCGCCTGAGCGGGGTATATTATCTGCTTTACGAAAAACCGGAATAATCCGCTAAATTCGGGAGGAAACATGCTCTTTTCAAAAACGCTGTCCTATCCGGGAAAACTTATCGTCATTGACGGCACCGATGGCGCCGGCAAAGAAACGCAAACCGATCTTCTGGTTGCCCACCTGGAAAAAACCGGCTTTCGGGTAATGAAATTCGACTTCCCGCAATATGGACAAAAATCCGCCGGCGCGGTCGAAGAATACTTGCGCGGTGATTACGGACCAGCCGATGAGGTCGGCCCCTGGCGCGGTTCTGTTCTTTATGCCGTTGACCGCTATTCGGCCGGCTTTAAAATGCGGCCCTTCCTCTCTGACGGCTACATTATGGTAAGCAACCGCTATGTCGCGGCTAATATGGGCCACCAGGGCGGCAAGATCAAAAATCCGTTCATCCGCCGGATATTTTTTTTATGGCTCTACTGGCTGGAATATGTCTTTTTTAATATCCCCCGTCCCGACCTGAATATCGTTCTTTACGTTGATCCGGCCATCGGACAAAAACTGGTGGATAAAAAAGCGGCCCGCGCCTATATAGGCGGCGCCAAACGCGATATCCACGAAGCCGACCTTGAGCATCTCCGCAACGCGGCCAAAACCTACCAGGAGATCACCCGTATCCTGCCAGGATTCAAACTTATTGACTGCACCCCTGACGGACGGATGCTTTCCCGTGAAGAAATACTCCATAAAATCATGGAGAATATTAAGTCCTTACTAAACTCCGAAACCGCCCCTTAATTGGCGGTTTTTATTTGCCTTTTGCCTGCTATTAGGGTAAAATAAGAATAACATTATTAGGCGTTAGGGGTGTTAGAAGGTTAGGCTTTAAGCCTAAAACCCTAAACCCTAAAGCCTAAAGCCTAATATGGAATACGATGTCATAATCGGCCTGGAGATCCACGCCGAACTAAAAACCAAATCCAAGATGTTCTGCGCCTGCGATAACGACGCCGAGGGCAAAGCGCCTAATACGACCGTCTGCCCGATCTGCATGGGGCATCCGGGCACACTCCCCTCGCCCAACAAACAGGCGATCGAATGGACGATACTTACCGGACTGGCTTTAAATTGCAAAATACACGATAAAAGCAAATTCGATCGGAAAAACTACTTCTACCCCGATCTGCCCAAAGGTTATCAAATTTCGCAATATGACCTGCCGTTCTGCTATGAAGGCTATCTTGAACTCGATGGAAACAAAGTGGCGATCACGCGCATACACCTCGAAGAAGATACCGGCAAGCTTACCCACCCGCAAGGAAAAAATCACTCATTGGTCGACTTTAACCGGGCAGGCACCCCCTTGATGGAGATGGTTACCGAGCCGGTAATACGCGACGCCGCCACCGCCAAAAAATTTTGCCAGACTTTCCGGGAGATACTCAGATATCTGGATATAAGCGATGCCGACATGGAAAAGGGCCAGATGCGTTGCGAGGCCAACGTGAGCCTGCAGGCAAGGGGAAGCTGGAAACATGAAAACGGGCAAATACTGCCGATCGGCGACCATAAACTCAACCCCAAGGTCGAGGTAAAAAACATCAACTCTTTCAGGGCCGTGGAAAAAGCCATAAATTACGAGATCAAGCGCCAGACAGAGGCTCTTACCATCGACGAAGAGATCGTTCAGGAAACGCGCGGCTGGGACGAAAACCGGAGCGTAACGGTCAGGCAAAGGATCAAGGAATCATCGGCCGATTATCGCTATTTTCCGGAACCGGATATCCCGCCCATAAATATTACGCCCGAGATGATCCTTAAAATAAGATCCGCCCTGATAGAGCTGCCGCCGGCCAAAAAGATCCGGTTTATGGAGCAATACAGCCTGGACGCGGAAGCCGCGGAAATCCTTACGAGCGATAAAAATCTTGCGGCTTACGCGGAAAACGTCATTTCCGAACTACGGGAATGGATCGGAGCGAATGGCGATAACTGGGAACGGCAACGGAAAAAACTCTCCAAGGCCGCTTCGAACTGGCTCGTGGGAGAACTCTTCATGCACCTCAAAAAAGACAATCTAACGATCAAAGACGTTAAGATCACGCCGGAAAATTTCGCTGAGCTAATTACTCTCGTATTTCAGGATAAGATAAATTCATCTGTCGCCCAAAAAATCCTTGCTATAATGTATAAAAAGGGTGGTGATCCGACGAATATCATGTCTGATCTGGGATTGGAACAGCTTGACGATGAAACCGAGCTGGAAAGTATCGTCGCCTCCGTCCTGGCAGAAAACCCGACGCAAGTCGATGAATACCGCGCCGGCAAAACCAATATACTCCAATTTTTAGTCGGAAAAACCATGGCCGCCACGAAAGGCAAGGCTAATCCGAAAAAAGCCGCGGAGATAATAAAGAGGCTACTTAAATAATTAATTACAAATACACGGATCTTTTCACAAATTCACAAATACATACTAACACTTCTGTTGGATATTTGTGTTATTTGTATTTAAATTTGTGTAATTGTAATCATGAATAATATGAAAAACACATTTGAACCAAAATTCTCTTTAACCGAAAAAGAAATAAACCAGGCGTCCGACCCTGACAAACTGCGGGCGAAAATAAATATCGCCAACGAAAAACTTAAAATAAACACGGAAGAGAACCGCGACGAAGCCAGAGAAAAAGAAATGACCGAGATCATGGAATATGACCGCAATAAATTCTCTACCCTCAAAGAATACATAGAAGAGCTTGTGCCGAATATCGAAACATGGAACCTCAGCGAGAAACAGGATTTCATCGACCAGATCGAATCATTAAAAAAGAAACTACTGGCCGTAACCGGCGAGGAAGCCGGGAACATGATCGCGGGACTTGACGAAATGAAGAAAAAGGTCATGATAGATGGCAAGCGATAGATTTTAAAAAAAATAATACTTAATCATAAAAAATATGTCAAAAAAAAATGTGCTTATCATGGGAGCCGCGGGGCGCGATTTCCATAATTTTAACGTTTGCTTCCGCGACAAGGAGGAATATAACGTTGTCGCTTTTACGGCCAACCAGATCCCGAATATCGACGGCCGGATCTATCCGCCGGAATTAGCCGGTAAGCTTTACCCCAAAGGCATAAAAATCTTCGAAGAGGAGAAATTAGTCGAATTAATAAACGAGTTCAAGGTTAATGAAGTCGTTTTTTCTTATTCGGACGTGACTTTCGAATACGTCATGACCAAGGCTTCCATAGTCAATGCCGCCGGAGCGTCTTTCCGGCTAATGGGCGGCGAGGAGACCCAGCTAAAAAGCTCGAAACCCGTGATATCCGTGCTGGCGGTCCGCACCGGCTGCGGCAAATCGCAAACATCGCGGAAAATCGCCGATACCCTGCGCGCAGCCGGCAAAAAGGTCGTTTCCGTGCGCCACCCCATGCCTTACGGAGACCTGGTCAAACAAAAAGTCCAAAGATTCGCCGATCTCTCCGATCTTAAGAAGCATGACTGCACGATCGAGGAAATCGAAGAGTATGAACCGCATATCGTCTCCGGAGGCGTTATTTACGCCGGCGTCGACTATGAAGCGATCCTTCGGGAAGCCGAAAAAGAAGCAGACATCATCCTTTGGGACGGCGGCAATAATGACATGTCTTTCTATCGATCCGATCTGACCTTCGTCGTGGTCGATCCGCACCGCCCTGGACACGAACTTAAGTATTATCCCGGCAATACGGCGCTCCGGATGGCTGATGTGGCCGTGATCAATAAAATGGATTCGGCTCATCCCTTAAACGTGGAAATCGTAAAAAGTAACATAAAAACGGTCAATCCTAAAGCGGTTGTTATCGAAGCCGATTCGCCCGTTACGGTCGATAACCCGGAGTTAATAAAAGGAAAACGCGTTTTAGTGGTCGAAGACGGTCCGACCTTAACGCACGGAGAAATGAAATACGGCGCCGGCACGGTCATAGCGAATAATTTAGGAGCCTCGACCATAGTCGATCCGAGGCCGTATACGGTCGGTTTGATCACGGAAACTTTCAAAAAATATCCCAATATCGGCAGTATCCTGCCGGCTATGGGGTACGGAGCCGATCAGATAAGGGACCTTGAGACCACTATCAATAAAACTGACTGCGATTCGGTATTGATCGGCACGCCGATAGACCTTTCGCGCATAATCAAGATCAACAAACCTTTCGCCCGCGCCTCCTACAATCTAGCCGAGAGAGGCGATCTAGACGTCCGAAGCGTACTAAACGATAAAAAGCTATTATGAAAAAAACAGCCGTTGTCGCCTTGGGGGGTAACGCCCTGCTCACGCACGACGAAGAAGGTAATATAGAACAGCAGGAAAAAAACGCTTACCGCACCTGTCTGGGGCTTACAAAACTCCTGAAAACGCATAACCTGATAATTACGCACGGCAACGGCCCGCAGGTCGGCAATATTCTTTTGCGCAACCATGCCGGCTATAATGAATTCAAAATTCCGCCCATGCCCCTTGATATCTGCGTGGCCGATTCCCAGGGCGGGATCGGTTATATGATTGAAAGGCAGATGACTAACGTCCTCGCGGCCAATGATCTCAAACATCGGGTTGTAACCATAGTTTCGCAGGTTCTGGTGAGCTTAGACGATCCGGCCTTCAGGAATCCCACCAAACCGATCGGACCCTACTACCCGGAAGAGGAGGCCAAGGTTTTCACGGCTAAAAACGGCTGGAAATTCAAGGAAGATCCCCGCGGTCGCGGCTGGCGGCGGGTCGTGGCCTCTCCCCTGCCCGTGGATATTTTTAATAAAGATGTCGTTAAAAAACTCTCCGACTCCGGCTATATCGTGATCGCCGCCGGGGGCGGCGGTATTCCGGTCTTAAGAAAAGGCAAAAAAACGATCGGTGTGGAAGCGGTCATAGATAAAGACCTGGCTTCAGCTCTTTTAGCTAAAACCGTCAAAGCCGAGGCTCTTTATATAATTACCGATGTGGAAAAAGTCTATCTTAATTTCAATAAACCCAGCCAAAGGGCTATAGATAAGATAAGCGTAAAAGACCTTGGGGCCCACTACGACGCCGGCGAATTTCCGGCCGGGAGCATGGGCCCGAAGATCAAAGCGGCGATCAATTTTATAAAAAGCGGCGGACAAAAAGCGGTTATCACCGACTCCCCCGCCCATCCCGGAACTCTTATAACAAAATAAACATAAACGGAGCTTATGAAACATTGCATAAGTATCAATGATTTCAGCAAAAAAGAAATCTATAACGAGATCATTCCCGGCTGTCGCGCGGTGATAGCGGCGGCCCGGAAGAGAAAACCGATTCGCTACCAGCCGGAGAAAAAAGCGATCTTCGCTTTTTTTGAACCAAGCACCCGGACGCGCGGCTCTTACCTTGAAGCTTCACGGCTTCTGGGATGGGCAAACGCGGAAATCTTGGGCGCGGAAGCGACTTCCCTCACTAAAAAAGAAAGTATCGCTAATACGGTGCGCATGTTCGCGGCCCAGGGGGCGGACGTCTTGGTTATGCGCACGAAAATAGAGGGGGCGCAAAGATTTGCCGCAGAAATACTGGACGGCGAAGGCTACGAAGTTTCCGTACAAAACGGCGGCGACGGCACGAACCAGCATCCCTCGCAGACTTTTCTCGACCTTTTGACAATCTCGGAAAAGCTCGGCCGGCTTGACAATTTCAAGATCGGTTTTTTCGGCGACCTTAAATACGGGCGCACCGTCCACTCCCTTCTTTGCGCGCTGGCCCACCAAAAAAATATATCCTTGACGCTTTTTTCCGCGCCGGAAACAGCCCTGCAGACCCAATACAAAAATCTTTTTTCTAACGTCAAAGAAGTGAATTCCATGGACAGGCTCGGGGACTGCGATCTTATTTACGGCTCCAGGCTCCAGGAAGAAAGATTTACGGGCGACCCGGTCGCGCTTAACCGCGCCCGGGAAAAATTCCGGATCACGGCCGATATCCTGGACTCTTTCAAGAAAAACGTCCTGATCATGCACCCGATGCCTTACGTCCAGGAATTTGAGCCCAGAATAAGAAAAGATGTCCGCCTGATCATCGATCTTGAGGCCTGGCACGGAATCCCGACCCGTATGTTCCTGCTCGCGGAAGGCTACCGGAACCGAAAAGCCAAAATCCTGCCTATAACGAAAAAAGACGCGGAATTCAAAATAATCAAAGAACTGCCCCTAAAAGAATATCTGGAAAAAAGAAAAAAGAAAAAGACCGCCAGCCGCTATTTCCTGCCGATCACGAACGGCACGGTCATTGATCATATCCCGCACGGCCTCGGCCTTAAGATCCGCGAATTCCTGTCCGCCAAAGACGTATTGGTCAAAGGAGTAAAACACACGATCGAGGATGTGTCTTCAAAAAAATGCAAGCTTAAAGACGTGCTGGTCCTGGAAAACATCTTTATTCCCGATTCCCTGATGGGCACGATCGCCTCGTTCGCGCCGGATACCACCTTTAATGTCATCAAAGACGAAACATTCAGGAAAATAAAAGTTAAAACCCCGGACAAAACTACCGGCATCGGCGTCTGTCCGAACCAGAACTGCATAACCAACCACGACCCTGAAGCCGCCGCCCGCTTTATCCATATAGAAAAAGGCTTGCGCTGCTATTACTGCGAAAAGGATTTCACGCAGAAGGAGGTGATTTGACATTTAACCTTTAACTTTTGACATTTGACTCTCGGCGCGAAGAGGATAGCCTGAATAAAATTTTTAAACATAAAAAACAGTTCCGAAGTTTCGGGACTGTTTTGGTTTTAGTTTATTCTAAAGTGCGATTTTACCACCACCCTTGGACAGTGCCAAAGATCGGTAATAAAATAACTACGAACTCCGCCGCGCAAGACAGGTAAACTGTCTTTTTGCCTATCTTCAAATCTTCAGTAATAACGAAGACGGCGGCAGCAAGGAAGGCGGCGACAAACAAGGTGGTGACGAAAGTGGTGCCAGAGGCGACGGCGAAGGCGACGGCGGTGGCGGCGACAGCGAAAACAGTTAGGGAGGCGACAAAAGCAATAAAGCCGGCGAAAACGACGGCAGTAAAGGCGGCTGTTCTGTTATCGCCGGTAATATGGCGAGTGATGAAAAAAACCGCCAAAACCGCAAAAATCGTCAATACCTGCCATTTACCGAGGACCGACCACCAATTTTTCAATGCTTCCATTTTTTCTTTCTCTCCTTTCTTTCGTGGCTGCGATTTTACCACCAACCCCGGACGACGCCAATGATGGGCAGTGCTATAACGACAAACTCGGCCACGCAAGAGAGATAAATGATCTTTTTGTTTATCTCCGAGTTTTTAGCGTCAATAACAACGGCGGCGGCGAACAAAACCGAGACGAAAACGACGGGATTGGTAGCGGCGGCGTTAAAAACGGCAACAGCGACAAACACAGCAATTGCGGCAGTAGCGAAGGTGGCAACAAATAGTGGGGCGCTGATGACGGTGAGAGTAGCGGCAATAGCGACGGAGAAGGCGACAATGACGATGGCGATAGCGGTAACAATGGCAACATTGTTATTACCGGTAACATGGCGGGTGATAAAAAAAGCCGCCAAGGTCATAAACGCCGCCAAAGCCTGCCATTTACCGAGGGCCGGCCACCAAATTTTCAGATCATTCTTTTCTTCCATTTGTTTTTCCTTTCATTAATCAATTTTTAAACAACAAAAATTTAATCTTATTGATTTTTTAATATAACAAAAAACTTGTTATTTGTCAATTACTTGTTAATTTTTAAAATACTCAAGCCCACTGGGCCGGAAAAAATATGTAATATATAATAATAAAAAACGATTCAGTCGTTTCTGAATCGTCTTGTTTTTAGCCTTTTTGAGAAGCCTTTTTAAAAAAATCCTGCCAGTAAACCGGCTCAAAAATTCTCGGGCTGATGGAAAGCGCGTAAATAATATCAAGACTGTTGCCGCCGGTAAACTCTCCGCTAATAAGGTTTATGTTCAGCCGCTGGCCGAAGGTTTTGAATTTTATCTCCAGAGAATTGTCTTTGACAACAGCTTCAAACTCGCAGCCGGAAACCCGCCCCAGCGCGACCCTGTCCGCCATTTTTTTCTTCTGGGATAATTTTTGGATCTTTTGCCATTCTTCTTTTCTGTCTTTGCTGTAATTCATGGTTTTTGTGATCAATGCTCCGGCATCGATCATTAATTCGTCAACACCGTTTTCCAATTCTTCCAGGGTTGCGGCATTGACAGTTTTTCGTCCCAGTAATCCCACAAGCCTTTTGGCGGATCTTTCCATTTCCTTGTTCGCTTCGTCCATTTTTAATCCCCTCTATTTTTTGATTTTTAAAAAAACAAAATTATTTTATGAAGTTTTTTATCAATTTCTCCGCTTCTTTTTGGTTTTTTACCCAGTTGATCTCTCCGCCCTGCCGCTCCCAGCGCCTAAGCCAGGTCATCTGCCGTTTGGCGAATTGCCCGATGGCGATATTTAAGAGTTCTATCATCTTACCGTAATCAATTTCTTTCCGCAGATAAAGAGAAATATATTTATATTCCAAACCGAAACTGGCCAGCCGGCGCCAGCTTACCCCATGATTTTTATGCAATCGCTCCACTTCGCCGACCATATCTTCTTTTTCTAATCTCTCCACTAAACGCTTATATATCCGTTCCCGTAAAACTTCCCGCGGCCAGGTAATACCCAACAACAAAAAATTATAATCCGTTTTAGAAGCTGAGCTTCCCATGGGAAGCTCAGCTTCTTCTTGACCAAGTTGTTTTATCTCAATATAACGCATCAATCTTCTCTTATTTTTTTTATCACTCTCGTGCAAACCATCCGCAAATTCTTCATTTAAACGCCTGAGCCGAGCGAATAACTGTTCGGCCGTTTTTGCCTCTAATTTTTCTCTAAGCATCTTATCGGGTTTTACCGGCGATAAATCAAAGCCGTCCGTGAGCGCCTGCGCGTATAAACCCGTTCCCCCAGCGACGATCGGCAATCTCCCCCGCCCCAAAATATCCTTTATCGCCTTATTCGCCGCCTTATACCATTTCGCTAAATTATATTCCGTATTTGGATGAATTATGCTTATAAGATGATATGGTATTTGAACGATTTTCGTTTTCTTCAATCGGCAATCGAAAATCGGCAATCGAAAATCCTTAAGGTCTTTGCCGGTTCCGATATCCATGTATTTATAGACTTGCCGTGAATCGGCGCTTACTATTTCGCCGTGATATTTATGCGCCAAAGCCACCGCCAATCCGGTTTTGCCGCTCGCCGTCGTGCCGACGATCACTATGACTTTGTTGTTTGTTTTTTTTGGCATACTTCTTGCTTTTAAATTACCTCCCCCTTCATCCCAAAATCCCTTACTTCCGTAATTTTTACCCTGATAAATTCCCCGTTTCCGGTTTCCAGCTTGTCGCTTTTAACTTCCACGTTCTTATCCGTTCTGGTGCGCCCGAACCATTTCCCCCGCCGGTTTTTTCCTTCCACTAAAATATCAACGGTCTTGCCTAAATATTTTCTGTTATTTTCAAAAGCGGTTTTTCTGAGCACCGCTGTCAGCTCTTCTTCCCTTTTTTTCTTCTCTTCTTTGGTCACATTGTCATCAAATTTCTCCGCCGCCGTGCCCGGCCGGGGGCTATACTGGGCAATATAGGCCATGTCAAATTTTACTTCTTTAAATAATTTCAGGGTATTCGCAAATTGCTCCCTGGTTTCGCCCGGAAACCCGACGATTATGTCCGTTGTTATCGCCGCACCCGGCACTGCCTGCCTGATCTTTTTTATTAAAGCTTTATAATACTCAATCGTGTAATTCCTGTTCATAACCCTTAATACATCATCATCGCCTGCCTGCGCCGGCAGGTGGATGTGTTCGCAGACTTTAGTGAGTTGCGGCAGGATCTTAATAAGTTCATCGCTCATGTCTTTGGGATGACTGGAAGAAAAGCGGACCCAAAAATTACCGGGAATATCATTGACCATTTTTAATAAATCAACAAAATCTACTTTATCAGCGTGTTCGCGACTCAAGTCATTAGCATTCTTCCGCGTGTTCTCGTCATATCTGTAACTATTCACATTCTGCGCGATCAGATTGATTTCTTTGTAACCCTTTTCCACTAAACCTTTAACCTCTTTTAAAATATCGTCAGCAGACCGGTAAACTTCCCGTCCGCGCGCGTACGGCACGACGCAGTATGTACAATAATTATCACAGCCGTTGCCGATCGGGATATACGCACTGTGTTTGGATGAATATTTAGGTGTGACATTCAAATACTCGCCACTTCTAAGTTCGCCGGAATATTGGATATTGGATATTGGATATTGGCCGGAAATCATACTATCAAGAATTGAAAATTCTCCGATTGGCATCCAGGCGTCAACCGTGTTTCCGACACGCCTTTTAATATCTTCTCTTTTTGATAAACATCCCGTTAAAACGATCTTAACAGCCGGATTTTCCTGACGGATACGCGGAATCAAGCCGAAAATACGGTTTTCCGCCGATGCCCGGACCCCGCAGGTGGTTATTATCACAAGATCGGCTTTTGGCCTCTCTTCGGCCAAAATAAAGCCCAAATTCTCCAAATAAGAAGCAATTCGCTCGCTATCGGATTTATTCATCTGACAGCCGATAGTAATTATATGGAAAGTTTTCATACAAGCCTTATATTAACAGGTTTAGCGAAAAAATTCAATATTTTTACTTGACAAAAATAAAATAATATGTTAGTATTAAATATTAGCTCATCAAAACACAAAAATCAGAAGAAAGGAAAAATACATGAAAAACGCCTTATTATGGCCCCTGATCCCGGCCGCGATCGTCTTGGCGGTGTTTCTATCCGCTAAACCGGCACTCATCTTCTTTAACTGGACTATGCTTTCCTGGGGGCTCTCGCTCATTATGTACGCTGTTGGCACAAGCCTGTTTCTCGCCCTGCGCCCCTCCCCTGCCCGATATTGACTAACACCTATCTTCCTGCTAAGATTAAATCGTCTGGGCTCAAGCCCGAATATTTTAAACGGTTTAACCTTAAGGGAGAAAGGAAGGAAGTTATGGCGGAAGAGGAGAAAAAGGGGGGGTGCCCCGGTAATTGCCACCAAGGCGGCAATTGCGGCCAGGACGGCTGCGACGGAACCCAAAAAAAGGACGGTAGCGCCGGCCGTTGCGGCGGCGGGGGCTGTCCCGGCGGAGGCTGTCCCGGTCAGAAGGGCGGCCGCGACCCGCACGGCAATTAACAAGACAACAAATAACGCGAAGCGGAATAAATTCCGCTTCTTTATTTTAAAACGCCCGGCTTGACAATATAAAAAATAATGTTAATATAGCTCTATAGTTTTGCGGCCGCGAACGGACACAAAAAACTTATATATCTCGGATAGCTAAAAAACTACCGACAATTAACGAAAGGAGGCAAAAAAAGCTTAAGGTCATCGGCAACCGAAAAAAAAGGAGGCAGATATGCTTTGCTTGCAAACAAAAGAAATGACGCTTTTTAACATTGATCTCGCGAAGGATTGCGCCCGAAAGATCGAGGAACTTTTTTCAGGGCATGATCAGCTGCTTTTTCAACTACAGGCCTTTATGGCCCAGCTAGAAGAAGAAAAAACCCTGTTTTTGGAAAAATACAATCGGAGCGAATCCGATCCGCTCGTATTCTTAAGCGAAACCGGAGAAAAATACCTCCGCTGGATAGCCTCCCTTTTAGCCGAGGAGATGGAAAAATATAATGTACACTTCGCCCCCAGTGACGCGATCACGGCTTTAACCCTCCGACCGGACGAGATAAATAATATTACGACCGGTCTTGAATTGTTCGCCCGCCGGCAAATGGCCATAAACGAATGGCGCCGGCATTGGCACATCCCGAAAGAAATGCCCCAAAAGCAAAGCCACTACTATCCGCACGACCAAAAGCTTATCTGATTTATCCCTCGCCGGCAAAAACTTGCCGGTTTTTTTTATGCAAAAACGCAGCAGAGACGCCCCGCCGGGGCGTCTCTACACGCATCTTTGTATTTATCTGGTGATTTTTATTCCGCGCAGTCGGCCGGACAATTATAGTGGGTTTCCGTTGCTGTGTCGCATGTGCCGTTGCCGCAGAGGGCCGTGCAGATGCCGGAACTCCCCAAAAGCCCCTCGGTCATGACCGGAATAAGCGTGAGCCCGGTACAGCAGACCGGCGGGTTGGCGATCACCGGGATCGATTCACCCTCGGCCTTGCAGGCCAAAACCTCTTCTTCGGTGTCGCTTGTCGTATCGTCGACGATGGCGTTATCTGTATCGTCGGTCACGATCTCGTCCGCCACTTCGTTCACCTCGTCCAGCGGCGTATTTAAATCCTCTTCCACCTCGGGAAGCGAATTCACCACTACGATCGTTTCGGCCGTAAATTCCTTATCGTTCACGCTCCAAACGCCGCGCATCCTGACCTTGTCGCCGTTTTTTATATCGGTTATTACTGCGTTGGCGTTCGTGCCGATGATTATCTCTGTGTCGGCAGTGACCAGAACTTTGATCTTTTTGACCGGGAGGCGCTGGACAAGGTCTTTGAGCTTAAGGCCCTGATGCTTAATACGGGCGATCTCCACGATCTTCCGCTTTACTTCTCTCGTGAATTTACCGATCTTTTCTTTGGCGGCCGTCAGCTGATTCCTTAAACGTTCCCGCAGGGTCATTTTCGTGCCCGTAGCGCTGGTGTCATCGCTTACTGTCTGTGCTGTTACGGTATTATCGAGGTCTTCCAATTTTTCCCGGAGCTGTTTCCGGGTAATATGTTTATAGGGCATCCAGTTGACCATCAGGTAGCTTCCGGCAGAGTTAACTTCCGTGACTACGCCGGCATGGCCCTGGGTCGTCGTTTTCCAGATAGAGTTGTTTTTTATAAGTTTCGCGTCCACGGTGCCGTCATCGTTCACCCGGCCGACCAATTGCAGTTTATCCCCAACTGAAAATTCGCTTAAAGTCGTTTCCCCGAAATATTTGCGCGTTAATTTCGTGTTTTCATCAATATTGACTGTAATTAAAGTGCCTTCCGCGCCAATCAGGTTATTGACATCGTTCGCGCGGATACCGGGAGTCGCTTCCATCTTGACCTGGATCGTGGTCGGGATGATCGTGGAATCCAGCCGGACTAAAGTGACTATTGGCCGGAAAGTACGGATCTTCATAAAAAGATCCTCGCCGCGCCGAAGCACTAAAACGATCTTGGCCAGATCGGAACTTGAATCACTGCCGGCTCTTGTCCGTTCCAGACGGCCGCGGATACGGTCGTTTATAACGAGGTCGTCGACCGAGGCCGGATTTTTGCCGGCGGCAACGAAACGGGTATTATCATCGTATTTAAAACTGTATTCTTTGTTTGCCCATTGATATTTTATGGTCTTGGTATCCTTATCTATTACTGTGATCCAGCCGTTAATGCCGCGGTTTTTTTCAAATTTTATTGAATGATTTACCAGGATAGCGGCTTCGACGACATCGGTATTTTCATTATTTTTGCCGACAACCGTTATCTGGTCGCCGGGTATCCAGTTTTCCAGTTTTGTATAACCGTCATTTTTGCGTCCTAAAAGAGTATTGGCGGTTACTTCGACGGTTCGGTCAAGGCCGCCTTCGTTCGGACGCACTATAATTGTGGTCGGAACATCAGTGGAGCCGATCTCTACGAGCATACCGACGAATTTGATGTCAGATTTGGCTTCGTAAAGGCTTGTTTCGGAAGTCGGATTTGTGCAGGCAAATTCGTAAGAAACGTCCACACCGGCTGCTTCGGCCGCTTCCGCGGACACGTAGGTGTTGCCGTCCATACCGCATACACTCTCCTCCGCATTGGCCGGGGAAACAATGGCCGTTGATAGCACAAAAATCGCTATCAGCATGGTAAACAATGATTTTTTAAACATAATTTGTTTTTAGTTTAATAAAAAATATATGAATTCGCCAAAGAGGAGATCATGCTGTCATTATAACATATTTTTAAACTATCTGTAATATAATACAAATCTATTCGTTATTTGTTACGGTAATAAAAAAACAGGAATATAAATTCCTGTTGAATGTTTAATAATGAATGTTTTATTCTTATTTTTTAAATATACCGACTATCCAGCCCGAAAACGCGCCAATAAAAAAATAATAGAACAAGAATACGACATATATGCTATAACCGGTGCTTTCATATCCAAATCCGATATTAACTATAGCGTCGGTGAGAAAACCCATGTGGGCTGACACGATTATGGCTGGAATTGAAATCGCGAACCATACAAGCCCGAGTGGTCCCTCGCATACGGATAAGGGGGCGAACGCGATCACGCAAAGCAATGCGCTTAATGTGACAAGACTGATCGTTCCCCCCAACAACCAATACGGCCATTCAAAAACTTTTTTCATTGATGTTTTCCTCTTTCTGTTAATCGCGGCGAAGACCGACATCGTTTTTTCCTGAAGGCGGTTCGTCGAAATAACGGCCGCACTCGCACTTATAAACATTGAATCTCGGTCCGTGGCCCATGTCGCTATCGCTGGCATAAAAACTGTTCTTGCGGCTGCCGCAATGCGGACATTTGTATTTCGGGCGCTCCGTATTCCCGCATGCTTCAACAAAACTTTCGTTCGTTGCTTGAATTTCTTTCCAGATTCGTTTTTGGCGACGATCCCGGTAAGCCGCGACCAAAAAAACGACTGCAAAAATTATTAAAGTCAGCCATATCGGCGCCTTCAATGCCTCGCTCATTGATCATCTCCTTTTTTTGAAATTTTTTTCAAGGTACAATTTCATGAAAATTATATAAATTATTTATTTATAATCAAATCGAAAATCGGCAATCGGCATTCGGAAATCCTTTGGTGGACCAGAGAGGGCTCGAACCTCTGACCTCACGGATGTGAACCGTGCGCTCTAACCAGCTGAGCTACTGATCCGATTTGCTTTTGTCATCTCGAGCGTCAGCGAGAGATCTATAATACGTTACCGGTGCCACCGGTCATGTATTAAAGTTTTCTCCCTTCGATCAAAACGACAAAAAATTATGTACTCGTAAAACTTCCCGCTTTATCCATGGCCAAATTGGCCAACTTGTCGGCTTCTTTGTTTTGTTCCCGCGGGACATGCCTAAATACGACTTTTTTAAATCCCATGATCGCGTTATAGATCTGCACGAACAGAGGCGCCAGGTCGTGGTTCTTTACTTTATATTCCCGATTGAGCTGTTTAACCACTAATTCGCTGTCCAAAAAGAAATCCAGCTCTGATGCTCCCAGTTCTTTGGCCTTTTTTATGGCCGCGACCACAGCCTTGTATTCCGCCTGATTATTCGTGGCCACGCCTAAATATTCCGAAATCTCGGCCACAACCTCCCCGGCTTCAGTCTTTAGAACCGCGCCGATTCCGGCCGGTCCCGGGTTTCCCCGCGCCCCGCCATCTGTATATATTATTAATTTCTCATAACTCATAATTTCTCGTAACTTGAAACTCTTAACTCGTAACTCTTTATAGAAAAAATTTTTGTAATCTCATGGATGATTTATTTGTAGATTGATTTGCGCATGGACATGTTTATCGAACTTGTCCCGAAAACCGCTAAGTTATGCGTTATGAGTTACGAGTTATGAGAGGAAGATTTAATGTCCACGATCTTGGCCTGCGCTTCCCGCCGGCCGTTAAATTCGTTGATTTCCACATAATACACTATATCAATTTCGTCTCCCAAGCGCAAGTCCCGCCATTTCTCCGCCTGGCCGAAGCCGATAGCGTTTATCGGAAGAGAACCGGCGCTTTTAAGCCGCAATTTTATGTGCTGGCCGTCCATTCCCATATTACGGATATCGACGATTCTGACCGCCCGGCTCATGAATTTAGGCTGGATGTTGCCTTGGCCGTACGGCTCGAATCTCTTTATCGTTTCAGCCAGATCATCGTTAACCGCGCTAAAATCAAGTTCGGCGTCGATCTTTATCTTCGGCCTTAAATCCGCTAAAACCAGTTTTTTAGCGGCCAGATCGGTTATAAGGCTTTTAAATTTTTCCAGATTGCCGGAAGCGAGGCTAAAGCCGCAGGCCGCCGGATGGCCGCCGTATTTTTCCAATACCGCCGAACATTCCTCGATGGCTTCGATCAAGTTGAATTCCGGAACACTGCGGCCGGAGCCTTTATAACCGTTTTTGGTTTTCGTTATCGTCAGGGCAGGACGGTGATATTTTTCGCAGATCTTTCCGGCCACGAGGCCGATCAGGCCCTCGTTCCAGGCCCTGTCCTCCGCTCCGTCATAAACGCTCGCTATGATAAATCCCGGATCAGCCGGATCTATCCGGCTGTCGATTTCCTGGAAAATCTCTTCCGTATCCTCTTGGCGATCCTGATTGCGGCTATTTAAACGGCGAGCCAGGGTTTCGGCCTCCGTCTTATCCTTAGTGATCAAAAGTTCAAAAGCGGTATTGGCGTGATCCATGCGCCCGGCCGCGTTCAGGCGCGGAGCGATCTGGAAACTTATATTCCAGGAATCGAGCGCCTTGCCGTTATTTATCTGGGCAGCCTTGATAAGTTCGACGAGGCCGATCCTTCCGGTCCGGTCAAGCGCCTTTAGACCTCTTTCCACCAATATCCGGTTTTCACCCTTAAGTCTTACCATATCCGCTACCGTCCCGATGGCCACAAGATCCATGACTCCGGCTATCAATTTTTCTTTATCGGCTTCGCTTAATTTAGACCGGAAGACAAGGGCTTGGGCAAGTTTAAATGCCACTCCCACTCCCGCTAAATACTTAAAAGGATAAGTTTCGCTCTCTACGATCGGGTTGATCACGGGTCCGGCCGGATAATCTTCTTTCTTGTCCGGGGGGATATGATGGTCGGTTAATATCACGTCCACGCCCAGGCTCCGGGCATGATCGATCTCCTTCTTATTACGGATGCCGTTGTCGACCGTAATTATAAGCTTCGTGCCGCCGGCGGCCACTTCATCGATCGCGCCGGCGTTCATGCCGTAACCTTCGCTTACCCGATCGGGGATATAAATATCGACCTCCGCCTTGAGTGTTCGCAATATTTCGCATAAAAGCGCGGACGCGGTAACGCCGTCGGCGTCATAATCGCCAAAAACGGTAATTTTATTTCTGGCCTTGATATGTTTAATGACCAATTCTGTCGCCGCCTCCATATCCCGGAATAAAAACGGATCATGCGAATAACGCCCGAAATCAGGATTTAAAAATTCCTCTATTTTCTCCGCGCTGGTTATACCCCGGTTATAGAGGAGCTGCAAAACCACCCGGTCCAAACCGGGGAATTTTTTCGCGAAATCATCTTCTATTTCCGGCATTACCTGCCAGATTTTTTCCGTAGTATTTGACATTAATTTAAAAATATGCTAATTTTTTTATAAATAAAATGAAATTCAAACATCCGGACAAAGGAGTAAAAAATGAACTTTGAAAAAATAATCAAAACACAAAAAAAAATCAATCTTGGATTCTCTGTCGCTTCATGTGCCGCACTCTTTCTTTTTCTGGTTTTTCCTTTTTTCTACCAATATTCATCCAATTTGGCGCCATACAACCCTCATTGGTTCCGGGACTGCTACCTGATATTTGCCGGCATCTTTTTCGCCGCTTCACAGATATACTACTGGCGCTACCACAACATCGAAAAGGAAGATTTCTTGCCGGAAATCAAACAATGCCTAAAGATATCAATCGCAATCGCCATTCTTTGGCCGGCGCTCTGGTTCTTCCCGATTCATAAAAGAATCTGAAAAATCTACCCATGAATTCAATGAGATTGATAAAAACAAAGGAGAAAAAAAATGGACGGCTATGTCACTGTTTATATGGACGCAAGCCAGTTAAATTTTTACATAAAAGGAGAAGCCGCGGTGGGTTTTAAATGCCAAAATGATGAAAATAACAGATTTGCGGTTGTGCTTCCCCTGGATAGAATCACCGCCGTTCATGAACTCAACCATCCATTTATAGTATTCAATAAATAGCAGTAATATCGCATCGGCCCGCAACATAAGCGGGTCTTTTTAATTCTGCCGCATAATACTAAATACAAAATACTAATTACACATCACATGAACGCAGCGCCGACGGTCCAAAGGACCATAGTAAAGATGATCATGCCTGTAAGTATCGTCCAGATGATCCTTGTGACTGTTTTTTTCTTCATACAGATTTATATTTATTCCGATATTAATAATTACGGATTATTACAAATTCACAAATTTAATCACAAATAACACAAATATTCATCCAAATAAATTAATACTGTATTTGTGAATTTGTGTTTTTATTCGTGTGTTTGTAATGATAATTACTTCTTTAAAATTTTCACAAAAACGTCCGAAGGGATATCGACCGACCCCTTGCCGGCGGCCATCATTTTTTTCTTGCCCTTTTTCTGTTTTTCCAAGAGCTTGCGCTTCCTTGTGACGTCCCCTCCGTAAAGCTTCGCGGTCACGTCTTTCCTTAAAGCGGAAATTTTTTCCGCGGCCACGACCTTCCCTCCGACCGCCGCCTGAAGCTTGATCGCGAACATCTGCTTGGGTAAATTATCTTTAAGGGTGTTAACGATCTCTTTGCCGCGGTTGAATACCTCGTCCTCGTAAACGATCGCCGATAGCGCCTCCACCCCCTCTTCGGCCACCAGAATATCCATCTTAACCACCTCTGTTTCGCGGTAATCGGTAAATTCGTAGTTGATTGACGCATAGCCGGAGCTGACGCTTTTTATTTTGTCGTAAAAATCGGTCAGGATCGCGCTCATGGGTATTTCATAATGCATGATTGCCCGGGTGGCGTCGATATATTCCGTATTCTTATAGATTCCTCTTTTTTCCTGGGCCAGGTTCATAATCCCGCCGACATAATCTTTGGGCGTGATTATGTCGAGCTTAACCCATGGCTCTTCGATCCTTTCCACGGTTTCCCGGTCCGGGAATTGCTGGGGCGTACGCATCACGAACGATTCGCCGTTCTTTTTATAGACTTTATAGGCGACCGAGGGAAGAGTAACGATAAGTTCGAGGCCGTATTCGCGCTTCAGGCGCTCCTGAAATACCTCCAAATGCAGTATTCCTAAAAAACCGCAGCGGAAACCAAAGCCCAGCGCCTGGGAATGTTCGGGTTCATAAAATAACGAAGCGTCATTAAGCTTAAGTTTTTCGATCCCGTCCCTGAGCTCCTGGAATTCATTGCCCTCTTTCGGAAAAATACCGGCAAAAACCATGGGTTTAACCTCTTTATATCCCTGAAGCGGCTTTAGATCGGCCGGTGCGCCTTTTATCTGGGTTACCGTATCCCCCACCCGGCATTCGCTTATATCCTTAAAACCGGTCACGATATAGCCGATCTCCCCGGTCTTAAGTTCGCCGGTAGCGAGATAATCGGGCTTGAAGATGCCTACGTCCAGCGCTTCGCTTTCCGCTCCGCTGGCCATCAATTTTATTTTCTCGCCCTTCTTGACGCTTCCGTCCATGACGCGGACGTAAGCGACCACGCCCTTGTACTCGTCAAAAGTCGAATCAAAAATTAGCGCCCGAAGCGCTCCATTTTCCCCGGAATTCCGCGGATCCGGGATGTCAGTTATGATCCTATCCAGAATCAAGTCCACGCCGGCGCCTGTCTTTCCTGAGGCGTATAATATTTCATTTTCTTTGCACCCTAAAAGCTCGATTATTTCCCGTTTGGTTTTTTCCTTATCGGCTGCCGGCAGGTCGATCTTATTCACCACTGGTATTATAGCCAGATCCTGTTCTATCGCCAGATATAAATTGGCCAGGGTCTGGGCCTGGATACCCTGAGTGGCGTCCACCAGAAGGATCGCGCCCTCGACCGCTGCCAGACTGCGCGAGACCTCGTAAGTGAAATCGACGTGCCCGGGGGTATCGATCATGTTCAAGATATGATCTTTGTGCAGCATGGTTACCGGCTGCAGTTTGATCGTGATCCCCCTCTCCCGCTCGATATCCATCCGGTCCAGGATCTGAGCTTTCATTTTTCTTTTTTCAACCGTATTGGTAAGCTCAAGCATCCGGTCAGCCAAAGTGGACTTCCCGTGATCTATATGCGCGATTATACAAAAATTACGTATGTTGTTCATGCAAAATAAACGAAATAAGTAAAATTAAAATAAATAAGAAAATAAGAACAAATCAATCGTTCTTGCTACTTTATATTACTATCTTTTTTAATTACAGTCAACTAAAAGGGGCGAGAAAAATTTCGCCCCTTTTATTATTATAAATTGCCTATTTTATTTATCTTATGTGCTTATTTTAATTCCCCCAATTTAACTTTGACTGATTTTTTCTCTCCCCCCCGCAGAAATTCTATGGCAATTTCATCTCCAGCCATGTGTTCCGCTATTACGGAGGCAAGATCGTTTCCGGAACCAAGCTCCATTCCGTCTACGGACGTAATAATGTCGCCTGGGCGCAATCCCGCCAAAGCGGCCGGACTGGCCGGCAACACGGCCGGCTCTTTATCGGTTTTATAGATCAGGGCGCCCTTAACGTTATCCTTGCCGCCGCCATCGGTTAAAGCGGATAGATCTACATAATTAATCCCTAAACCGGCATACTTAAGGTCCTTGTTCTTTAAAAGGTAGTTTATGACGCCGGTAAAATGATATATCGGCTTGATTTTTCCCTCTTCATTTATCAAGGCCACCAGATTCCCGCTGAAATCGAATAAAAATGAACCCATGAATTCTGCGTCCGGTTTATCGGCCAAAACCAACGTTTCGGGGGTCCGATCGCTTGAGCGCGCTAAAGGCGAGTCGTCTTCCTTTCCGATAACCGTTGTTACCCATGACCATTTTTCCCAGTTTACGGCCAGAACCTGCTGTCCGTTCGCGATTCCCTTCCTTCCGACAAAGCCGGTAACCGGCAGGTCATTGGCTTTAATGCGCCAAAAAGAATAGCCGGTCGTCTTATCCGCTATGATATCATCGACCTCATATACTGTTTTATCCTTGGAGATAATAACGTACTCCGCCAAAACTTCCTTTTTATGCGCCGCTTGAACTTTATCCGTTACCGGTAACGCCGGCGTCATTTTTTCCGGAATAAAATCAGTGATGATCCAACCGTCGCTGGTTATTATGAAACCTTCAGCAAGGTTATCTTCCAGACGATAAAAATTGTCCGGATCGAAAGCGACGGTGCTGGTTCCCTGGACTGTTTCGCTTAAAGATGGCGATAAATTTTTCTTGAAAATTCCCACTATGCTCTTATTAGCGGTATTAGCGGTTTCCGCCGCTTTCGCGTCCTGTTCCACCACCACCTTATCGGCGCTTCTGATTATTATGCTGGGACGACCGTTGTTGTCGTCTAAAAAATCAATATCCCCGACTAAGGGAATATTGAAAGTTTTTTCCAGGAGAAAAGCCCGGGCGATCATCGACCCGACGATACCGCTCGCGAGTCCGAAAAGGGTCGAAAGGATCATGATAGTGATCAATTTATTATTACTATTGGGCATACGATTGAATAAAAATATTTATAGATCGCGTTTTCTATATCCATCTGGCGGTCAATAAAACCAGGATTAGAGCCAAAAATCCGAATATTAAATACCATTTAACGGTTTTCGCGCTTAGATTATCGAGAAGATAGGCTTTTACAAGGCCGATTAACACATAATAACATATGGCCACGATTAAGCCAAGCACATAATAACTTAAAGTCAAAAATGACACTGACCAGGCCAATTCGATGATTATCAGACAAAACACCAGGATGTAGAAAATCCCGATTTGACGGTTTATCCGATGCGACCAAATAACCTGATAGACCGTCATGCCGGAAAAAACCACGAGAATGACCATTAAAAGCCATACTGGTAAATTCAGGAAAGATTGAAAACCATAAACTGATGACGCCAAAAAATAAAAAGACAGAAAATTTCCGTAGGCAGACAGGTTTTTCAATGAATATTTTTCCTGCGCTTTCTCATCATAAAGATAATGATAGATCGAGCGCAAATACAGGTATAAGAATCCCGCGTTCAATAAAAAAAACGATTGCAGAAGAACGCGTCCGGAAACGGTTTCCCGCGGAACGAGCGTGCTCATCGCGACAACGCCCGCGCTGAAATATACCGGCAGAATAACCAGGTTGTACCATTTTTCCTCCACTGTTCCGTCCAACAAGAACTGTCTGATCGTAAAAAAATACAGAGCCGTCGATAAAACCAGGACCACGTAAATAAGTTTGGGCTGGAAATAAAAAATCTCCAGCAGTGCGAAAACCAGCAAAGGAATTAGTAATGGCAGAAATCTATTATATTTCATGGATAACGCTTACGGCATTGTCAGCCACTCATGGTCATTTTTGGCCCTTTCCAAAAGATCATCGCTGAAATCCTTTTCTTCCTGGCTTCCACCGCGAAAATAATTTTCCATCCGGGAAAAAGCCAAAACCAGGTCAAGATGAAGATTTTTTAGCTCCGTGGGCACGCTTAGATCGGTAAGCTTATTCCGTAATTCCATTATTTTATCGGCGGTTCCGTCGGCCGGCTCCGTCGTTGTTCCGATCAAAGCTTCATAGTCAATTATGACGAATTTTACCTGGGTCTTATATCCGGCTTCAAGTTTTTTCAGATCAACTTTTTCCGTAACGGCCGTATTTTGAATTTCCGTCCGGCCCTCGCTTCCGGATCTCACGGTTACCCGCTTAAGGGAAAAGGTCAAATAGAGTATTAAAGATAGAGACAGGAGGGCCAGACCGATCGATAGGATTGTTTTTTTTGGCATAATTTTATTGAATTAATCTAATTAATCAAATTGATCAGTTTACGACCGTATAATCATATTCCGCGCCTTTCTTTAGCTCCAGATCATTAACCGGACTTAAATCGCCCAATTTATTCATTTTCAGATAATTATTGGAGAAAGTATATAATATATCTCCGATATAGAGACTCCTCTTGACCGTGTTGTCATAATAATACAAGCCTTGCCAATAGTCCCTGTCCGACCCCTGCCCGCCGTTCGAGTGATCTATCCGGCCCTTTAATTCAAAGCCGCTTTCGTCGACCCGGAATACCAGGACGCCGCTGAACGAAAGTCCGCCTCCGGCGTTTAAGGAAGCCGGAATAGACAAAAGATTTTTCCCCCGATCGAACAAAAACGCTTTATGATCCGATAAAGCGATAGAATCGCTGTTCTTTTCCTCCAATACGTACGTGTCTTTCTCTTTTGGGTCAGACACGTTAGACACATCGAATAAGGATAATTTAAGCCCGCCGGTCGATATCCCTCCCCGTTCATTCTCATAAGTATGTTTGCCAATACCGATGAGCGTGTTATTGTCGTAGGGATGAAGATAATTTGAAAAACCGGGTATTTTCAGTTTTCCCAGGACCTTCGGTTCTTGCGGATTCGCCAAATCTATGACGAACAAAGGATCAACCTGCTTAAAAGTTACCATGTAGGCCCGGTTTTGCATAAAACGGACGGAATAGATGCGTTCTCCGGAGGCCAGATCTTCCAGGGCGCCGACGGTTTTCAGATTTTCGTCCAGGACATACAGATTATTATAAGATTCCACCCTGTCTTTTTCGTATTCGGACCAAACGGAATTTTTCGTGGTGGCGATACGGAAATAACCTTCGTGCTCATCCATGGAAAATTGATTTAAGATCTGCCCTGTTACCTCGCCGAATGCTTTGTATTCGAAATTCTTGCCGTTAATTCCGATTTTATGGATAACGGTTTTTTCAAGCTCCTTTGAAATATCATCATACTTCTTTTGCATGGCGGACTTGATCTCGATAGCCAACTTCTCCTGGTCACCGGGGTTGAGCGAGGCGACGTATCGCTCCAATATCTGTCGAATTTTTTGCGTTTTTTCCGCCGGAGATAGAATGAAATTTTCCGCGCCCTCGATCGTCGTTATTTTATCCCGATCCTTTTCGCTTAAACGCGGCGAGATCAATTCCTTTAAAATTTCCGATTCCATGTCGTATTCGCTTACGTATTTCGTGTAAGTGACGTAAATATTGTTTTTAGAAACGTACATATTCTGGTTTCCAGCCATAAGATAAGTATCGCTTTCGACCGTTTCCGTTCCGTTTTTAACGTTAATAGCGGTAATAGTGGTAAAATTGTAGGTATCATAAGGGATATCGAAGTAATAGACGTCAGCCATATCGCATTTTTCCGCTTCCTGGCACTCTTTCGATATAACCTGGCCGTTTTCCACGATCCTCGGCAAAAGGGGTTCGCCGCTTATGTAATTATGTGCGTAGTTCGCGGTTACGAAATATATGTAGTCGCCGATCATGCGGGAATCGGCGTAACTGCCTTCGAAATCAAGATTCCTTACCTGTTTCGGATTCTTTCTGTCGGTCAAATCGAATACTTTAAGGAAGGTGTAATCATTCTGCCTTTTAAATCCTCGATAAAAAACTTCTTTATATATCTCCCCGTTCCGTCCGTAAACCGCCAGATAATCGCCGTTAATATAGATATTTTCCGGCCGTGACTTGAACTCTATCTTAGATAATATGCGCGCCGTTTCCGCGGGCTGGGCCTCGATAATAAAAAGGCTGTTTTTCGCCATGGCATATACGTACTTTCCGTCCGTCTTGATGATATCCGCTTCATCCACGCCCTCCACCTGGACATTGGTCTTCGAGTAACTATCGGATCCGGCACCGATCGACTGGGCAGCGGCAGTCGTTTTCTCTTCCGTTTTCAGGGTTTCAACGTCAGCGACCCTCCCCCATTTCGCGTTACTGGTGCCATTGACGGCTGAGAAATTACCTTCATAAAAAGACAAGCTGGACATAATAAGTCCGCTCGCGAGAAATTCCTCAAGCTCGTCCATTGAGCTGAATTTCTTTAATTTAGTTTGAACGGCCACTTTTTCCTCGATCGTTTTCGGCGGCTCTTCGCCGTTCGAGGGGATGACTTCCGGTTTGACGACCTGATTTTTCGATTTAAAGGAGCAACCGGACAAAACGATAGCCGCAGCCAAAACAACAACGAAAACTTTTAAAAATTTATTTTTTTTCATAATAATATAATTAATAATTTATTATTAGCGATGAATTCATTTTACCGTTATCATCGGCAAAAATCCTCAAATTGATGATCTTATCGGCTATTTTCTTCTCTATCCCGGCACTATCTTCCGAGTGCACGGCCAATAGCACTAATAATCCCGCTCCGATCGATCCGATAGTTTCTCCGTTAACGGTAACACGGGCTCTTTTTACTCTTTGGATAACTGCTCTCATATCACGCGAACGCTCCCGCCGGAACCTCCAGCCATTCCCCCTGGGCATCGTTCCATTTATAAACTATCAGCTTATGGCTTTTTTCATCGGCGCTGTAAACATATTCCACGGCGGTTTCCGAGCCGATACGCTTGGAATATGTCGTTTTTTTATCCATTATGACCGGCTTGCTGACGAATTCCAGTCTCATCCGCCCCAAGGGTCCGTCAAAAACTATATATTCGATATCTACCCCCCCCTCTTCGTCCATATGAGAGCATCCTTCGTCTAAAACTTCGAAATTATCCTTGATATTATTTTTTGTGGTTTCCCATTTTTCCGGCATCATATTTTTGTAATTTAGATATTATGGTTTTAAGCTTTAGGAGTTATGGGGCCGACTGACAGCTTTACACTCTAACGCCTAAGGCCTAATACCCTAATAATAAACGGCTTTCGTGTCCATATCGCGCTTGCGGTTTCCCGCCGTATTGTCGGATATAAGGCTCTGGTCCAATAATTCATGAATGGCGTCGTTCATAGTGATCATCCCTTCACGGCGGCAGGTCTGGATCACGGAATTTATCTGTTCTATCTGCAAAGATCCGATCAGGTTGGCGATCGCCCGATTAGTGATCATGATCTCCCGCGCACATATTAGCCCTCCGCCCCGTTTCGGCAGCAGTTGTTGGGAAACCACGGCCCGAAGTACGACAGCCAACTGCTTGGCGATCTGCTGCTGGCTCTGTGACGGAAAAAAATCCACTATCCTTTCGACCGTTTCCGCGGCTGTGGCGGTATGAAGGGTCGAAAACACGAGGTGCCCGGTCTTGGCCGCGGTCAAAGCCGCGGAAATAGTTTCCAGATCGCGCATTTCTCCCACCATAATGACATTCGGATCCTGCCTCAGGGCGAATTTTAAAGCATCGGCGAAGCTTTTCGTATCCAGTCCGATCTGCCTTTGCTCGACTATGCTTTGCTTATCGGTAAAGACGTATTCTATCGGATCTTCGATAGTGATGATGTGCGACCTTCTCTCCGCGTTTATGATCTCTATCATCGTAGCTAAGGTGGTGGATTTACCGACGCCGGAAGGACCCGTCACCAGAACCAAGCCGTCTTTTAGGTGGGTCAATTTATACATGGTTTCGTTAAAACCGATCTCTTCCGGTTCCGGGGCTTTACTCGGGATCAAACGAGCCGCCAATCCCACCCTCCCTTTCTGGTAATGCAGGTTGACCCGGAAACGATTATCGTAAAATTCCCAGGAAAGATCGACGTCCCTTTTTCTTCTTAAGCGCTCCTCGGTCGCTTTGTCCAAAATATTAAAAACCGCGTATTTTAATTCACCGAACGGTATAGGCTCCTCACCGATCCTAACCAATTCTCCGGCGATCCGCAAAGCCGGCACGCTGCCTTCGATAAGATGCAGATCAGAGGCGTGTCTGTCTATGGCTTGTTTGAAATAATTGACTAAAATCATATTATATCTTTACCGGTGCGTTTATTATAACATTTTTTACCCGCGGAAAGCAAATCAACACCGGTTATCGCCGGCTAAATTCGCAACCGCAATAATTCTGCCTGTATAAACCCAGATCATGGGACAGGGCCACTGATTTTTTAAAGCCATCTTGTTTCTTAAAATCACGGTCAAGAAATTTCACATTATATTTAAGGGAAAGATCCGAGCCGATTCCGCTGATCGCCCGGGCATCTTTATGCGGACTTATTGTCAAAGTAGTTGAAAAAAATCCAATTTTTTTTTCCTGGGCCATTTTAGCCGTTTCCCGGAGCCTCTCCCGATAACAGATCAGGCAGCGCTCCCCTTTTTCTTTATCGGTTTCATGTCCGCGAACGCTCTCGAGCCATGACCGGTGCTCATACGCTCCAAGATAGAGCGGCAGGGAAAGATGCTTGGCTATTCTTTCGATCTCTTCCAGTCTCTTTTTATATTCAATCTCCGGATAGATGTTCGGATTATAAAAAAATAAACTGACAGAAAACTCTTCATCCAACATTTTTCCAACATAGGCACCACAGCCGATACAACAGATATGCAGCAGTAATTCAGCTTTTTTTGACGATTGATTTTCCATAAGCAAAGATACAGGCTAAAGCCGCGCCGCTAAGTCCGGCGAAAAGATCGTATCGTGAAACGTCCCGGCCGGGTACGAATGATTGCACGTACTCGCAGAATGCGGAATAAAGAGCACTCAAAACAAAGCTAGACAATATGGCGAAAAGCGCGTTGATCCTCTTAAATTCCGATAAAAAAGAAAAGATCAGGAAAGAAAGCACTCCGAACAGCAGGGCGTGGGCCGCTTTATCGTAATAGGTTGTAACCGTTCCTTCGTATTCCGGCATCGGCCAGGCGATCAGAATGAAGATCGTCCCGACCCAGCAGAATAAAATATAGGCGCGTATGAATAATTTCATAATCAGGATCGGCTGTCTTTTTTATAAGAAAAACCGATTATCACGAAAAACATCAATATTACCAGTACGGACATAGCTAGAATCTTTCCTAAACTTTGAAGATATAATACGCTCGAGCCAAAAACGGCGGCTAGAGCATAATAGATCAAGACTGTTTTTCTCTGGCCTAATCCCAGGTCCAGTATCCGAAAATGCAGATGTTTCCTGTCGGCGTACTTAAAAGGATTTTTGCCGGAGAGCAGGCGGCGGATGATCGTCCAGGCCAGATCCATTATGGGAATACCCATGACCAGAAGCGCGATCGCTATTTTGCCGCCGGAAATGATCGCGAGTACGCCCAGAATGAATCCCATAAGGACCGATCCTCCTTCACCCAAAAATATTTTAGCCGGATGCCAATTTAAAAATAAAAAACCCAGACAAACGCCGGTTAACACCAGAGCGGCCAAGCCGACATCGGGTTGGTAATATTTAGTGCTGGTGGTAAATAAAAAAATGATCAGGCCGCCGATAGCGGTGATTCCGGCTACGAGCCCGTCCAGTCCGTCCAGCGTTTTCGTCGTGTACATCATGCCCATCAGCCAGATAAATATCAAAACTGCCGATACCGCCGCGCTGAAATGAAAAAAACCGCCGAAAGGATTGGTGATCTTCTCGATGCTTACCCCTCCCGCTATCACGCACATCGAAGCTAACATCGGAAAAATCACCTGTTTTATAGCCGGCAAATCGTATTTGTCGTCCAGGGCGCCGCCGATCATGATCAATAAAGCACCGGCGAAAAAACCGATCCAATGACCATACTGAAGCTCGCCCGCGATCAATTTTTCCCTTACCAGCCAGAGCATGATAAAAAAGGCCGCGAATACCGCCACTCCTCCCAAAAGCGGCGTGGGACGATCGTGTATTTTTCTGCCCTCTACCGGTCTGTCTATTATATCCAGGCGAAAGGCTATTTTTTTGACGGCCATGCTAAAAGCCAGGGTTATGACCGTTGAAATTGAAAATATGATGAGATTATATAACATCTAAAAATATTACTGATTATAAATCATTGCTCAATGCGCGGGCAAATCCGGGCGCGCGTATTATCTAGATCGCTTTCGCTTTCTCGGTCAATACTTCGCCGGCCCGATCGATGATCACGGCATCCCTTCTCTTTAATTCTCCGGACAGGATCTTATTGGCGATCTTATCTTCAACCCTTTCCTGCAATAACCGCCTTAAGGGACGAGCGCCGAATTTCGGGTCGAAGCCAAGTTTGGCCAAAACGCGAAGCCCCTCATCTTCGACCTTCAACCCGATACCTTTTGACTCCAATAACTTGGCGATCTTATTTATCATCAAGCGCGCGATCGCGACAACATTTTCCATGCTTAAAGGTTCAAAAACGATCACGCCGTCAAAACGATTTATGAGCTCCGGGCGCAGGACTTTATTCAGGTGCTCGTTAATAAGGGTTCTTTTTATTTCTTCGACCGAAGTGCCTCTAAATATCTCATCCTGGATATAAACCGCCCCCACGTTGGAAGTCGCGATGATAATACTGCTGGTAAAATCCACCGTCCTCCCCTGGCCGTCAGTCAACCGGCCGTCATCCATGACCTGCAGAAAAACGTTCAGAATATCGGGATGAGCCTTTTCAAGCTCATCCAAAAGCACGAGCGAGAAAGGAGACCGGCGCACCGCTTCCGTCAGGTAACCGGTAATGCCGGCCGCGGCGTCTCCGATCATCTTCTTGATACTGTCCGGGTGCTGATATTCGCTCATGTCCAGCCGGATCATGCATTTTTCGTTGCCGAAGTAAACGTTAGCCACTGTTTTGGCCAATTCGGTTTTACCCACGCCCGTCGGTCCTAAAAAGAGAAAATTCGCGATCGGCCGCTTGCCTTCCCTAAGTTCGGCCCGGGCCCTTCTCAGGCTCGCGGCTACCATTTTTACGGCCGTGGTCTGATCGATCATCTGCTCATGGATGCGTTCCTCGAGGCTAAGCAAATTCTTGCTTTCGGTTTCCGTAAGCTTGGCTACGGGGATATTCGTGATCTCTCCGACGATTTGAGCGGCATCATCTTTCGTTATCAGGGATTCCGGGCCCTTATTCTTAGCTACCCGCACGGCCACTAACTCTAATATTTCTATGGCCTTGGCAGGCAAGTACTTATCGTGAATATACCGGCTGGATAATTTTATGACCTCTTCGATGGCGTTATAGGAAAAATATACTTTATACCGGCCCTCGATTAGCCCGATCTTCGATTCTACTATCTGGATAGCCTGATTGCCGACCGGTTCTTTTATTTCGATTTTTTTCAATATGCCCCCCAGCGATTTTCCTTCAATGAACTTCGTATAATTCGCCGCTGTCGCGGAAGCCAGACAGTAAATATTACCTCTCTCAATCGCCCCGGCTAAAACTTCCGATAGATCCAAGCTTTCTTCGTTTCCGCTCGTTATGCCGATCAGATTCTCGATATTGTCGATAAAAAGAATGATGTTTCCGGCCCTGGTCACTTCATCGATAATCGCCATAAGCCGGCCTTCGGCCTGGGCTGGAGTCGCTCCGCTTATCAAACGAGCCGTATCGACTTCCATAAGCCTTTTATCCGCGAAAATTTTAGGTACATCTTCTTTTACCATCAACTGCGCCACCCCATCGACGATAGTGCTCTTGCCCACCCCCAACTCCCCGATCAGAATAACGCCCCGGGCACCGCTTTCAAAATTCTGGAAGATACTCTCTATTTCCTCGCTTCTGGCCACGCAATACTCCAACCTTCCCCATTTGGCGGCCACGGTAAGGTCGTAACCGATCTGATTCAGCGCCGGCGTCGCTATTGAAGTATAGGCCCGGTCCATGTTAGAACCCGGTTTATAAGCCGCTGATGCCCGATAAGCCCGGTGGCTGGCGATCAGCCCCTCGTTTACCATGAACCAAGTCAGGACATTCATTATCTTATCCCGATCGATCTCTATATCATACAGGATTTCGCGCAATATATCGTTCTTTTCCATCGAGGAAATGATGAAATTTTTGGCCATAACCTTTTTTTGGCCAAGATCCAAGGCCTCCGTGTAGGAGTTTATAAAAGCTTCTTTCGCGATTCCGGAAAAAATCGTCCTGCCCTCAACGGCGTCGATTCTTTCTAATTGTTGCTTAACCCTGCCTGCTAATTTTTCGCCATCGGCGTTCAGGCGGGAAAAAAGAGCGGCTACCTGATTATCTGACAAAATGACGATAAAAACATGCAAAGGATCGACTTTATGTCCCAATCTGTCGGCCAATACGAATGCCCGTTCGACGGCTTCCGAGGCGTTAACATCAAGCCCCTTAGACACATCTATTCTCCGCCAGCCAGGCAATTTCCTGATCTCCTCCCAGCTATCAGGCAAGGCTATATTGCGATTCTTTTCTTCGTATGTAAGCGGCATTATCTTTTGCTGGCTTCTTTCCTCTTCGCTGATGCGGTATATCACGAACATATCGGCAAAAACGCTTATCCAGAATATAAGAATAAGGTCGTTCTTTTCCCGCCAAAAAGCGAAAGCTTCCGGATCGGCGGAATTACTGACGGAATAAACCCACGCGGCCAATGCTAAAAGACCGGCTAAGCCGATAACATAAACGATGATATTCAATATCTGGTGTATTTTCTTTCTAAGGTGGCTAAGCTCGATGATCACCCGGCTTAAATTAAGCCCCCAATAAAAAAATCTTCCTTTATAGAATTTTCCCGATCCCATCCCTCCGCAGTTAGCGCAGCTGATACCGTATTTATTCCTGCCGATGCCTTCGCATACCGGACAAACGATAAATTGGTTGGATTTTTTATCTGGCATTACCATTGAATAAATTAATCGTATTTATAGGTTTCAATATCAATAAAACTGAAAAAATATTTCATACAGCGCGAAAGGCGGCAGGATTATCCAGACGCAGAAAAATATCAAAGCTATGATCACCCAGAAAAGCATGACGAAACTGCGCACTATGATCTGCATAAGCCTCATGAATATACTTATAAGTTTTCCCTGCCAATCGGTTTGGCCGTACATGGGGCGAAAAATATTTTTTATCCAGACGATCAGGGCCAGGGACTTCTGTTTATTGGAAAGAAAAACAGTCAGTTTTTTAAAAAACATAACTAAGCCGCGGCTATACCACCATAACGGGAAAAACAGGATATCCCTAACGATCTCTCCGGATATTTTAAGGCCGTAGGTCAGAAAATTTTGCGAAAACATAGGCTTTTAGGCGTTAATTGAAGGATTAGAGGGGCGGCTATTTTTTCGCCCCGTCCCGATAATTCATGCCTCTATATTATACCATAAATCATCTTATTGACACAAATATGATTATTTGTTATCATAAATATATTGAAAACACTAATTATTTAATAACTTAAATTCATGATTCGCGCGTCCCGCATTTATAATGGAATTTAAAAATTTCGGGTTAGCGAAACGAATAACTATATGGCACATAAATTATCCGGCGGTTCCTCTGCTCTGGGCCGCGATTCACGCGGTCAACGCTTGGGCGTAAAATTAGCCGATGGACAGTACGCCAAAGCCGGCGCAATCATCATACGCCAACGCGGCACAAGATATCACCCCGGCCAAAACGTTAAAATCGGCAAAGATGACACCTTATTCGCCCAGGTGGCCGGTTTGGTTAAATTTACCACCCGTAAACTCAAAAAATTCAACAATCAGCTAAAAACCTCAAAGATAGTAAGCGTCATTCAGCCGTCGAAATAGCTTCAAAAAAAAGATAATATAAAAACGCAGGAGCGGATGATCATCCGCTCCTGCGTTTTTTATAATAATCGCTCAGTTTTTTCTTCGGCCCTTGTTCTTGAGGCAGGCGCCCATAAAGGTTAAAAACAAAGGATGGGGGTCTAAGGGGCGGGATTTGAATTCGGGATGGAATTGGACGCCGACCATCCAGGGGTGGTCTTTAACCTCGACTATTTCCACCAGGTCGAGATCGGTATTGATCCCGGCGATCCTCAATCCCCGCTTTTCCAGGTCATCCCGGTAGAAATTATTGAATTCATACCGATGACGGTGTCTTTCGGAAATTTTAGCCCGGCCGTATGCTTTGTGGCTCAGGGAATCTTTGGCCAATTTAGCCGGACAGGCGCCCAGGCGCATGCTGCCGCCGTACTGCTTTTTCTTTAACTTATCCACCTGGTCGGCCATCGTGCAAATTACCGGATTTTTCGTTTTCGGATCCATTTCCGTTGAATTAGCGTCTTTTAGGCCCAGGACGTGCCGCGCGAAAGAGATGGTCAATATCTGCATACCCAGACAAAGGCCGAAATAAGGGATCCGACGCCGCCGCGCGTAATCGGCCGCCAGGATCATGCCTTCCGTACCGCGTTTCCCGAAACCGCCGGGCACTATTATGCCGTCAAGTTTGTCCAGTTCATGGAGAGATCGCCGGTCTTTTTCGTATTTTTCCGAATCGATCCAAAGAATCTCCGGTTTTCGGTTCTCACTCCAGGCGGCGTGATTAACGGCCTCGATAACGGAAATGTACGTATCGCGGCAGGATTTAAAATTGAAATATTTGCCTATAATTCCTATTTTGACCGTTTTCGTTATTTTCCTGATCTTGCCGGAAAGCCGGATCCATTCCCGCAGATCCTTCTTTTTCGCCTTAAGACCCATGGATTTAAGAATGACTTCGCCCAGATTTTCCTTTTCGAAATTTACCGGCACGTCGTAGATCGAATAGATATCGGGGGCGGAAATTATCCTTTCCTCCGGAAGGCTGCAAACGATGCTGATCGTGCGTTTTATGTCGGAAGAAACGGGCCTGTCGGCGCGGCAAAGGATAAAATCCGGAGCGATGCCGGACGCGTTAAGCGTCCGGATGGCGAATTGGGTCGGCTTGGATTTCTGCTCTCCTAATAGCTTCGGAGTCGGCAAATAGCTGACCATTATGAAAAATACGCCCTGCGGATCCTTCGCTTTCATCATGCGGGCCGCTTCCAGGAATAGGAGAAGCTGATATTCCCCTACTGTCCCGCCGAACTCGATTACCATTATTTCAGCATTGTTCTTTTCCTGGCAGAGTTTTATCCGCCGGATTATCTCGTTAGGGATATCGGGTACGACCTCGACGTCTTCGCCGCCGTATTCGAGATTCCGTTCGCGCCGGATCACTTCCTGGTAAACCTGGCCGGTGGTAATATAATTATCCCTGACGCAGTCGTTTCCGGTAAACCGTTCATAATTCCCAAGATCCTGGTCGGCTTCGATGCCGTCCTCGCCGACGAAAACCTCCCCGTGCTCGGCCGGACGGATCGTGCCGGCATCGATATTGACGTACATGTCGCATTTGATGTTCGCCACCCGATAACCTCTGGACTGGAGTATATTACCGACCGAAGCGGCCGCCACGCCCTTGCCCACGGAAGACATCACGCCGCCCACGACGAAGATATATTTAGGGTTTATTTTTTTTCCATTTCTTTTATTCATTTATTTTAAAACTATTCACCGACTTTGCCGGTGGAATTTATTAAGCGGACTTCGTCCTCGCGTATTACCCCTGAAAGCTTATACCTTATCATGGTCAAAGAATATATCAGGTGCTTAAAATTTCCAATTTAACCCTTGCTCTCCTGCCGCCCAACTCCAATTCAACCGTATAATCACCTATCTTCTTGATTTTCTCCGGCAAAATTATCTCCTGCGGGGAAACCTTAAATTTCTTTTTCGCCAATTCGCTCGCAATCGCCCGAGCGTCTAAACCGGCGTACAGCGTTCCTTTTTCGTCCGCCTTAGCCGTGATTTTAAATAAACGGCCGTTTATTTTTCCGGCCAATGATTTTTTGTTTTTCACTTCCGCCTTTTCCTTGTTTTCTTTCCGAGACTTTCTCTCGGTCCAGGCGATCCGCGATTCTTCCGTGGCCGATTCCGCGAGCCCTTGCGGCAGCAGAAAATTACGGGCATAACCGTCGTTCACATCCCTAACCTCTCCGGCTTTCCCGATATTTTTTACGTCTTTTTTAAGGATTATTTTCATCTTGATTTGTTAGAGGTGTTAATAACCCACTTCCTGCCACACAGGCAGGGTCGGACAAGGGTTGGACACGACCACGTCGGCCGATTTAAGGCCGTCGTTTTGCGCCACGATCGTATAAACATAAGCGCCGACATCGGAGATAACGTTGCAATCGTCGAAGGTCATGACGCCGGGAGTGGTAGTGCCTATTACCTGATCGATAATGTCGGCGCCGTAAGGATTGCCGAAGATATCACGCAAGACGTCGAAATGGTCGATCGAGGACGTATCGCCTTCGATATTCCAGGAAAGCGTTATGCATTCGCAGCTGACGGCATCGACGGTAAGGCTCCTCGGGCTGCAGTAAGGGCCGGCCGTCAAAGCAATATCGCCGAGCCAGCTCGAAGAAGCGATCCCGTCTTTAAAGGCCCTGACCCGGTAATCCCAGGTAGAATCAACGTCCACGAGCTTGAATACCGAAGTGACGCTTCTCGGAACGATCAAGGGATCGAGATAAGTCCAACCGCCGCCGGTATCCCGGTAAATTTCGTAACCGTCGTTCGTCTGGCTGTTATTGGTCCAGGAGATCTCGAAAAGCCAATCGCCGTAATCGGAAAGGCAATTGATCTCGGTCGAACTAAGATTGGTCGGGGCGCAGAGGATGGTCAGGGCCCCCGGCGACATATTGGTCCAGTCGGAAACTATATCCGCATTCTCGGCTCTCGCCCGAAAATCCCAGTAAGTGCCGTCGATCATGCTGTTATCCGAGCAGGTCTGCGTTTGTCCGGTTTCCGCCCCCGCCGCTTCCATGGCCCCGGCCGCGCAGGAAAATTCCCAGGCGCCGCCGGTATCAAGGTTCCTTTTCTCAACCCGGAAACCGTTGTCTTCGTTGTGTGTGGCGTCCGTCCAGCTGTAATTCATATTATTGCAGCCGGCTGACGAAGTGGCAAAATCGGTCGGAGCGCAAAGCGGTGTTATGCCGATCGTATCCGGCGCGCTCGATGCGGAACAGCCGGTAGTGTTGCAGGCCGCGATCCGGAAATTGATGTGCCGGCCCTCTTCCGGGACGATATTTATGTTGGGGCAGGAAAAATAAGTGCCGGCATCCCGCTGATGGGGGGCGCTATCAATATCGCAGACCACTTGCCAGCCGTTGCCGTCGTTCATATCGCGATCGACCAGGAAATAAGTTTCCCTGATCGTCGTATCCTGCCAGCTTACGTCCATCCTTTGGCAACTCGCCGGAACGGCGGAGACGTCAGCGGGCGGTGCTTCCGGCGGACAGATTGTGGTATAAGTCGATAAAACATTAGAGATCAGGGAATCGTGCGTTCCTGTGGGCGGCGTATCGTCGAGGGCCTGCGCGGAAACATTCCAATTCGTTTCCTCGAAAGAAGGCTGGCTGTCTTCACACCAATAAATCCCGCCGAAATCATAAACTCCGCTTCCCGGTACCTGACAAAGCACGCCGCTCGCGGAACCGTCATCCGCATCTTCGCGATAAACCCGGGTCGCGTCTTCGTTTATGGAATTATCCTGCCATTGGGCATAAAGGTGATTACAGTTATCCGACCGGACGGAGAGCATGGTCGGAACGCAAAGCTCCCAGCTAATGGAGTAAATATCCGAATAACCCGTAAAATCGGCGTTATGTATTTCAACCCTGAAGTCAAAATCATATCCGTCCAGTATCATCTGATTGATCTCGGCCTCCAGACACTGGGTCTGGTTCGCGGCTTTATTGCAGGTGTCGAACCAAACACCTGCCCCGGCCGGGCTTTTCTGCAGAATAAAACCGGTTTCATTCACCGAATTATCGGTCCACCGAAATTCGGCTTTGTGGCTGCCGCAGCTATAATTAGTGAGGAGTCCCAGGCCGGTGGGAACGCAGAGCTGGGTCGCGTTATTGACGGTATTGGATGAAGACGACTCTCCTGTAACATTATAAGCGCGGACGTAAAACGTCCAATTGACCCCGTCGCGGACGCCGTTGCAGGTGATTGACGTGGCGTTTATCCCGGCGGTACAAAGCAAAACGGTGCCGCCCGCGTCTAAATTCTGGCCATAAACGCGGTATCCATCCTCATTGCTCGAATTGTCGTTCCAGGTAAAAGAGACGCTGTCGCAATCGTCGATAGCGGCCGTAAAACCGGTCGGCGTGCAGACCGCGGTCGTGCGGGAAGCGGGAGCCGATACGGCCGAAGCGAATCCGGCCCGGACGGCCTCGACGGTCACGGTCCAATTGACGCCGTCGAACGCCATGGCGTTATTCGACCAGCTATCAGCGGTTCCGGCCAGGCCGTTAACGTCGAAGCTGTGGGCGCCGGCGGCATCAACGAAATGCAGGTTATAGCTCGTATTGGATACGGACACGTCGTTCCAGGAAACGGAGAGGTTCCGGCAGCCGGTCGAGTTTATGCTTACGCCCGTAGGGACGCATAATTGCGTCG
>MFGB01000007.1 GCA_001780275.1 Candidatus Falkowbacteria bacterium RIFOXYA2_FULL_47_19 | reverse complement strand
AGCAGGCAAAGATTCTGAAATTATTGAATATATAGCGACATTTATACACGGTAAATCAAATACAAAACCGCCCCGATTGCCATCGGGGCGGTTTTATGATATGATTTTAAAAGAAAATAGCCGCTAAAGAAGGAAATAACCGAGAGCGCTGACTATTAATCCGAGAAGACTCCCGGCCATTACCTGCGCCGGCGTGTGGCCGATCTGTTCGACCAAATGCGGATATTCCCGATCCAGGACATGATCCTCATCCAGGTCTTTAATGAGAGTGTTAAGCATTTTGCCGTGCTGTCCAAGATAGCGTCTGATACCCAGAGCGTCCCGTATGACTATCAAGGCCAGGATCGCGCCCACGGCAAAGAGGGGGGAATCAAAACCGGCTTCCAGGCCAAGAATCACGGCCAGAGAAACCACAATAGAACTATGCCCGGAGGGCATACCCGAATAAGCGAAGACGTATCTCCAGGAAATTTTTTGCTGATTGGATCTGATGATGAATTTTATAATTTGGGCCAGCGCCCCCGCCACCAGAGGTATAATGAGAATATTATACATAAGATGTTTTTTAATGTAATTGATGTTTTATGATGTATATAAACGCTATAATTTTCGGTATCGTTCAGGGAATTACGGAATTTCTGCCGGTTTCCAGTTCCGGCCATTTAGTCGTCCTTCATGAACTTATCGCTTTGCCGATCGACAATGAGGCGGTTTTTGATGTTACTCTGCATTTAGCCACGCTTTTCGCGGTTATTTATTTTTTGCGAGTGGAAGTTTGGCGTCTTATAACCGGCTGGATCAGAAGTCTCGGGGGAGAAAAGAACGATGACGGGCGATTAGCCTGGCTCATTATCCTGGCCACGATCCCGGCCGCTTTGGTCGGCGCGGTATTTGACGATTATATCGAAAATGTTCTGCGCTCGCCGTGGTTGGTGATAGTCATGTTGACGGTAGTCGGATCACTTTTTATTATTTTTGAAAAATACAGCCGTCGGGTAAAAGAATATACCGCGTTAAACGCGCGCCAGGTGTTCTTTATCGGTTGCGCGCAAGCGCTCGCGCTTATCCCCGGCACTTCCCGGTCCGGTATTACTATTATAGCAGGTTTAGGGGCCGGACTCCAGAGAGAAGCGTCTATCAGGTTCTCTTTTATTTTATCCATACCTATTATTGCCGGCGCGGCCGTAAAAAAAATCCCGCATCTTTTCAATGCCGGATTAAACGAGAGCGAATCAACGGTATTGGCGATAGCTTTTGTTTTCGCTTTTTTTACGGCCGTTCTCGTAATCAAGTATTTCCTGCGTTTCGCCCGCAACCACAGCCTCAATATTTTCGCGTTTTATCGGTTTATTTTAGCGGCAATCTTAATTGTTTATTTTTGGCCGTAAAAAAATTCTGGACATTTGCCGAGCGCCCCAGAGCACTCATAAACACGAGGAAAACCACGAAGGTTAATATGGATATTATTAGTTTGAGCGGATTAGCATAGTTGGAATATAGCGATTTTAACCCGTAATTCCGCCTGACGGACAGGAGAGGGACAGGCGCCGGCTCCTCGAGAATCTGCCGGCCCTCCGCGACTGATCCGGAAACAGAAGAAATCAATAGGGGCGAGCCGAATATTTGCACGACCAGCGTGGTGTCATTACCCTGGAAATTGCCGTTTATGACGGCCACGCCGGTTTCGGTAAATTTATCATTAAGGATGTTCTTCTGGTGCGTCGGAGAGGCTAGCCAGGCTTTAAGCGCCCCTTCGCTTGTAACGAAGTCAATGGCCAGATTTTCTCCGGCAAAAGTATAATTGTAACCTGCTTCTTTTATCCAGGCGGAAAACGATCGGTCTCCGAAATTGTGCTGGAACCTGCCGGAAGCCATAATGTCTTCGCCTTTGCGATAAGCCGCCTTTGTAAGAAGTTCGTTGGAGGTTAAGGTCCCTAGGTTATTTTTCATTCTTTCATTATTGGTAAGCCTGATTATATTTTCTTCCGTAATTGATGACAGCCAAGCCACCTTTGGCAATAAAAAAATCCCCATAAACATCATAAATAGGGATAACACAAATACCTTTTTATTTTTTAGCCAATATAAAGCCAAAAATTCTTTATTTTTGATTTTCATTTTTTTGTTTTTATTTTTTGTTTTTAAACAATGAATCCGTTTATTTTGGAACAGATTCAGTATTCACTATATTTTTATTATATCACAGATTAGGATAAATGGCAAGTGGATAAAGTTCATGACGAGGGAGAACTAATAATAACAGGCACGCCGTCTTGCCCGATGTATCGCTGTCTGCTAAAATTAGAGTATTAAAGTTTTATGTTTTTATAGAATAAAACCGTATTAAAGAATATTATGAAAATCGTAATCAGGGCCGGAGGCACGGGCACAAGGCTGTGGCCCATGAGCCGGATAAGCAACCCTAAACAATTCCAAAAAGTGATCGGCGAAGAGTCAATGATAAAAACTACCTATAAGCGGGTGTTGCCCGCCCTTAAAGGGCGGGACGATCTTTACGTGTCGGTAAATAAGGATTTCGTGAAAAAAACTTTGCGCGAATTGCCGGGTTTAAAAAAAGAAAATCTTATCATCGAAACCGACACCCGCAACACCGGTCCGGCCATGTGCCTTGAGGTTTGTTTTCTTGAAAGGAGATGCCAAAAAGAAGATATCGTGGCCAGTCTGCCGTCGGATGATTATATTTCCGATGATGTCGCGTTCCGCCGGCTGCTTAGTGTTTCCGAGGAATTCTTAAAAGAAAATCCGGAATACATCCTGACCCCCGCGATCCGGCCGGATTATCCCGATACCGGTTATTCTTATTTTAAAGCCGGAAGTAAATTATGCGAAAACGGGGAAGAAACTATTTATACGGTGGCTAAGGTAGTGGAAAAACCCAACCAGGATTATTGCCAGGAGATCATCGATTCCGGAGTCTACTACTGCCACACCGGCATGTATATCTGGCAGCTCAAGAATATTGTTTCTTTATTCCGGAAGAAGAGGCCGAAAATGTACAAGATCTGCCAGATGGTCGCGGCCCTGATCGCGGAAAAAAATGATCTTGCCGCCGCCCAGGAGCTTTATGGCAAACTTGAGAAGATGACCATCGAATCCGCCATTACCCAAAAATGCGATCACATAGCCATGAGCGTTTCCAACAAGATCGGCTGGAGCGATCTCGGCAAATGGCATATTATCAAAAGGATCGTAGGCAACGGCGGAAACCTTACCAAAGGAGAGGTAATATCCATTGATTCCGAGAACAATCTCGTTTATTCCACCAATAAAAAAAAGATAGTAGCCGTTAATGACGTAAAGAACCTGGTGATCGTCGATACTAAGGACGCATTGTTCATTTCCAGTCTGGAGAATTCGCACGAAGCCAAGAAGGTGGTGGAGCATCTTAAAGCGAAAAATAAGAATGAATATTTATAGATCTTAACTTTCGGGAATATCTATAAGATTTTTATGTTAAAAATATTCAAATATATAGCTATCTTTCTGGCAATAGGCGCGATTTTTTGTGTTGCCGCCTATAATCAGGGTATTAATGCGGTCGACGACTTTGGCAAGGACATGGTTTTCGTGGTCGGTTCGGGCGAGGGCGTGGACAGGATCGGCCAAAATTTGATCGAAGCGGGCCTGATCAGGTCAAAACTTTGTTTTAAGATATACATCCGTCGTTCCGGACTACAATCCGTTCTGCAGGCCGGCGAATATGCGCTTAATTCGAGCATGTCCGTTAAGGAGATCGCGGCCATATTATCTTCCGGGAAATCGCTTAATCGGGAAAGGGAAATAAAAATAATCGAAGGATGGAATATCGACGATATCGATCGATATCTGGCGGAAAACGGCGTAATATCGAAAGACGCGTTCGCCGGACTCTCCAAAAAAGAGATCGGAAACTGGACGTTTGATTTTGCCAGACCGGACTTTCTTAAAAACGCTCCCGATGACGCCCGACTGGAGGGTTACTTGTTTCCGGATACCTATCGGATTTACCGGGATGCCGAAGCCGAGGACATCATCGAAAGAATGCTTTTGAATTTCGACGCCAAGTTGACCCCGGCGGCGCGCGCCGATATAGCCTTAAAAGGTAAAACCATTCACGATATAATCATCCTGGCTTCGATCGTAGAAAAAGAAGTACGGGGTCTTGAGGACAAAAAGATCGTGGCCGGCATACTTTATAAACGCCTGGAATCGGGCATGAAGCTTGAGGTGGACGCGACCATAAACTACATAACGGGAAAAGATAATCCGAGTTCCGCCGCGGAAGACCTGCGGATCGATTCGCCTTATAATACATACAAATACCAAGGATTGCCGCCGGGGCCGATATCGAATCCGGGTTTGGATTCTATTTTAGCGGCGATCTATCCGGAAAAAAGCCCTTATTTATTTTATTTGAATCGCCAGGACACAGGTGAAACCATATTCGGCCGCAATTATGAGGAGCATTTAAGGAACAAGGCCAAGTATTTAAAATAATCCTAAAGGAAAGTAATTATCAGGAAGTTAATGATCCTTCCTGGCATGTGTAAATAACGCCAATCGGGCGTTTTTTATTTTTTTAAAAAAATGTTATAATATAAGCATATGTTTATAGAAAACAAAACCAAGCCCGACCAATATAGAGAGCCCCCTCAATTCAGCCGGAAAGAATATAATAGTCCGTTTTTATCGAAGATCGGCCTGTACGCCGTTATCGGCCTGGCCGCCCTGATCATGATCGGGATCGGGGTGATCTATATTTTTTTCATAAAGCCGGAAGAAAACCAACCCGTAGTTTCTGAGCCGGTCGCCTCCACCACGCCGGTGATCGGTCTGCCTGGGGATTACGGTAATGGCGACGGCAGCGATATCGATATCGACATGCTTAACGCGGATATTAAAGCCGAGTATCTGACTTTCGGATATTTTTATAAACGGCCGGTTGTTGATTTCGAAGCCGACAACGAAGATTACGGATTACCGATCAACGTAAAGGTGGATGTCTCCAATTATTACGATATTTCCAGGAAGATCAATCTTGATCCTTATCTGGACCATATAAACAGGTACGGATTCGCGGTCATAGATAATCAGTTCGCCGGTGAGGCAAAAGATTTTTATAGCGCTTATAGATTGCTCGGCCGGAAGGAGATCCCGCTCGTGATAACGAGCGATTTTCTGCTGTATTATTTCCAGAATACCCTTAAGGACGTATTCAAGGATATAGAAAAAACCTCTTTTTTCGAAAATATCTGGAATATCAATAAGCGGATGTATACAATCGCCCTCAACCGATATAAAATGCGGTTGGCGGCCGTCGGCACGGCTAATGATCCCGTGCTTGAAGCAATGCGTCTGGAGATGGCTTATTACGCGGTCGCTTTAAGGCTTCTCCAGCCGATCGAGGCGCAGATCAATAAAAAGCCGAATCTTACCGATAACAGCAAATTCGAAGTAAAGGAAGCGGAATCTTACAATTTCGTCATGCCGTCCACGCTGGAAGACGACGTATTTAAAGAGGTTGACCTGATCCGGGGAGGGGAGTTGACCAAAAAATCACCGGTTATGCTTTATGAACGGAATTATGCCGATTTTACCGTTCCCCGCCATTATCAGGAAAACGCCAAACTCAATAATTTTTATCTTACTTTAAAATGGCTGAATTCAAATTTTCCGCTGTACGAGCGTCAGGAAAGCTGCCCGGATTGCGTGTTGGATCGCGACGATTGGTCGATAAATCTGGCGGCTGCCTGCTTCATAACCAAGGACATGTCTGAAAACCAGGACATAAAGAACCAATGGGCGATTATTTATAAATTCGTTTCTTTTTTTACCGGCTTAAGGCAGGATCTTACCTACCTGCATTATCGGGAGGCGCTTACGGATGTTTTTGGTAAAGATTATAAGATCGAGGATATTTTTGCCGCGGATAATGTTAATCGGGACGCGGACATGAAAAAACTTCAGGAAAGGATAGCCCGTTTTACTTTTCTCGACATGGAGGGAGGGATAAACCGGCATGACGAAAAAAATAAAAGATATCTGGGCATGAGAATGCTTCAGGAATCGTATTGGCCCAATGATTATATATTCAACCATCTTACGGGAGAAGGTATCCTGAGTCAGGCGTCCAATAAGATCAAACCGCCGTTTACGGCCTGCCACACCAGAAACCGAACGATGTTTTACCGATGCCGGGGGTTAAGTCTTGATGTCGTTAATCTTATCCATCCTGATCCGGGATTGATCGATAGCGATTATTTCCGCGTTAATACCGCCTACGAATTCTATCCCGAACGGATAAAGAGCCTTAAATCAGAAATAGACCGGTTCGATATCAACGCCTGGAACAACAACGCTTATTGGTCAACTCTTGATATCGCCAAGCGATTATTGAAGTATGATAGCGATTATGTGCCGGTGTTCATGAAGAATAATGATTGGCATAATCAAAAAGATATAAATACGGTCCTGGGCGGCTGGGTAAATCTACATTTGCCGGCGGATAAATTAGCCGGTTATCACGAAGTTGAGGAGGGTTTAGGATCATACAGCCAGGAGAGTCTTTATGATTATGTTGAACCCAATATCGGTTTTATCGCTGAACTTATGGCCAAGAACGATATGCTTTCGGAAATGATGAATGTGCTCAGGGTAACAAAAAAGACCAACGCGGCTTCCGTCGAGCTTAAGGAAATAAACAGCCGGTTCGCCCAAATACTCGATATCGCCCGAAAAGAATTATCGGGCGAAGATTGGGATATCGATGACCGCCGGTTCATAACCGAATTCGTGGGACAGAATATAGTTGAGAATGCCGGCGAGAAAGACATAATATTGAATCCGCGGGCGATTAACGAGATGACCGAAAGCATAAATGGCGTTAAATTCGTGGTTTTGGTCTATAAAATAGGCGAAAAGAATATCATGGCGGTCGGACCGGTGTTTAATTACAGTGAAAAATAGTATTTGCTTTTAGGCTAAAGCTTTTAGGTTTTTTAGGGTTTGATTATATTTTTTGTTTAATATTGGCTAATTTGACATTTTTTTAAAATATGCTAATATAACTATAACAATCAAGCGCCACAGACAGCAGGCGGCATAAGCGCCATAAGACCTGCCGAGGCATAAAACAAGAAAAATTTTTTGTTTTTTACTCGTGAAATCTGTGGCTGTGGCACGGATTTTTTGTTTTAATAAATTTCTAAATATTTGTCGTAGCGCGTTACCTTATGCGTTACCCTATGAGAAAATTATGCCAAAAACCAAAGAACAAAAAAGAGACATACTCCATAATATAAAGAGTAAGGTCGATCAAGCCAAATCCGTGGTTTTCGCCAAATTCGACAAATTGACCGTTAAAGAGAATGAGGATTTGCGGCAGAAATTAGATGCCGAAAAAAGCGAATACTACGTAGCCAAGAAAACCCTGCTTAGCCTGGTTTTTAAGGACAAAAATATCGCCGGCCTCGATATCAGGAATATGGAAGGAAGGGTAGCGGCTATTTTCGGGTATAATGACGAGGTCGCTCCCGCTAAAATAGTCGGCCAATTCAAAAAAACCCACGCGGATAAATTGGATTTCGTGGGCGGAATCCTGGAAAACAGATATTTGACCCCGGACCAGGTGGAAGCCTTATCTAAATTACCGGGCAAGCAGGAATTATACGCTAAATTGGTCGGTTCCTTAAACGCGCCGGTGTCCGGTTTTGTTAACGCGTTAGCCGGAAATTTACGCAATCTCGTTTATGTACTTAAGGCTATCGAAGAGAAAAAAGCTTAACTGACGTTTTTTATAATAAATTAATACAATATAACCCGTTACGGGTTATAGGATAAAAACTATGACAGACGAACAAAAACAAGAAGTCAAGGACACTGCCGAAGAAGTGGTTGTGCCCGACAAATTCAAATCTTTGGTCGGAGAGATCGAAAAGATGTCCGTTCTCGATCTGGCCGAACTGGTCAAGATCCTGGAAAAGAAATTCGGAGTATCCGCCGCCGCCCCGGCCATGATGATGGCCGCTGGTCCGGCTGCCGCCGCTCCCGCCGCTGAGGAGAAAACCAGCTTCGATGTCGAATTGACTGAAGCGGGAGGAAATAAGATCGCGGTCATCAAAGCGGTCAGGGCTATTACCGAGATGGGTCTTAAGGACGCCAAGGATCTCGTGGACGGCGCGCCGAAAATGGTGAAAGAAGGCGTTAAAAAGGAAGACGCGGAAAAAATGAAGAAACAGCTGGAAGAGGCCGGAGCCAAGGTAAGCCTGAAATAAATAAACGACAGGTATTATTTAAAAAGACGGGGATTTTATCCTCGTCTTTTGTTTTTAAGTTAATTTTAAAACGTAATCGCCGTTTTCGGGATCGTATTTAAAGCCCTCTCTTTTAGCGCTTACATCATAACGTAATTTGAATGTTTTGAGGTCATTCCCCACCCAACGGTTGTTTTTACCCGGTTGGACGTAAATTTTTTCGTATCCCAGCCCTGGAGCGACTTTGATAAGCAGTCTGATCAGCATCCGTTCCCATCTTAAGCCCTTAAGATATTCCCGTTTTCCCAAGACGCCCTGCAGCTGTTCGATGCGTAAAGTTTTTTCGTCCTTGACGGTAAAGCCGAGACAGGCGATAGTCTGCCATAAAAAATTAAGCCTGATACCGTAAGGGCAATCCCACCAGATCGCGCCGAAGAGATCGCGCGGGCCGCTCGTATTTTTTTGGGATTCCGCTATCGACGGTTTCACGCCGTAGAAATATTTTTGTCTGGGAAAAATAAAATTTCCGGCTACGTCCCGGAAGTGGACATCCAAAATTTTTTTCCAGATAAGATACTCCTGGCGCCACATTCTTTTATCAGTGATTATTCTGTCCATTCCCCCTCCGTTAACGTGATATATTGTAAAAGTCCATTTTTAATTATCTTTAAAGGAGTTTACCCGAAAATCATTATATTGTCAAAATAATGAATCAAATAAAAAACAGGTCGAAAGGCCTGTTTTGTTTGAAGCGGCGCGCTATTCGTTTTCTTGGCCGATCTTGATCTTGAGCACCTTGGCGCCGGAGAGGAGATAAACTTCCTGGCTGGTTTCATCGACCGCAAAATCCCTTAGATCAGTAAAGGTTTTTGATGTATATTGGGCCTGGAATTGGCCGGTTTTATCGTAGACGATCAGGCGCTGGCTTTTCGGATCGAGAATGTAAATATAATTATTTTTCGGCGAAACGAATATTTTTGAAGCTTGCTCTATCGGCGGATCGACCGCTTCCAACGCGAATTCAACCGTTTGGCCGCGCAGGAACTTTATAACTTCGCCGTTATTCTTAAGAACATAAACGTGGCCGTCGATAGACAGATCGACCGCCGCCGACAGGTCTGTGTTTTCCTGGAGCCAGGAATAAGCGCTGGAAAAGGCCCGGCCATTTTTCGCGTAACGTATTATTTGTCCGTTTTTATTATCAAGGAGATAAAGTCGTTCGTTATAGGTATCCGCGCCCATATAATTATTATTCGCGTCGAGATCGATATTCAGCGGGGATAATTCTTCCGTTTTAAGATCAAGTTCAATGATGTTGGTTTTATTGAGATAATAAACGCGTTCGGCCGCCTGGGCAGGCAGGAGCAGCTCTTCCATCGGTTCCTCGAGATCGGTAACCGTCGTGACCAGGCGGTCGGCGATCTCCAGGATATAAATAGATCTTTGTCCGGAATCGGCGGCATAGATCTTCCCGTTGTTTGCCGAGAGTATAATATTAGCCGGATCGGCTGAACTGGTCAGATTTTTAAAATCGGCGACCTCTTCCGGTTCGTCTATCCTCGTAATGCGCCTGATCTTCTCTAATTGCAAATTATATTTTTCCGTAAAATCGGCGAATCTTGATTTTTGCTCTTCGGTCGCCTGCGGCAGGCTTCCCATAAGGCCGCTGATCTCATCGAATAATTTCTTAGCCCCTTCTTCGTTCGAGTAAAGCAGGTTGGCTTCCGCCTGGTTTTGCTTTTGCTCGATCATGGCCGAAAGGTTTTCATAGTTTTCCAATTCTGCCTGCCGGTTCTTTTTCGCTTTCATGAAAGACAGGTTAACGATGAAAAAAACCAGAAACACGACCGCCACGATCAGAAGCGCTTTGTTCCTTTTATTGAGCGTTAAACCCGGAAGGGACAGGAATTCCGTGGAATTTTTTAATTTTAACCCTAATCCGGAAACGGTTTTTTTAATTGATCCCCGGGAGGACAGCCATTTGGCCGCGAAAAACAGGAAATTAAGCGCGTAAGTAAAAAAGTTTTTCAGGATAAGATTTAATTTTTTGGCAACCGATTTTTTCTTGACGAAAATTTTGTCCTTGATCATGGCGCCTCCGATGCCCGACATGGCTTTATCCGATCCGGGCAGGAGAGACCCGATATACGAGAGCGGTTTTTTTATGTTTATGATGCCGGAGGGGGCCAATAAGTTCTCGGTTCTTTCCTCGGTTCGGGAAAGATCAACGACGGAATCTTTAGACGATGATTGCTGTTTCGTTTCTTCCGCTTTTTCGAATTGGGTGTTTTTTATGATAATACCCCAAAAGGAGACATACGAATTTATTTTAGACAGGGTGTTCTTGAGCTGTTCGACGGCGGAAAGCGGCGGCAGGGTCGTTATTATCCTGGTTAGCTGCGCCCCGGAAATATATTCGGGCAGGGTTTCGTTCGTAAAAACGAAAAAACCGTTTTTCGGGATCTTGCCGGAAATGACATTGGAAAAAAGTTTCGTCTGAATGGCGGGTCCGTCCGGTTTAAGCTCTCCGTTTCCCGTCTGTTCCGATATGTCAGAGAGCGAATATTCTTTTCTGACGGAAGCGGGATCTTTCTCAGCGGGCATTTTTTTAGCGCCGCTTCGGCTCGTATCCGGCGCGCGGTAAATAAGCAGGGCCCGATTTTTCCCGCAACCGGAAAAATAAAGCTCGTTTTTATATATAAGCCCCACGGTTATGTTCAGGGCGCTAATCGGCAGGTTTATTTTTTCGCTTTTCAGATAATCAAGGAAATTTTTATTGACCTTGGCCAGGGCCGCTTCAAAAATATACTCAACCTTTAAAGCGTTTATCCTTTCCCGCAAATAGATCTTTTCGTTCTGATAATAGTTGTAATTGATGTTGTCCAGCAGGAAGTTAATTATTTTTACCCCTTCGGACCGCTTAGATTCAACTTCGATCAAAACAAAAATCCGGCCGGCCAGCGATTCTTTGGTCGTATCCGGTTCCGCTATAAAAATATCCCCCACGGTATTGGCGTTTTTGCCGGGGGTTAAGCCTAGTTGTACTATTTTATAGTCCATCGCGCTTTGATCTTATTTTTGTACATTAAAATCAGATAAAAATTTTTGACTTTTATTATATATAATATTATACTATAAATATCCATTAAGTAAAACACCAATATATTAAAATCTGGATTCAGCATTCCCGGGGGTATGATAATTACCTAATATAAGAAAATTTTTTTAGAAACGTTTTACTGATAAACACAGGCATATGTTAGGAAAACTATTTGGTTCAAAAGCCAGGGTAAAAATACTCAAATTATTCCTCCTTAATCCCGGTAAGAAGTATTATATCCGGGAAATGGCCCGTGATCTTAAATTACAGCCGAATTCGGTGCGCCGGGAACTCGAAAATCTGGAAAAATTCGGTTTGTTGACCTCTGCCGTCGCGGAAGGAGAGATTAAGGACGAGGATAACGGCGAAGCTTCTCAAAACAATAAAAAAACCGGCCGTAAAACCGATGAGCCGTCTAAAACGGACAAGAAGTATTTCCGGGTCAACGCGGATTTCGTGCTATTTGAAGAAATTAAAGCCTTGATAATGAAAGCGCAGATTCTCTATGAAAAAGATTTTATAGAAAAACTGCAAAAGACCGGTTATCTTAAACTTCTTATATTGACCGGTTTTTTCGTGAATTTGCCCGGAGTGCCGGTCGATCTCTTTATCGTCGGGCGTCTTCACAGGCCGGGTTTGCTCAAAGTCATCAAGGAAATGGAAGGCGAACTGGGCCGGGAGATAAATTATACGATCATGGACACGAAGGAGTTCAGATACCGGCGCGATATTACGGACGTATTCCTGTATAGTATCCTGGAAGCGAAAAAGATCGTCGTGATAGATGAATTAGATGTTGTGAATTAAGGTTTTAAAGATTTTTGATATTTTTCTGGTGATTGCTTTTTAGTCGCGATATTCGCTCGCTGTTGCTCGCTGATATTATGCTCGGCTACGGCCTCGCGATACTAGATATTGGATATTATTACGAATTATATCTGATATCAAAAATACCATGCTTGAGTTTTTTAATGACAATTTAAAAGATATTTTTATTGTGAGACGGCGGTTTTAAGCTGTTCTTTTTTTAAAACACGAATGGCCACGAATTTATAACGAATTTACACGAATCACGAATTCAGTGCGGCCGGTTTTTAGGGCAAAAAAAGAAAAACGCCCGAGGAAGCGTTGTCGCTTGCTTCTCGGGCGTCGATTGGCGGGAAGGTGCGCGTTACGGTTGCTCGGGGCGGGGTGGGATTGGGCGGAGGACGACGAGTCGTTCAGTACCCGGGATTTGCATGAGGACAGTATCGCCCTCTTTCGGCTTTTTTTCCGGGAACTTGTGTTCCTGGGTAGCTTCGGCTTCGATGGGCCAGTAGTTAATTACCATGTTGTGGCGATCATGGCCTTCGGTGATTTTGCGGACCAGTTCCGCTCGAGCGACGATCCACTTACCGCACATATCGGCACTGACATAGAAGTTGAGGTGGGCGTCGATCCGTTCCCTTTTTAATCCGCCCATGTTGCCGTCATAAGCGGCCTGAGCGACGTAGTAGTTGCGGAGGTGGCCGTCGACATGGATGGTTTTGCCCTCGACCACCATAACCATGGGGTCGATCCATGCGACTGGACCAAAAACGCCGGGTTGGGGGGCTTTCGGGACTTTTACCCGGACGATGTCCGTCCGGATTGTTTCGTACTTTGATTTGCTTTCGTACATTGCGGCTTCCTTTCATTTTGTGGGTTTTGGGGGTATTTTTTATGTAAATTTTTCGCACCTTCGGTTTTAAAGATCGTGGAGTCAGATTAGGTAATTATAATAATATATCACAATTATTAAAAATTGTCAAGTATAATTTAATAAATTATTTATTTAATTTAATATTAGCAAAAATATATGAGCGAAAGAAGAAAAGATTTTGAAAAAAAGGATAAGCCGAAAAAACCTAAAAAGATAAAAGGGGACGGCACGGATTTTTCCGGTTTTATGGCCCAGGTCAGGAATGACGTCATAAAGGGCCAGAGTGACCCGGAAAACGGCACCGGGCAAGCGGCAGAAGAAAAAATCGATTATACCAAAAAAGCCGATGAAATACGGGAAACGGTCGGCATGCTCGAGATCAAAGTAAACGGCGATATACCGGACGAGATGTCGCCCTTTGCGGCGCAAATAGACGGATTGGCGAAAGCGATCGAAGAATCTTCGGACGATCAGGAAATGCAAAAAGCTTTATTCGAGAAGCTCCGCGAGCTTTATGAACGGATAAAAGCGGACAACGATCTCTTGCGTATAAAGGGGGCGACGGCAGAGGAAAAAAGACCAGACGTTTTGACGGAAGAACCCGAAATAGAAAAATCAGCCGAGCCCGAATCGGCCGATAAACCGCAGGAAACGGCGGAGGCGGGGACGGGAGAAAAAGCGGAGAACATTCCCGATGGATTGGTGTCAAAGGAAAATTTCCGGAAAGCCGTAGAGAGGGCGGGAGTAATAATCGCTAAAGATGAAAAATATTTGAGATCCGATTCTAAGGAGAAGTATAAGAGGCGGCGGGAGATCGTGTGGCAGGAAATCGTAAAGCTTCAAAACGAGGAAATCGCGGACGAATCGGGGGCGAAGGGCGAAGAGGGCGTTTATGAAGAATATGAACGGATGCTCGAAAATTATCGGGGCGAAGGCCGGAAGATGATCCTGGAAAAACTGCTTCAGGAAATGAACGAGGATAAAAGCGAAAACCATGTTTTAAAAAGCAGGCTTTACGAGGAATTGGAAAAATTAAGCTCTCAGGACAAGGAAGCGGGCGCGGCGGTCAGCGGCAAGCCTGGAATCGGCAATGGTCCGGTTTTGACCCGGGAAGAAATGGACGCGTTTAGGGATATCTGGCGGAAATCGGATCAGGAAAAAGGCGCGATCCCCGAAGAGGACGCGGACCTCACCCCGGAGAAAACCGAGGAGATCATCGAGGGTATAGCCAAGAGCGAGGAGGTCGAAATGGATAAAATTGATACGGCAAAGCTGGCTCAAGAGGAGGCGCGAAGACAGTTTTACGAAGAATCTCCGAAGGAGCGGTGGAAATACGTAAGCGGGCCCGAGGACGGCGATGCGAAAAAAGCGGAGGAAGAGCTGGAAACGGTTTTGAGCGCGCACGACGATCTGGCTAGGGAGAACGCGATATTAAAGGGAGCAGGCGGGGATGGCGAAACGAAAACGGGGACCGAATCCGAAAACAGGGGACCGGAGGCCAAAGAAGGGTGGCGCGAGGAGATCGGGCGCGAGATCGCCTGGTTGGAAAAATTGGAAAAGGCGATGGAAAAAGAAGAAAAATCGGCCGAATATCCGGGAGACGAGAAAAATTGGGCCGAAGAGATAGGGCAAGAGATCGTAAATCTTGAAAAATGGGAAAAAATAATAGAAAAGGATGAAGCCGTTCTAAGGGATATATTAAGCGCGGATAAGCTAGACGAAGAAAAGGAAGTTCCGGGCGGAAAAAGAGGGGAGCGGAAAAAGACCGAGGAAAAAAACGAGAAAAAGGAAAAGGACTCAGGGATCTCGGACCACGTATTCAAGCGTTTGAAAATATTGGGAATCAGCCCGGAAGACGCCAAAGCCTTAAAAGAGGTTGGTTTGAATAAATTGACCGAAGGGCAGCAGCTTCTGGTCATAGAGAACCTTAAACAGCTTACCCTGGGACGGATACAGGATGAAGCGGCCTTAAAATACAGGAAAAACGCGAAAGAAGGAGGTCAGGTTCTGGGTCAGGTCAAGGGGCTTAAATGGTTAAGTAAAGCCTGGCAGGGATTCAGCCGTCATTACCAGATCGCCAAACTCGAGAAAAAGAGCGCCAAGGAGATAATCGGGGGCGGACTTGAGGCGCACGGGGCGATACTTAAGCAACTGGTAGCCGGTTTGCATAATTACGGTCCCGATGTCGATATAATCAAAAAAAGCCGGTTCAGGAACGCCGACGAACTTAAGGTAAGATACGTGTCCGCGCCGGAAACGCCTAACACTAAAGAGAGCGAGGCTTATAGTAAGCTTAACGAGGCGGCCGAGCGAATAGGGGAAGTGCCCTATGAATACAGTCTGCCAGACGCAACCCTGATCCAGAAGAACATGTATCACAGGGCGCAAAAAAAATATGAAAGCGCGCTGGAGAACGTTTTGCGTTTTAAAAAGGAGGAATTGGGTTATAACGAGGGTGTCGGCATGCTCTATAAGAACGATATCGACCGGAAGGTGCAGATGAACCGGTTCTTCGGCAACGACAAGCGCATAGAAGCTAAATTATTGAGGACGCAGAGCAATAAATGGGGATTTTTAAAAGTAATGAAAAATGTCGCTACGGAAAGAGGGATCTATATGGCCTCGGGTTACGCCACCCGGGCCGCTGCCGGAGCCAGTTTGGCCGGATTGGCGGTAGTCGTGCCGGCCGCGGCGGGCATGGGCGCCTTTATGGCCAGAGCGCGCGCCAAAAAGGAATTTAAAACCGGCGACGGGCTGGGCAGACGCGGAGAGAGAAGCGAAGAAGAGAAAAGATACGCGGTAATTACCCGGGAAATAAATATTCTAAATTCAAAGATGTGGGATGACGGACATCTGGGCGGCGGCGAAGCTAAAAAATTCACTTTTAAGGAAAATTTGAGCGATGAAGAGAGAAGAAAACATGAACAGTTGACCGCCGAAAAGACCAAATTGGAGGAAGCCGGTCTGGGCATAAAATTTTCGGAAGCGGAAAAGATCAGGCATAAAACCGAAACTTTACTGGAAAAACTCAAAGACGAGAATCTTGACGACAAAAAACGAGGAATTTACAAGAAATCCCTGCGGTTGAACATCGACTGGATAGATGATAAAACATCCAAAGGATTGATCGATTTCGGCACCTGGGAAAAACGGGTAACCGGCCAGCATGACCTCGTACGCTCTTTGGCGCAAGGCGAAATCGCTTTAAACGGTTATAAGCTCGGCGATAAATGGGCGGAAAGGTTCGATAGGGCGATTTCGGAACGCGACTCAAAGACGGAACAAGGCCGCAAGAAGGTAATACGCAAGCGCATGGCCTGGGGAGCCGGCATGGCTGCCGGATTCGCCGGAGCCGGTTGGTTGGTCAGGCATTTCTGGGGCGACCAGATAAGCGACTATGTCGGCCGAAAAACCGGGCCGATAGCCGGTAAAATAGGAGAAGGATTGGAAAAAGTTAAAGAATATGTCGGGAGGCAAGCGAGCGGCGGCGGAGAACCTCCGATCGTTCCGCCTGCCGGCGGGATCGAAACAGTGCCGGATGAGTTAGGCAAAATGGGCGCGATACCGGATTCGGGCGCTTCTCAGGCGGATATTGCTCCCGATGAACCGCCGGTCTCTCCGCCCGAAGGACCCGTTGAGCCGCCCGTCAATTCATCGGAAACCCCTCTGCCGGGAACGGTTCCGGAAGGGGACGAATACCGGGGTCTGATCACCGGGGAAAACTCCCGAAAAGCGCAGTTCGAACTCGCGACCGTCCGCAAAGGCGACGGTGTTACCCACGTGCTTAAGCGCCAGTTAACCGGCGGAAATATCAAGGACCCGGGATTTTTACCCAACGAGGAACAGCTCCGCGGTTTCGGATATGAAGGCGATATCGAGGACCGGGCGGGAATAGAAAAATGGGCGGATCGCCGGGCTTTCGAGATAGCGCGCGATAATGATTATGTCGGCGCGGACGAAACCGAGACCCGGATCGGAACCAAGGGCATAGGCCGGGCCGCTTACGTCCTGGAAAAGGACGCTAACGGAGAGATGGGTATCCATGAATATCTTAAAAACGAAAAAGGTGAATTCATATCCCAGGAAACCGGCAAAACGCAATCTTACGAATATCTAAAAGAGCGGAAGATCATCGAAGCGGAAAAGGAGATCAGCGCGATCAAGGGGGATATCGAAACGGCGGCGAAGATCGACCAGGAACTCAATAAATTCAATGAATTTTCCAAGAGCTACGGATTAAGCCTTGAGGACGCGCGAAAGACCGGCATCGATATTCACGATCAGGACGGATTTTCTCCGGCAGACCGCGAACTCCTTGAATTCTGGATGAAGCACAAGAATTATTATCCGGAGGAAATAAAATTGATCCGGGAACTAAGTTTATCATCGGGTATAGATTACCGCCAGGAATTTTTTATAGACGCTTACGACAGCATGCCTAACGCGATCAAAGGAAATTACGATTCCGCCCTGGGCTATATGAAAATTTTCGCTGGTAATCGGGAGATGACGGGCCAAGGCCTCAAAGAGCTTTTAAGAATGGATCATGCGCCCAGCTGGGAGACGCGCGCGGACAACACGATCATCGTCCGCGACGTTTTCGGCAGGGGAGGATTCAATATCCTTATGACCGAGGACAAGATCGGCGTGGACGGGCCATCTAAGCTTAATTGGGGAACCAAGGGCGGATTGTTCACTAAAATCAGGCCGGTCATGGATATGAGCCCCGATAATATCGCCACGGCCAGGGCGAAGGTCGAAAGTTTCTGGAACATAGACCATCCCGACATGGAATTGTCTTCCGACGGTTCTACTCGCGAGGTGCCGTCAGCGGAGGGAGGAATAAGAGAAGTGCCTTCCGATAAGCCGCAGATCAGGGAAGTCCCGGGTAATGAAAGCCGGATCAGGGAGGTGCCGTCGGACGAACAGGTACGGAAATTATCTCCATCCGAACGAAGAAGAATGGAGGCGTCGGGAAGGGGAAGGATCAGGGAGGTGCCGGGCGGTAAAACAGAAGAAAGAGAAGTGCCGAGGTAAAAATATGTTTATATAAAATTGCCGGTAGAGGCGCCCCGATGGGGCGTCTCTACTGTTTTTGCCGCAAATAAAAACCCCTGATTTTTTTTGTTGGTAGAAATTGCCCTCACCCCAGCCCCCTCCCTCGCCTATGGGCGGCGCGGGAGAGGGTGTTAAAAAATAAAAACCCCTGACTTTGTCAGGGGGTGTGAAATTGTTTTGTGCGATTGGGCGCGAGCTATCTTAGACTCACGCCCTCCAGATCAGCGCCATGTCGGCGTTCAGGGTGGATGGGCACGCTAATACCCTTCTTCCCCAGGTACGCCTGGATAGCGAAAGCGCGGTGCTTGCGGTCCGGAGCGGCACCGTCCGGCGTATAGGCGACAATTTCGTTGATCGCCTCTTTGCCGGATTTGTGTTTCTCCGCTTCCTGGTCAAGCCAGGTTTTGGTGGACGGTTTCAGCGTTGACTCCGGTTCCGGATTTTCCGGCGGTACCGGGCGCAGGGAAGTGATCAGAACGGTCTCCGAAACCGGGACCGGCTGTTTAGTGTCGGGGCTGTAGAAATACATCTGGCCGCGCAGGTTTTGCGGCGCGGCGACCATCGACGTGTCGGTGTTGTAGTGCTTAGTTCCGGCGCAGGCACCGAGAACCAGGGTTATAATAGCCAGGCCGAGAACAATCCAGGGGATTTTCTTCATTTACTTACCTCCTTTTCCACAAACGCTTTCCGTGCGAAATAGAGCATGGCGGTGCGGTTTTTCTGGTGCTCGGTGAAACGCAGATTCCTCTTACCCTCGGAGGGAGAGAGGATCCTCTCCTTAAGTTCCGCTCGGTTGAATCCGGCCGCCGCTAAATCATCGATTATGCGGTTTTTGACCGTTATTGCGCGCTTGGCACCCAAGGGGTCGTTGTATTCAAGGGAGCCGCGCTCGTCGCATTCTCCTATGATAATAAAAATCGGTACGTCGTTCCAGTGGGAATAAATAACCTTTTCCCAGAGAACAACCGTCTCTTCCTGGTCCGGCCTGAGATAATACTTGTCGAAATCGAAATAGATCGCCCCGAGTTCCCGGGGCGTCAGGCGCTTGATCGCCCGTCGTCCGAAAACCTCGGGCGGGACGGGCACGTACCCGTCGTTATAGAAAGTGACCTTAACGCGGTAAGGCATTTCAACGACGGTCCGGGACCATCCCAGGACGGGAGTGACGGCCAGGGCAGTCGCCTGACTGCCGTTCACGAAGGCTTGGCTCGCTCCGGCCGGCAAGGCTACTCCGGACGCTTTCGGATTATTCAGTGGCATAAGTTCGGCGTAAGCCCGGCGGGAACCAGAACGATGCTTGCCGTAAGAGAGTAGGATCAGGAGGGTTTCCTCTGACATGCCTCCATTCGGCGCGTCCAACTCAACGGTATAGATTTCAAAGTCACCTAGTCGCCCCGGAGCTTCATTCAGGAGAACCACCGGATCGGTGTTGGGCGGCAGGAAAAATCGGCCGGTTTCTTTGATCTTATCAACCCCACCGGCTTTTTCCAGCGCCTCTTCTTTCCCGTAGAGTAGCTCGTGGGGAAATATTTTTACCGATTTTTCCATTGCTCCCCATTTGTACTGTTCGTAGGGAAGGGGAGCGGAATTGGGCATCTCCGCTTCCGGATAAACGCCGGTGAATTGGCGGATGGGTTTGCCACCGTCAAAGATCATGTATTGCTGGCCGTTGTCGATCATCACTTGTTCCTGTCCTTGTCCAACCGTAGTAGTGTCATTGCTGGTGTCGCTAGCCAGGACAGTGGCAGTCGGCAGGGTCAGGAGAAATAAGAGTAAGACCAAGTGATTTTTGATTTTTTTCATGCTTTATCCTTTCGGGTGGTGGTAAAGCGGTCTGACAGCCTGCGGGCTGTCAGACCGTTAAATATCGGTTAGCGGTTGCCCTTGATAATAATCTCGCTTATTCCGGTCTGATAGCCCTGGAATTTGGTAGGTATCTGAAGGTATTCGGTTTGACTCCTGATATCAACCGCGGCTGACGGATTGGCGCCCTTGACGCTGAATGAAGCGTCGACGGCGTGTCCCGTCTTGGCAGACATGCTGTTTTCGCCAGCATGGGTTTCGGTCGTAGCCGAGCGGTTAGCGGCGGCTTCAATCTTGAAATCCGCGCACCTGCCGCCGGTTTCGGCACCGGCCTTGAGCGTCATGTCCGCCGCGTCCATATGCCAGACGTTGGCGTTGGGCGTGGCGGCCTGGTTATTCATCCAGTGCGCCTGATTAAGTTCGCCCTTGCCGGCGACAGAGAGGCCGTAGCCGGCATGGCCCTGGCCCGTGATTTTTTGTCCGCCATCGGCCATAAATTTCCAGCCGTCGGACAAAGCCTCCTTGTTGAGACTCATCCATTGGCTGGTGTCCACGGTGCCGTTAGAGGCGCCAGTGATGGTGTCGCAGTTGGGGCCGTCGCAGGCCGTAGCAGGGGACAAGGGAGCGATGATGGCGATGATGATGGTGATAATAAGCGCGAGACGTTTCATGTGTTTCTCCTGTTTCTGTTGTGGGTTTTCGAAAAAAATAAATTCCTAACCAAAAAAACCTGAACACCTCCCTTCCTTGGTTACTGATTTGGTTATTAAGTTTACAAAGAGCCAGGTATATAAATAATCACGGTAGGACCGCAATCATTTATCTTAAATTGTTTAAATTAACAACATGTTAATTTGATATATATTATCATAGAAACAATATATTGTCAAGTAGATTGACGGATAAACAAAAAAAAGTTAATATTAGACAGTATTTAAGGATATACGAAACTTTATTTTATGGATTTATTTATCGATACTACCCAGGACCATAATATTGCTCTTCATCTAAAAGAGGGGACCCGAGTAATTTCCCGGAAAAAATTCAGCGCCAAATACAGTCAGGCGGAAAAATTATTGCCGGCAATAAAAAAAATCCTGGACAAAAATAAATACCGACTTAAAGATATCGCTAAAATTATCGTCTGTAATCATGGCGGCGGTTTTACCGCCCTGCGCATCGGCGTGGTAACCGCCAATGCTCTGGGATACGCGCTCGGGGTGCCGGTTACGAACGATAAAGTGGCTAATACTAAAAAAAATACCGGTAAATTTTCGGTTATAAAGCCGGAATATGATCGGGAGCCGAATATAACGTATCCTCGCGTAACGCATAATGCATAGATAGCAGTATACGCGTTCCACGTTATGCGTTACGTGAAAGAGTTGTGGATTACCTGTTGACAAACGGTTTAAAAGTTATTAACCATAAAAGAAGGTCAAAGAGCCGCTTATTAACAAGCCGGTTTTTTTGTTAATAAAAAAGCTTAAGTTAGCTGGTTTTTTCTATCTTACGGCTGATTGACTTTTGGGCAAAAGTGGTGTATGATTAAATTATAATGGTGTGAAATGGGGAATAGTGGAGAAAATCCAAAAAATACGTCAAAGACAAAAACAAAAATAAAATAAACCGGATAAGATATGTTCATAGACCGTTTCCGGGCGGATAAAATTGTTAGCTAAGACATTTCGCGCTAACAAGAAAACAAAAAAATAGTTCCGTAAAACCTCTCGGGGTACGGAACAATAGCATGGGGATGCTATTTGCTCCCTCAAAAGAGCAAAAACAAAAAAATTCCCGGAAACGGGAAAAATTAAGGCGAAGAAGGGGTCTGATCATCAAGGGCAAAATCCCAAGATCAGCCTCCTCTTGATCCTTAGTTTGCGTGCTTGTCGTGTTTATATAATTCATAAGTTGAATTATGCTGGGCTTTGCCGCCTTTTGGCGGAAAAACCCAACCTGATATCAATTTACCCCGCACGAATAAAAGGGGACTACACCTGCTAACCGGAAAGGCGGCGGGGGTAAAATCATAAAGAAAGGAAGAATATAGCAGGTGCTAAAAAACATCTTGTTATATTTTTTATTAATCCGCCGCAATATGTTTATCGGAGAATATAAACATAATTTAGACGACAAGGGAAGGCTGGCGATTCCGGTAAAATTCAGGGATAAGCTTAAGGGAGGGGCGGTCGTGACCCGCGGTCTGGATCGGTGCCTCTTTTTATATACCCATGAGCAATGGGAGAAGATCGCCCGGAAGCTCGCCGATCTGCCGATCAGCCAATCCAAGGCCCGGGCGTTTTCCCGTTTGATGCTGGCCGGAGCCATGGATGTCGATCTTGATAATCAGGGCCGGATTAATTTGCCGGAATACCTGAGGGAGTTCGCGGTTTTAAATAAAAAAACCGTGATCGCCGGATTGTTCGATCGGTTGGAAATCTGGGAAGAGGAAGCCTGGGATAAATATAAGCAAGGTACGGAAAAAGATTCCGGGGAAATCGCGGAGGCGCTGGGTGAGCTGGGAATTTGACAAATAAAGAAAGTCGAATCACGCAAAAAAACCAAAAATATCCGCCTCGGGCGGAAAAACAAAAATAAAAATATGACAAAAAAAATCAAGTGCGAAACAAAAGTCGCTCTGCAACCCAAGACCGTGAAAGTGCGGATAATAAAAGCGCCGCTGGTGGATACGGAGGAGTTGCGGAGTATTATTTTTGCCCGAACGCGCGCTTTAGTGCTTTAGCGCATGGAACATGAAGCATGCGACACGCGACGCGCAAACCGTTAGTGCTTCATGCTCCGTGCTCCATGTCGTATGAAATATATTCACGTACCGGTCATGTTGGGGGAGGTGTTAGAGTATCTTGATCCGAAACCCGGAGAAAAATTCATGGATTGTACCTTGGGCGGGGGGGGATATACGGCCGCGTTGGCCGAGCGCGTGGGCAAGAAGGGGTTGGTGGCGGCTTTCGACCTGGACAACCTGGCCATCGAACACGCGCGGAAAAGATTTGAAAAAAACAATAACATAAAGATCATACATGGAAATTTTAAAGACTTACACAAGATCATGGCGGCGGGCGAGTCAGCCGAGATTGCCGCTCGGGCGGATTCCGAGATTCCGGAGGTACCTGTTTTTTCCGGCATTGTATTTGATCTGGGTCTATCATCAGCTCAACTCGAAGACCGGCGCCGGGGATTCTCTTTTCAACTGGATGCTCCGCTAGACATGGCCTTTGGCCAGAGAACGGAAAACGCAAAACGGACGACAGAATATATCGTTAATCGTTATCCTGCGTCGGAATTGGCGAGAATATTGCGGGAATACGGGGAGGAAAGATTCGCGGGAAGAATAGCGCGGGCCATCGTTCAGGCGAGAAAAGAGGGAGAAATAAAAAGTACCGGAGAACTCGTGAACATAATCGGCGGATCCGTACCGGCGGTTTATAGGCATAACAAAAAGATCCATTTCGCCACGCGCGCTTTTCAGGCGTTAAGGATCGCCACCAACGATGAACTGGGTAATTTGGAAAACGCCTTGCCGCAGGCGGTTCGGATCCTGAAAAGGGGCGGGCGGATAGCCGTCGTTTCCTACCACAGCCTTGAAGACAGGATAGTGAAAAATTTCTTTAAAACCGAAAGCCGGAATTGCGTCTGTCCGGCGGAGATACCTGTCTGCCAATGCGGCCATAAGGCGGTTTTAAAGATAATTACGAAAAAAACGGTTCTACCGGCGGCCGAAGAGGTCGCAGCGAATCCCAGGGCCAGGAGCGCCAAGATGAGGGTGGCGGAGAAAATATGATATAAAATTATAATCCATAAAGAGCGATCGGCATCTTTGCGGCAGTATGATCTTAGGCCAAATCTCCGGATTATTCAACAAGCGGATTCTATGATAATAAAAGATAAAAACAAAAATAAAAATTATAATTTTAACGCTAAAATTTTTCCGGGGAAAAAGGCCGAAAGGTCTTATCTGGGAATTTTGAATAAGTTTTTGTTTATTGTTATAATAATCAACGGTATTTATTTCGTGGCGAGCGTAAACGACCTGTCCATCAAAGGATTCGTCCTGCGGGAGTTAAGGCTTAAATCCGAGGAACTGCAGAATAATAATAAGCTGGTCACGAACAAGGTAACGGAATTAGAATCTTACGAGAACATACAAAAGCGGGCACTGGGCATGAATCTTGTCAAAGCCGGGACGATCGAATACATTACCGTCATAAGCGAAGCGGTAGCCAGAAAATAAAAATTACAATTTACACCACGGACCGAGACGGGCGCAAGGGGTGTAATCATTAAGAAAAACGAAAACCCTTGCTATGATTTCCAGCAAATACAACCGAAAAAAAAGCGACAACGGTAATCGTCTTAATCTGGTCATGACGGTTATTTTTTTATTGGCCGGATCGATCCTGCTGCGCCTGTACGGACTCCAGGTATCAAAGAACGATCTTTATGTCGCTTTAGCCTCCGACCAGCACCAGGTATATAATAAGCTGCAGCCGTCGCGCGGTGAAATATATATTCAGAACAGTCCGGTCCCGGACGGGAAGGATTTTTACCCGGTGGCCACGAATAAGGATTTCGCCCTGGTTTACGCCATACCGAAAGACGTTAAGAGTCCCGCGGAGGCGGCCGATCGTTTATACGAAATATTCGACCGAAAGAACGTGGAGGATGAGGTCGATAAGATGCTTAAAGAAGACCCTTATTTTTCAGCAACCTCCTCCGATGGCCTCGGCATAGCGGCCGCCGATATTAAAAACCGGGAAGAATTCAAGGCGATCAAAAGAGAGCTCGAACTGGAAACCAGAAAAAAATCCATTGTTGCCGCTTATCTGGATAAATTATCAAAAGAAAACGATCCTTACGAACCGATCCGATACAAGGTTGAAAAAGAAACGCTCGACCCTTATATCGACGAGCTTCACGGCCTGGGCATAGATCACATAATGGAGGCATACCGTTATTATCCGGAATTTTCGATCGGTTCCCATCTGTTCGGTTTCGTGGGTTTCGACGATTCCGGAAAGATCGGACGATACGGCCTCGAGAATTTTTTTAACGAGGAATTGACCGGCGCCCCGGGATCGATCAAGGCGGAAAGGTCGGGTAACGGCAGCCTGATCATCGTTAATGACCGGGAATTCAACGAACCTAAAAACGGCAGCGATTTGATCCTGACGATCAATCGCTCGATCCAGTTCAACGCCTGCCAAAAACTTAACGCTGCCGCCCTCCGGCACGGCGCCGACGGCGGAACCGTTATCGTGATGGAGCCCAAAACCGGCGCTATCATCGCGATGTGCTCCTGGCCGGATTATGACCCCAATAATTACGGAAAGGTGGACGATATCAGTATTTACAATAATCCCGCGGTCTTCGATCAATACGAACCCGGTTCGATCTTCAAGATTTTTACGATGTCGGCCGGAATAGACCAGGGTAAGGTCACGCCGGAGAGCACCTATAACGACAAGGGTTCGATAAAGATACCCGGCTGGTCAAAACCGATAAAAAATTCCGACTTCGATACTTTCGGCGGCCACGGCACGGTCGATATGATCACCGTCCTGGAGCTATCCTTAAATACCGGCTCGATCCATGTTATGCAGAGAACCGGCCCGGAGGTTTTCGCGGATTACGTCAAAAAATTCGGTTTCGGGCAAAAAACCGGAATCGAGCTGCCGGGCGAAGGAAGCGGTAATATCGTTAACCTGGAGCGCGACGTTATCAGGCCGGTGGAGGTCGCGACCGCGACTTTCGGCCAGGGAATAACGGTCACTCCTCTCCAGACCATAACCGCTTACGCGGCGGTCGTTAACGGCGGTATTTTGATGAAACCTTACGTGGTGGATGAAATAGTGACGTCGGAAGGGGAAAGGATAAAAACTCAGCCGCAGCCGGTAAGAAGGGTTATTTCCGAAAGAACCTCGCTGCTTTTATCCGGCATGATGGTCAGGGTGGTCGAAGAGGGCCATTCCACGCGAGCGGCCGTAAAAGGCTATTACGTCGGCGGCAAGACCGGCACGGCGCAGGTGGCCGGCAGCGGAACCAAGGGTTATGAGGCGGGCCGGACGATCCATACCTTCATCGGCTTCGCGCCGGCCGACGACCCGAAATTCGTTATGCTGGTAAAATTGAACGACCCTAAAGACGTGGCCTGGGCGGATTCTTCGACGGCCCCTCTCTTTTCGGAAATCGCCGAATTTATCTTGAATTATTACCAGGTGCCGAAAGAAAGATAAAAATTGCTTTTAGCTTTTAGATTATTATGCTAATATATTTATCACAAAGCCCAGGGAGTTATAAATAAAATATGCTAAAGAAGATCATACAGCTAAAACTTAAAATATTGGCGAAATTGGTTATAGCGAAGCAGAAACCGGAGGTCGTCGGTATTACCGGAAGCGTCGGAAAAACGAGCGCCCGGGACGCGGTTTACGCCGTTCTTAATAGGAAATTCCGGGTAGGCTCTTGCCTTAAAAATTATAATAACGAATTCGGCCTGCCCCTGACCATAATCGGAGCGGCATCGCCCGGGAGGAATATTTTCGGATGGATCCGGATATTCTGGCGGGGTTTTAAGCTTTCTTTGCGGAAGGACGAGGATTATCCCCGGATCCTGGTATTGGAGATGGGCATTGATCATCCGGGAGACATGGATTATCTTTTGGACATAGCCGGGCCCAAGGTGGGCATCCTGACCATGATCGGCACGGTGCACGCGGAAAATTTCGGTTCCAGGAACAAATTGATCCAGGAGAAGGCCAAGCTTATCAGGAATATTCCGGCGTCGGGATGGTCGATCATAAATTACGATAACGAGGATTGCCGGCGTATCGCGGCGGAAAGCCGCGCCCGGGTAATTACTTTCGGGCTGGAAGAAAGATCCGATATCCGCGCCCAGGAGATCAACTATAGTTTTTCGGGAGAGGCTATCGCCGCCAACATAAAGGGGATCAATTTTAAGATGGGCTATAAAGGTTCGCACACCCCCATACTTCTCCCCGGAGTTTTGGGCATCAATTCCGTCTATGCCGCGCTGGCGGCCGCGGCCGTCGGTTTAAGCTTCGGCATGAATCAGATCGAAATATCGGAAGCTTTGCGGAAATTTGATTCGCCCAAAGGCCGGATGCGTCTTATTCCGGGCATAAAAAACACGACAATAATAGACGATACCTATAACTCCGAACCAAAATCCGCGATCGCGGCTTTAGGGGCTTTGAAGCGGATACCGGTTAAAGAGGGTGCGGGTAAATTCGTCGTTTTGGGTGATATGCTCGAGCTTGGCGCATATAGCGAAGAGGGCCATAAGGATGTCGGCCGATACGTGGCTCGGGCCGGCTTCGACTGGCTCTTTACGGTCGGAGAGCGGGCCAGGCACATAGCTCATGGAGCCAAAGAAGAGGGAATGGGAGAAGACCGGATTTTCAGTTTCTCGGATTCCTCCGAAGTCGGCCGCTTTATGCAGGATCGGATCCGGGAAAACGACCTTATTCTGGTTAAGGGTTCTCAGGGCATGAGGATGGAAAAAGTGGTTAAAGAAATTATAGCCGATCCTTTGCGCGCCTCGAAACTGCTAGTAAGGCAGGAGGAAGAATGGTTAAAGTGAATTTATTGTAAAATTAGAGTTATTTAACCATATTAAAGATCGTTTATAAATATTTTTACGGAAAAAAAAGAAAGTGCTTGACATTTTCTTTTTTTTGTGTTATGCTGTGTTTACCAATGTTTTTTGTGTTCAATCCGGCCAAGGTTCCGCTAACCGCGAAATTGGCGCATTAGCGGTTTATATTTACTCATTGAAAGGGTTAATTTAGTGGAAGCGGCACAACAAACCCAAACGCCTCAAAAAGATGAAAGACGCGGCAATAATCGGCATAAGCCGAGAAACCCGGAAAAACTGCCAAAAATAATCTTAAAGCTGGGCGAAGGCAACGGCACCATGGATTTCGAGTCTTGGTTTGCCAGGACTTTCCCGGACTATGTTCCTCCGCCTGTGCGGAGGGACGAAGACGATGAATGAACCTTTTAAGCCCCGGCTCGGTCTGGGGTCTTTTATTTAAAGATTAATTTATAAATATAATAAAATGATCTGCAAAAATATCCTTCAAACCATCGGCCATACGCCCATGGTTAAAATAAACAAATTAAATCCCCGACCGGCCGTTAATATTTACGCCAAGGTGGAGGGGGTTAATCCGGGGGGAAGCATCAAAGACCGGATCGCCCTTAAAATGATCGAACAGGCGGAAGCCGAAGGTAAATTAACTCCGGACAAGACGATCATCGAAGCTACCTCCGGGAATACCGGTATCGCCCTGGCCATGATCGGGGCGGTCAAGGGATATAAGTCGGAAATAGTCATGAGCGAAGCGGTTTCGGTCGAACGCCGGAAGATGATCGCCGCTTTCGGCGCTAAAGTTACTTTGACCCCCGGAGACAAAGGCACGGACGGGGCGATCCTTAAATGCAAAGAACTCACGGCAAAATTCCCCGATAAATATTTTCGACCCGATCAATTTTCCAATGAGTATAATCAGATCGCGCACTACGAAACAACGGCCCAGGAGATCTGGAGGCAGACAGGGGGCGAAATCGATTATTTCGTGAGTTCCATCGGCACGTCCGGCACGCTTATGGGCGTGGCCGCGTTTCTTAAGAAATACAAGCCGGACGTAAAGATAGTGAGCGCCGAACCGGTCAAAGGCCACTATATCCAGGGGCTTAAGAATATGGAAGAGGCGATCGTGCCGGCGATCTATGACCGGTCGAAACTGGACGAGATCATCATGATCGACACGGAGGAGGCGTACCTTATGTCGCGCCGGATAGTCCGGGAAGAAGGCATATTCGTTGGCATGTCCTCCGGGGCGGCCATGGTCGCGGCCCTGAAAATAGCCGGGAAGCTTAAAGCCGGTAATATTGTTACCATATTTCCGGACCGGGGGGAAAAATATTTAAGCACCGGCCTTTTTGATGAGGCCGCCGGAAAATAATTGCAAAAAACTCCGGCTTAGGGTAAAATTTAAATGTTCACTTATTCATTAAATAAAAAATATGAAAGAATACGGCGAGCTAATGAGCGCCATAAGGAAAAATCAGGCGGAAAGCGGGAGTAAATGGCCTTTGGAGAAAATCAAAGCGATGATCCGGGGCAAGGAGATCTTTTTTGAAACCCAGTGGAATTCCAAAACCGGCCTGGTCGAAGTTAAAAAAGAAGGGGAGGAAGAGTGGCGCAGTACCGGCCAGCGGGCCGATAACGGGCAAAAAGCCTATGCCTCCGCCTGCGAAACGATCCATGGCCTGTACGGCTTCAGCGGTGTTGATATTAAGACCAAAGTATAATATGGACGATATTTTTTTATACAATACGCTTACGCGGAAAAAAGAAAAGTTCATGCCGATCGATCCGGCCAAAATCGGTCTTTATACCTGCGGCCCGACGGTTTATAATTTCGCTCATATCGGAAATTTACGGGCTTATATATTTTCCGATATCCTGGATAGAACCTTAAGGTATAATTATGGGCAGACGGCTGTAAAATGGGTGATGAACATTACCGATGTTGACGATAAAACGATCAGGGATTCAAAGTTGAAATACCCGGACCTGGAGCCGATGGAAGCCTTAAACAGGTTTACCGGCGAATATGAACGGATTTTTTGGGATGATACGCGAAAATTGAATATAAACAAGCCCGATATAGTGCCGCATGCCGCCGATCGGGAATATGTCGAAAAAATGCAGGTTTTGACCAAATCGATAGTTGATGCCGGCTACGCTTACGGCAAAGACGGTTCGGTGTATTTTAATGTCGCCAAATATGCCGCGGACCATAAATATGGGAAGCTTACCAATATAGACATGGACGGATTCAGGGCCGGGGCCAGGGTTGATGCTGATGAATATGAAAAAGAAAATGTCCAGGATTTTGTCCTTTGGAAAGGGTGCAAGGACGGCGAGCCGTACTGGGATTTTGAACTGAACGGCGAGCGACTGCCGGGCCGTCCGGGCTGGCACATTGAATGCTCGGCCATGGGCCAATCCGCATTGGGGATGCCTTTCGATATCCATACCGGCGGCATCGACCTTAAATTTCCGCACCATGAGAACGAGATCGCGCAGAGCGTAATCGGATACGATACGGAAACGCCGGTCAATTATTGGTTGCATAACGAGTATCTGCTTGTCGACGGCGTAAAAATGAGCAAGAGATTCAAGAATTTTTATACCTTAAGGGATATTGAAGAGAAAGGATTCGAACCTTTGGCCTTTCGTTTCCTCTGCATGCAGACGAATTACGGCAAACACATGAACTTTACCTTTGATTCGCTCAAGGCGGCCAAAGACGGATTGGAACACCTTAATAATCAAATAAGAGAATTGAGCTGTGTTCCGGCAGGCGAAAAAGAATCAAATGGAATGTTTGAAAAAAGTTTAGAGTTTGAAGATGATAAATGCGTGAATTTTGACCGGTATAAGGATAAATTTTTACGGGCTATAAACGATGATCTAAATACGCCAATGGCCATGGCGGTGTTACAGGAGGTTTTAAAATCCGATTTGAAAGATGATGAAAAATTAGCGTTAGCTATGGACTTTGACAAGGTGTTGGGTTTGAATTTATCCAAATTAAAATCCATAAAAAAAGAACTAGATACTTCATCAACTTCTTCATCAACTTCTTCATCAACTTCTTCATCAACTTCTTCATCAACTTCTTCATCAACTTCTTCATCAACTTCTTCATCAACTTCTTCATCAACTTCTTCATCAACTTCTTCATCAACTTCTTCATCAACTTCTTCATCAACGACTTTATTAATGAACGAGGGCGAAGTATTGGACGAAGAAATAGAAAAGCTTCTTAAGGCGAGGGTATTGGCACGGATGGCGAAAAATTGGGCGGAATCCGATCGTCTGCGCAAGGAGATAGAAAAATTGGGTTGGACGGTCGAGGATACGCCGGAGGGACAGAGAGTTTTTAAAAAATAAAATTTTTGTTAGTTATAAAAGAAGCACCCGGTTGGGTGCTTTTGGTTTTTGGGATTAGTTTTATTTCGGCCTGTCCGCGGCCAATATAAGACTGAAGGAAAGTTTTTCCGTGCCGCGCAGGATGCCGACGCTTAATTCGTCTGCCGGTTTTTTGTCGTGCATAATTTCAAAGAACTGGAGCATATTTTTAATCGCATTTCCGTCCAGGGAGGTTATAATATCACCCGGAATTATCCCTTTTTCCTTGGCTGGATAGCCATGAGACACGGTCATAACGGCTACCCCATGGGGTACGGCCGGCGACAAGTCCGCTATTTCCTCGGGAATTCCCATGATCGTTATTCCGGCGTAAGCGCCTGGCATCAGATCATGCGAATTACGGGACTCTTGTCGCGCTTTAAAGCCTATAAAATAAAAGGCTCCGAAAAACAGCAGAATTACCGTAGCTAACTGTATAATTTGTATTGGCCCGACCTTAGTTTTCTCCATTTTTTGTTCCTTTCTTTTTTGTGGTTATTCCAATTTTTCAGCAATCAGGTTAAGCCCCATGATCATGATCACAAAAACCATCGCGAACACGAGGAATCCGATCCAGTTGTTGAATTCGGGAGTAAATTCAACACTTATTTCTCCGTCAGTAGAAACGGCCAATATTTTCACCTCGTAGCTTCGCCAGAAATTGAGTTTGACGGGAGGATCGACGGGTTTTATGGTTTTAACAAAATCAAAACCTTGGTAAAAACCGGGATTTTGCCTGTAAACATATTTCGCGAATCCGATCCGGACATCATCATCACCGAAAAACATCTCATTCACAAAAATTTTTTTGTAAAACGCCAGATCATATTTTGTTATTATCGCATAGTTTGATTCATCAAGCGCAATTACCGATTTATAATCGGAGGGAGCCGGAAATTCAGGGAAGGCATTAACTTCACGATGATCGGTAAAATATGATATACTTTCCGTGATCCGATATGAATCTTCATTGTTTAACATCCATTTTGTAGCCAGAAAATAGCAGGCGGCTATAGAGATCATGACCCAGAATCCGTAAAGCAGAACTCTTAATGTTTTCATTGTTTAACCTCCCCGTACTATGGTTAAAAAAATTTTAAAAGATCCGCTAATAATTAGAATACGTTAGCATGACTTGTAATTTTTGTCAAACATGCTAAATTGAGACTATGCGTAATTTCTGGGAAAAATCAAAGAACAAAGGCCGGCCGATCTACGCCCTGGCGCCGATGGCCGGGTATACGGACAGCGCCTTCCGCCGGATCTGCAAAAAATTCGGCGCGGACGTAGTTTATTCCGAGATGGCGAGCGCGACCGCCCTGGTTTATGATCCGGCTAAAACCCTTGAGATGCTTAAATTTGATCCGGTAGAACGTCCGTACGTGGTCCAGCTTTTCGGGGCGAAGCCGGAACACTTCGCGGCGGCCGCGCGGATAATAACGGAGAAGATCGGTCCGGACGGGATCGATATAAATTTCGGCTGTCCGGTCAAAAAAGTCGCCAAGCAGGGCGCCGGCGCGATTTTAATGGATAATATGCCGCTGGCGCGGGAGATCGTCAAAAGCGTAATTGACAGTACCGATCTGCCGGTTTCGATAAAAACCAGGACCAGGGTGAACAATACCGATATTCTCGAGTTCCTTGATTTCGTCAGGGATCTTGATATTGCCGCCTTGATGATCCATGGACGGACACTAAAACAGGGATTTTCCGGTTCTATCGATACGGCCATAATAAAAAAAGCCCGCGACCATTTCGATGGCGTTATCATAGCGAACGGAGGGGTTGGAGTCGCGGGCCTTGTGGCGCCGGAAGATAAGAGGGATAATGCCGGGAGTCATGCCGCCGGATTATTAGCTCGGACCGGAGCCGACGGGATCGGGATCGCGCGCGGAGCTTTGGGGCGGCCGTGGATATTCAAGGCCGTCCGCACCGGGCAGGATATCGCGCGTTCGCCGCGGGCGGTATTTAAAGTCGTCTTGGAGCACGCCCGGCTTACCGAGGAACATAAAGGCGGGCGGGGGATAGTGGAAATGCGCGGCCAGCTTTGCGCTTACGCGGCCGGACTATCCGGAGCGCGGGATTTGAGGCGGCGGTTGGTCGGAGTAAAAACGGTTAAGGATATCGAGGAAGTGTTCAGGGGGTACGAAGGATTGCGCGTACCCGACAATCGCTTTTAGTGTTTGCGGGTTTCAGGCTGTTTTGCGGAATAAAAAAGAGCGGATCTTCCGCTCGGTTTTTTTATCTTGTACTCAAATCGGAAACCCTAGAGCCATTTTTTCCCCTTGAAGTAAAACACCATGAATAAACTGCCGCAAAGCATTATGCCGATGATCGCCCAAAAACCGTTTTTCGTTTCCATGAACGGCATGCCGTTAACCGTATTCATGCCGAATATAGCGGCTAAGAGGGTAAGAGGAAAAACGATCACGGAAAAGATAGTCAGGGTTTTCATTATATTCGAGATCTGATAGTTCATGAAAGACTCGTTCGTGCTGTTAAGCACTTCGACGATCTCCCTTTGGTTTTCGAGATTAAGCCAGATGGTTTTCGCGTCCCGATGGATCTTTCTGGTCAATTCCCGCGCTTTGCCGCCGGAAAGGAATTCGGCGGCGTATTCAGTGAGAACATCAATGATGCGCTGATGGTTTTGCAGGGCCTCGCAAGCGTTTATAATGCCAAGCCTTAACGATAAAACGCGGGAAGCGGCCATTCTTGATTTGTGATCGAATATCATGTCTTCCAATTCGTTTATCGCCGAACCGTTCTTGTCGAGAAGCGCGAAGGGAATATCCGACAGTTTTTCCAGGATATGGCACAGAAGGCCGATAACGCCGCCATCTTCTGGGGCGTTTTCTTTTTTGTAAAAACTGAATAATTCATTTAAGGCCCCGATCTTGTTGTCGTGCGACGTGACCAGATAATCCTTACCCACAAAGAAGTCTATTTCTTCCGTAACCACCTTATCGCCCGCTAAAACGGGAAAGTGCAGGATCATAAAAATATAGTTTTCGGTTTTTTCGATTATCGATCTTTGGGTCACGGCTTTGACGGATGAGGCCGACAGATGCGATAACTTAAAATCGAATTTTTTGCGGAGCCAATCAAGTTCGGTTTTACCGGCGTTACGGATATTGATCCAGGATATTTTATGGCCGTCATTGTCCGCGACCGCGATCTCGTTTATATTATCGGTTTTTAGCATATTGATTTATTAGATAATTATTATGTTTATATTATAACACGGTTTAGGGTAATCTTAAAATATGGCGGGTTTTATTTTTTTAGAAAATATGGTATAATAATTTTTAGGGATAAATACAGATTTTTAAGCATTAACTATCGAATTTTTGATAGAAAAATATAAAATATGGCGGAAGACAACAGTATAATCGGAAAAATCGAAGGTTTTAAAGATCGAATCCGGGGCGGCGCGGAAATAGGGGAGAAAAAAGAAGAGAAAAGGATCGAAACCATACCGACGCCGGAAACCGAAAGCGGCGCCGATAACCGGCGCCGTCAGGAAATAGCGGAGATGGTGGTCAAAACCCGGGAGGGGGAAGGCCAATTAGGCGCGGGTCCGTACGGAGGCGCAACACCGGCGTTCAAGGCGCGCCAGAAAAAGATAGAGGTTATTCTGGAAAAAGATCTCGGGGATATTTTCGCGGGCATGACGCCGGAGAAACAAAAGGAATTCAAGCTGGTCGGCGAAGAAACGGCCGCTAAAATAAACGAGCTTATCGGCCGGGGCAAAGTAAAGGTAAAAAAGATCATCGACCTTATCAGGAAATGGCTCTCGCTCGTACCCGGAGTAAATAAGTTCTTCCTGGAGCAGGAAGCGAAGATCAAGGCGGACGAGATCATAAAGAATACCAGACACGAGACGGATTTCAGGTTATGACCCGAATAAATTTTAAACATTCCTAAGCGATATAGCTATGGCAAAACCCAGGGGCAAAAGCAACATAGACGAAAGTATTGTCATAAAAAATTCTAAAAAATCCGGGCTGGCGGAGTTTATCCGGCGGCCGATGCCAACCGATGAGGAAGTCGAGAGTTTTGAGGAATTGGTAGAAGAATCCGCGTACGTGAGTCGAAATCCTGCATTCGTCAAGGATGGCGTAATCTCTTTAAGGGACCGGGGCGGCGAAGAGGGCATCAGCCGGGAAATGGAAGAGGAAATAGATGAAAGCCTGCATGAAATTTACGAAGATAATAACGGCAAGATGATCGACGTGAAAAAAATGGACATCAAGAAGCGCCGCGGCTTCTTTTTTTGGCTTTTTTTCTTTATTTTTATGACCGGAGGAATAACCGGCGCGGCTTACGGGGCTTACCGGTATTTTTATTTAGGAGGCGGTTCGGACGCGACCGCGGTCGAATTTTCAATCGAAGGCAAAAGCGAAGTGGCTGCCGGAGAAGAATTTTTTTATTCGATCCATTATAAGAATTTGAGCAATATAAATATCAGGGATGTCCGGATAGAAGTTAAATTCCCGGATAATTTCATCTTCCTGGACAGCTATCCGGAAAGCGGCAACGAAAAGAACGATAAGATCGGATCGTGGAACATAGGAGCGGTCGGAGCGCGGGAAACAGGCAAGATAAAGATCAAGGGTATGATGGTCGGACTCGAGAACGACCGGGGGATAATAACCGCCGATTTGACGTATTCGCCGGAAAATTTTTCCTCCGAATTCAAGAAAGAGACCATGTCGTCGACCATGATAAACGATATCGGCATCGAGATCGATTATGATTATATAGCGAGCGCCCTTATCGGGCAGGAGGACGAGGTTACGATCAGGCTGAATCCGAACGAAAAGAATTATATCGGCAATTTCCGCCTTACGGTCGAACCGCAGGAAAATATCGAGATCGGCGCGCCGGCCCCGAAAGAAGAGGATAAGGGAAAGTTGGCGCCGGCCAAGATGATAAGACCGGGGGTCTGGGAGATCGAGAGTCTCGGGAAGGAAGAAAAAATATTGCCGATCAGGATAAAGTTTACCGAAAAAAAATCCGATAAGCAGGATATTGTCGTTTACTTCGAGAAAAACATCGGTGATAGCGCTACCGCTACCGCCAGTTCCGTTTCCGGCCGCTACATAAAATTCCACGAAGCAAAGCTTAATTTCGAGGTAATGAAGAGCGATCTTAATTTGACCATGATAGTGAACGGGGCGCGGGATAACCAGGGAGCCGACTTCGGCCAAACCCTGAATTATTCGATAGTATATAAGAACAGCGGCGAGACCGACATGAAAGACGTCGTGATCATGGCCGTATTGGACAGCGATTTCCTTGATTGGGCGAGCTTAAAAGATGAAAACAAGGGGAAGGAAAAGGGGAATACGATCACCTGGAGCAAGGAAGAAATACCCGCCCTGGAGACGATCGCTAAGCACGCCGAGGGCACGATCGATTTTTCCATAGATATCCTTAACGTCGGCGCGATCGATCCGGGTAAAAAATACCAGGCGGAAAGCTACGCGCAATTCAGCGTCGGGGAGATCGAAGAGGGAGCCGAGAGGTCCGAAGACGGCGACAACCGCAGCAATACGGTTCTTATAAGGATAAACAGCGATCTTAAACTCGAGGAGTCGGCGCGTTATTTCAATGAGGACAATATTCCGGTCGGCACCGGGCCGCATCCGCCTAAAACCGGGGAAACCACAAGCTATAAAGTTTATTGGAAGCTCAACAATAATCTGCACGAACTCTCGGATCTGAGGATATCGGTCAAGCTCCCGAAATACGTTAGCTGGGACGGTAAAGAAAGGTCAACCGCCGGCGCCGTTAAGTATTTGGAGGGTACCCATGAAGTGGTTTGGGATATCGGGCGTTTGCCTGTTACGGTTTATGATTCGAGCGCCGAATGGAGCCTTAAAATCACGCCGCAAGAGGAGGATAAGAATACTATCATGGTGCTCCTGCCCGGTTCAAGCGTTACCGCCAGAGACAACGAAACCGAAGCGGAGTTGAACTTTACTACTCCGGCCAAGACCACCAAGCTCGAGGACGATGATATCGCGAGGGGGGCGGGAGTGGTTGAATAATCAAAACACAAGACACAAGATAAAAGGATACAAACAAGTTTCAAATCACAAATTCCAAATATCAAACCGTTTGGATATTGGGATTTTTTTGTATCCTTGTATCTTGTGTCCTTGAAAGTATGTTTAAAGTCACCAAATATTCAAAAATCAGCAAGGCCAGGTCGGGTATTTTGCATACAGCCCACGGTAAAATCAAGACTCCGTTTTTCATGCCGGTCGCGACTCAGGGCGCGGTCAAGCAGGTGGCGACCGGAGAGATGCGGCGTTTGAAGGCGCAGATACTTTTATCCAACACTTATCATTTGATGCTCAGGCCCGGCGAGAAGCTTATCAAGAAAGCGGGCGGACTTCATGAATTCATGGATTGGGACAAGCCCATTCTTACCGACTCGGGCGGTTTTCAGGTTTTTTCTTTGGCCGGTACGAAAAAAAGATCTGGCGAAAACCTGGTAAAACTGACAGCCGACGGAGTGCGTTTTAAGTCTTATGTCGACGGTCGGGAATACTATTTAACACCGGAAAGATCCCTGAAGATCCAGACGGACCTGGGCGTCGATATCGCTGTTTGCCTTGACGAATGCGTGGCTCTGCCGGCGGAACGGAAATATATCGAACGATCAGTGGATCTGACCACTGCCTGGGCCCGGAAAACGAAAAAATATCATGATAAATTAAAAGGGAAAAAGCCATTGCTCCACTGCGTTATTCAGGGAGGTTTAGATAAGGAGTTGCGGCTGAAGAGCCTGAGAGATTTAAAGGATATCGGCTGGGACGGCTACAACATCGGCGGCCTGTCGGTCGGGGAATCGGCGGCCGAGATGTATGCGGTTTTGGATTACCTCGTGCCGGAAATGCCGGCCGACAAGCCGCGCTATCTTATGGGCGTCGGCTATCCCGAGAATATCGTCGAGGCGGTAAAGCGCGGGGTGGATATGCTCGACTGCGTGATACCGACGCGGGAAGGAAGGCACGGTCGGATTTTCGATTGGCGATTGCCGATTGCCGATTTGCGGCCGACAGATATATCAAAAAATAATTTTTATAAAACCGAGAATATTACTAACGCGAAATTCGCGAAAGATTTTAAACCGATCAATCCGGAGAGTAAATTATCGGAACTCAGGAATTTATCCAGGGCTTATCTTCATTATTTATTCAAGATCCGTGAGCCTCTCGGGCAAAGGCTGGCTACGCTCAATAATTTGGAGTTTTATCTTGATTTAACGCGAAAGATACGTTATGGTATTAAAGCCGGATTATTATAGTTTTCGTCTTTTAAAAGATAAAAATAATTGAACTTTAAAATATTATTAGGAGGGAATAATGTCCGCCGATCAGCCATCGGGTTCGCCTCAGTCGCTCTCCGGTTTTTTGAACAACTTCGGATGTTTTCAGAGGTCCACTGCCGAGTTTTCGGAGGCTTATATCGCCAATGCGATCATAGAAATACTTTATGCCGGCGGTAGCCATCTGGGCAGCGGCCTGCTTTTAACCCAGGACGGTTATTTTTTGACCAGCGCCCACTGCGTTTATTTTTCTTCGGGTATCTTAAAAACAAGATTGGCCGACGGCCGGATATTTTCCGGTTTCCAGATATGCGCCCTTGACCCGCTTCGCGATATCGCTTTATGCAAATTATTTTTGCCGGAAGGGAGCGCTTATCATTGCTTCAAGTTTTATTTCGCTTGTCCGGAGACGGGCGGCGACAACCCGCGGTCGATAATTTATCTCGGCCGCCGGGACGGCGGTTTGACTCGGAAAAACGGGGTTTTGTGGCACCGGCTGGTGGATCTGCATTACGGCCTGCAAATACCGGAATACTTTGTCCGGGAAAATAAGATATCGTGCCGTTACCGCACCCAGCCTTGCCAGCATTACGACCATTATCCGTTGACGCTTGACGCGGAGGCGGGAGACTCCGGCGGAATTATTGTCACGACCAAGGGGGCTTTGGTCGGGATTTTAAATTCGTATAATCTTTGTAGCGACAAAAAATACGCTACCTGCGCAAGATTAAGCGACGCCATACCCCTGATATGGGAATATGTCTCGGCCTATATTCAAAAATGTTCATAGAAAAACCGCCGTTTAAGGCGGTTTTGATTTTTTCCTAAGAATTTTTTTCGTTAAATTTTGTGAATATTCGTTGCTTTCGCATTTCCGAATTCGGAAACTGACGAAAAAAAACGAAACGCGGACAGTTTGTTTCGCGGTTTGCTTAAAAAGATATTTTTATTTAAACTATTATTATAATATAAATCTTAATATTATGAAAAACTTTAAGCCTAAATTTTCTGTGATAACGGCGACGCATGACCGCGCCTATATTTTATGGCTGGCGATCCAGTCTGTTTTGGCGCAGACTTATCCGTTTTTTGAATTGATCATCGTCGATGACGCGTCCAAAGACGCCACGGAAGAACTTGTAAAGCGGTTTACTGATCCGCGGATCCGTTATTATAAATTAAAGAAAAACGTCGGACCGGCCGCGGTCCGTAATTACGGCCTTAAGAAAGCGCAGGGAGAGCTTGTCGCTTATCTCGACTCCGATAACGCCTGGTATCCGGAATTCCTTGAGCTAATGAATAAGGCATTCGCGGGCGATAAGGCCCGCGTGCTGGTATTCTGCAAGAAAAATTATCGTCTGACCCTGGTGGATGAGAACGGGGAGGAAAAAAGAGTGCGGGATGAATACACCAACGCGGACCGGTATTTCGATTTGAAGCGCTTATGGCACCGGCGGATAATGATAGACACCAGCTCGATGTGCCATAAGCGCAAAGAGATAATGAAACTGGGGGGCTGGGACGAGAATATTAAATTCTGGGAAGACTGGGAGCTGACGCTTCGGATAAGCAAGAAGTTCCCGAGGGGGTTTTTGTATTTGAACAGGGCTTTATTGGACTATGAGCAGAAGATAGATATGCGGAGCGCGGATAAGGTTTTCGCTATGTGGGAACGGGAAGAGAAAAAGATCTTTTATAAGCACGAAGGGCATCCGCTATTAGAAGGCCAGACTTGGTTCCCGCCGGAGAAGGGGAATCGATCGACTTTAGGGGTTGTTGATTACCTGAGAAGGAAGCATAGTTAAAACTCGCCTGCGGGCTCGTGATATTAAACTCTTGCTGCGCTCGCGCGAAATTGGAAATTAGAAATTGCGCTACGGTTTTAAATTATTCGATCAGTCAAAAGGGGTTCTATCGCTTCGCCGCGGCTTCGCTCCAGAATGACAAAATAAAAAACGGCTGATTTTTCAGCCGTTGTGTTTTAATCTTTGACTATAAGCTTTTCCGCTTTTCGGATCGAACGAAACCGGTCGTTATCGTCGCTTAAAAAGACAACGAGACCGTCTTTCGTGAATTTTTTGCATCTCCGGCCGTTATGGGTCGTCCGTTTGAATAACTTTTTGGGCAATTCTATGGCTTGTTTTTCAGGACAATACCGGCCGCCGAAATATCTAGCCACGCTTTCTTCGTCATGGGCGTCAATAAGCATATTTCCCCAGTCGGATCCGGACCAGCCGTCTTCATACTCCGGCCCGAACGGATCGTGGCCGGAAAGAATGAAGGTGGTCAGGGTTTTGGCGGCTTTTTTCATATTTCCTCCGATAAAATGGGTTATAGTTAAGCCTTAAGCCTGATTTTTTCCGGCATCTGAATCCGGACACCCCTTTCAAAAAGACCGCTCTTAAGATAAACGCAAAAGCGATCTTTTTCGAACTTTAAGATGCCGGGAAGGAACGGTTTAAAAAGGGATTGGGGCAGGAAAATCGCCGATAAGCTTTTCGAGAACCGGCCGCCCAAATATTCCGCGACCGCTTCTTCGTTTTCGGCTTCAACAAGCACGCAGTATCGTCCCTGGGCGCATTCTGCCGGACCCAAAGGGTCATCCCCCAGAAGAGTGAAAGTTCGCAGAGTAGCCATCTTTTTCTCCTTCTTATGACGCGATAATATTTGGAACTTCCTCTATGCGAATATAGTGCTCTGCACATCTGGCATCTATGCAAATATAAAGTCCGTCTTGTCTAAATTCCATCATATCACGCGTCCTGTATTTCCCGCATGGTTTGAAAAGTTTCCTGGGCAATAATATACTGGGTCCATTATCCAGGGGGCCGAGGAATCTTATATATTCACCCCCGAGATGAGCGGCGGCAGCCTTTTCGTCTGTCGCCTGGATCGTGGCCAGTATTTTTCTGGGATCAGGGCCGGGTACGGTAGGATCATGGATTTCTTCAAAGAGGAGAAAGGTTTTAAGCGGTTGCGGTGCTTGGACCGATTCGCGGACGGCGAGAAAATTAGTATCCTGGCTCCAATTTTCATAATAATCTACAGCTCTGAGCATTCTTGAATCCCACCCGCTCCTGACCGCGCAGAAGGTGAGACGATCTTCCTCGCCCTCGCTACTATAATCTTCATGCATAAAAGAATCAAGGCAAGCGATGACAGAGGTACCCACGGGAAGTTCGTGGTGAGAGGACAGGAAAGACAGGAATTCCGGAAGCGAAGCCGGGCGCAGACCGTTTTCTTTTAGGTAACACAGAAAATCGTCACTACTCACCACCTTGTTCGGGTTGATAAGTTCAACGGTGATAGTGGTTTTGCCAGCTTTGTTTTCAGCGGCTTTCATCGTTGTTATATTAGTTTCGTAGAGATTTTCAACGACACGATTGTAATTACCGTCATCTTGGTTGAGGCAATCTATGGATACATGGCTGTAACAGCCAGCATCTATCATTTTTTCGATACCCTTATCATAGTCAACCGTAATAGAATAAACATCTGGTTTCCGAGGTTCAAATTTGCCGGTATTAAACCGATCGGGATTGCGCAAAAAAGCCTGCGCATTTTGCCGGTTGATTCGCCGGTGGCCGTTTTTTTCCTTGCTTTGCTCAAACAATTCTCTTACCTGGCCCATTGTGATTTCTTCTTCCATTGTGTTCTCCTTGCATCCGCCGTCAAACGGTTTTTTACATCCAGGCCCATCCCGGACATAGCGCCGCTAATTCAGGCAGACACCGTAAAAATTGATTTTCAAGGAGCGAAAATTATTTTGACTTTAACAAATTTTCATTGATTTGTCAAGTCCACAAGCGTAGAGACGCCCCGGCGGGGCGTCTCTACCACATGTTAAAACTAAAAACCACTCTTTATAGTTCAGAGTGGTTTTTAGCTGTTTTTACAGGAAATGTTTTATTATTATATAAAACTGGTTGTGCTTGTATATATCGGTGGCAACCGGCCGGAAGACCGGCCGATCGCCACCGCTAATTTATTAATATAGCATATATTTTTTATATTGTCAAGTGCTACCACGGAATAAATTAAAATTTCTCTAATGTTAAACAATAAAAAATATAAAAACATTATTGATTTTATCTATTTTAATTGACTTTTTGTATCAATATTGGTAATATAAATTAGAGTTGCTATAAATCAAGAACATTAAATTCTAGTAATATCGTGGTAAGCGGATGGCCGCTCTTCTTAGCTTTAGTTAAGCAGAGAGGAAAGTCCGGACTCTTTGGATTGACGATTGCCGATTTTCGATTTTCGAAGACGGCGTATCTGAAATTCAAAACGGCAGTCGCTAACGGCGACCGAGGGAAACCTTAGGGAAAGTGCCACAGAGACCATACTACCCCGAAAAGAAAGCTTTGCTTTCCTCGGGGGAAGAGTGAAAAGTCGCTTGGTGTCTTTTGTCCTCGAGTCAAAAGGCTACAAGCTTCGCTTCCGCGCGAGCGGAATGCGCGGTAAACCCTGCCTGGAGCAAGAACAAACTCATTCCGAGAATTCGGGGTGAAGATAAGTGGTTCGCATGAGGTCGTTGGTAACAACGATCCTAGATAAATGGCCATCGTCCGCCGATTCGGCGGATACAGAATCCGGCTTATAGCTTGCCCCGATATTATTAGAATTTTTTTTCTCGTAACTTAAAACTCATAACAAAGCAAAGTTATGAGTTATGAGTTATGAGTTATGAGTTATGAAGCGTTCAGAACTCTTTTTTTCGTTTTTACTGGTGCCACTGGATTTCGCCGCGATAATTTTAGCGGGGATCTCGGCTTACTACATACGTTATGCCGAATTTTTCCAGACATACCGTCCGGTCATATTTAATCTGGATTTTTACGGTTATCTCAAGGCGGTATCGATCGTAGCGGCGTTGTGGCTTATAATTTTCGCTTTGGCGGGACTTTATAATATCAGGAGCGCCAGAAAGCTCGCAAAAGAGCTTTATCGCGTGGTCCTGGCCTGTTCAACCGGTTTTATGCTGGTTGTTGTGCTTATTTTCATCAGACGGGAGTTATTCGACTCCCGTTTTATTGTTTTAGCCGGGTTGATATTGGCGATCATATATATAAGTTTCGCCCGCAGCCTGGTCAGGCTACTGCAGCGCGCTTTATTCCGGAGCGGTATCGGCGTGCATAAGGTGGTTTTGGTGGGGAACAGCAAAACCACGGAAAATCTGATCCACGAATTTTCCGTTAACCGCGACTCCGGTTTTGAGGTCGTGAAAAGGCTGAGAAGTTTCGATCTGGCGGCGCGGGACGAATTGGTCGAATTCCTTAAAGCGAAAGAGGCGGACGAGCTTATCCAAAGCGATCCAAATTTAAGCAAGGCGGAAACCCTAAGGCTTTATGATTTCGCCGATGAATATCACCTGACCTTTAAATACGCCGCCGATCTTTTAGGCGCCAAAGTTCTTAAAACTGAAGTGACGGAAATAGCGGGTATCCCGATCGTCGAGGTCAAAAAAACGCCCCTGGACGGCTGGGGGCGGATAATCAAGCGGATCTTCGATATTATCGGAGCCGTTATCCTTATTACCGTAACCAGTCCCTTGTTTCTTTTGGCGGCACTGGCGGTAAAACTTGATTCCCGGGGGCCGGTCTTATACATGAACGAAAGAGTCGGCCAGGCAGGCCGAAAATTCAAACTGCTTAAATTCCGCTCCATGCTCATCCAGTACTGTACGGGCGCGGAATACGCCAGCGGCGCGGCGGAAAACTATGAAAAGGAATTGATCCGCGAACAGAATTCCAAAGAAGGACCGGTCTATAAGATCGTTAATGATCCGCGCGTTACGCGCCTGGGGCGGTTTATCCGCCGATGGAGCATAGACGAATTACCCCAGTTCTTTAACGTTTTTTGGGGTAATATGAGCCTGGTCGGTCCGCGTCCGCACCAGCCGCGGGAGGTAACGCAATATGAGGCGCGCCACAAGAAGGTTATGACCATTAAACCCGGCATAACCGGCCTGGCCCAGATCTCGGGCCGGAGCGATCTCTCGTTCGAAGAAGAGGTAAAGCTTGACACCTATTATATCGAGAACTGGTCCCTGCTCTTTGATCTGGCTATTTTATTCAGGACTCCGTTGGCGGTAATCAGGAGAAGAAAAGCGGCGTGATAACGACAATTAACATTTGACAATTGACATTTAACTTTTTTTAAATAAAAAACCACGGCGTTGTTGGCCGTGGCGAAGTGGTTAGCTGGATTTTTATTTTTTAGTTTTTTTTGTTTTTTAAATAAAAAATCATGATATGAATAATTATCAAGACAATAATTCGAAAATCGCCAATCGGCAATCGCCAATCAAAGTCGCTTTAGTGCATGACCACCTGGCGCAGGACGGGGGAGCCGAGGCGGTACTCAGGGTTTTCGCGGAAATTTTTCCGGAAGCGCCGATCTATACCCTGCTCTACGAAGAAAAAAACGCGGCCAAATATTACGCCGGAAAAAAAATACACACCTCTATAATCCAGAAGCTTCCGGGCGGCGTCAGCCATTACCAGTGGTATATGCCATTCATGCCCATGGCCACGGAATTTTTTGATCTAAGCTCTTACGATCTGGTGCTCTCCGACTCCAGTTCTTTCGCCAAAGGCGTGATCACGCCCCTGGACACGCTCCATGTCTGCTATTGCCATACTCCCACCCGTTATCTTTGGGATTATACGCATCAGTATATCAGCGAGCTTAAGTACAATAAATATTTCAAGAAACTGATCTCCCTGGTTTTAAATTATATCCGGGTCTGGGACCGGGTGGCGGCGGACCGGGTGGACGCTTATATCGCCAACTCCAGGACGGTTCAAAACCGGATAAGAAAATATTACCGCCAGAATTCCACGCTGATCTATCCGCCGGTGGAGCTTGATAAATTTTATGTCGCCCGGGAAAAGCCGGCGGACAAATATTTTCTCGCCGGTTGCCGCCTGAACCCTTATAAAAGGGTGGATATCGTGATCGAGGCCTTTAAGGAACTGGGCCTGAAATTAAAAATATACGGTAGCGGGCCGGATATGCTCCGGCTCAAAAAGATCGCGGGTACCGCGGCTAATATTGAATTTTTGGGACGCGTGAACAACGAGGAACGGGCCCGGCTTTACGCGGATTGCCAGGCTTTCGTGCACCCCCAGGACGAGGATTTCGGCATCACGGTCATAGAAGCGCAGGCGTCCGGCCGGCCGGTCATCGCTTACCGCAAGAGCGGGGCCACGGAAACGATCAAAGAGGGCGTAAGTGGAGAGTTTTTTGACGAGCAGACGCCGGCGGCGATCATCGGGGCCGTTAAAAAGTTTGACGCGGCCAAATATAATCCGGCCGCAATTCGGGAGCATGCCATGAAATTTTCAAAAGAGAGATTCAAGGAGGAGATAAAGAGCTTTATTGAAGAGGAATATGGGAAATTTCGAATGAAGAATGCTTAATGATAAATATAATTGGATATTAGATATTGCCTGCCTGCCGGCGGGCAGGGATATTGTGATACAGTAATAAAATGCACGCGCAGTAGAAGCGTTCGCTTGGTATAATTAGATAATATTTTTTAGTATGAAAATAGGCATCGACATCCGAACCCTGATGGATGAAAACTGGAGCGGCGTGTCCGGCTATACTTATAATCTCGTGCGGAAAATATTAGAGGTCGATCGAAGCCGGGAATACCGGCTTTTTTATAATTCCGGCCGCGATGTTAGTTCCAGGATCCCGGAATTCAACGCCGATAACGCGCGGGTCGTCCGCATCCGCTATCCGAATAAGATATTCAATTATTTTATGCAGAAAACCCTGAGCCGCCCGAAGATCGACCGCCTGCTCGGAGTAGAACGGTTTATCGCTCCCCACATTAATTTTTTGTCCTTATCCAGCCGTTGCCGGAAGATCATAACCGTCCACGATCTGTCTTTCCTGCGTTATCCCGAGTTTTTTTCCCTGCGCAAGAATATCTGGCATCGCGCCCTTAACGTCAAAAAGATACTTAAAGAATTCGACATGATCGCGGCGGTCAGCGAAAATACCAAGCGCGACATAATCGAACTTTGCGGCATCGACGAGGCCCGGATAAAGGTTATCCGCCCGGGCATCAGCCGCCGTTATCAGCCGCTTGACCGGACGGAAAAACGGGAAGAATTCGAGGCCGTGCGGAAAAAATACGGCTTACCGCCGAATTTTATACTGTACGTAGGTAATCTTGAGCCGCGCAAGAACGTACCCGGTCTGATCCGGGCTTACGGCATCTTTCGGGACGCCAACAGCGGTCTAAGGGACATGAAGCTCGTTATCGCCGGAGCTAAAGGCTGGAAATCTGAAGATATTTTCCGGGAATGGCGGGAATCGAAATACCGCCAAGACATAAAATTCATCGGTTATATAGACGAAGAAGACAAGGTTTATATTTACAATCTGGCCGCCCTGTTCGTTTACCCTTCGTTTTACGAGGGTTTCGGGTTTCCACCCCTGGAAGCGGCTGCCTGCGGCGTGCCGGTCATAGCCGGATCTAATTCAAGCCTGCCGGAAGTTGTCGGCCAAGAGGCCTTGCTGGTCGATTCCGGAAATATCGCGGAAATTGCGGGCGCTATTTCCGTGGTTTTAAACAGCAGCAACCCGGCTTCTTTCTTGGCGACAAACCGCGACAAGCGCCAACATCGGTTTTCGTGGGAAAATACCGCCAAAGGCTATCTTGAACTATTAGATTAAAATCAATTTTTTATTTATCGCGCGCATAGTATTATTTCCTGATTTTATTAGACATGGCCTTTTATTTCTGATAAAATAATAGAAGTTTATATATTAATTGTGGATAAACGACCGAAATTTTTTAAGGGGCAAAAAAGCCTCTTTTGGCGGTTTTTTATCTTTAAGGTAAAAAAATATGGAAGAATTAAAACAAAATAATCAGATCAAGGCCGGCAAAAACACCTCGACCAAGGGGCTGGATATTATAATAATAGGGGCGATTTGCCTGGTTTTTTTCCTTTGCCCTTTGTTTTTTACCGGGTTGGTGGCCCAGGGCATGGGTTTTGAGAAGCTGCTTTTGTTCTATTTTCTGGTGCTCTTAGGTGTCGTTGCCTGGGTAACCAAAGGCGCCATATTGGGCGAATTAACCCTTAAAAGGACGCCTCTGGATCTGCCGATATTAGCTACCTTGGTGGTTTTCGCGGTTTCCACGATAATGTCGATAAGCAGTAAAGACAGCCTGATCGGTTCTTACGGCGGCTCCAGCAAAAGCCTTCTGGCCTTGGTCATTTTTATTTTGTTTTATTATCTGGTCATCAATAATCTTTCTAAGGAGCGCGTAAAAACCGTATTCTGGTCCGCTTTTGCTTCCGGCACGGTTTTAACGCTTTTTTCTTTCCTGCAGCTTATTAAAATATACATGTGGCCAGCCTCTTTTACCCATGCCCAGAGTTTTAATCCGCTGGGTTCGCTCTCCGAATTGACCATGTATTTGGTAATAATTCTGCCGATCTTACTTATCGCGGCGGCCCAAACGCGGGAATTAATGCCGCAGGCCCGGAAAGCGCCGGTTTATATTTTAAAAATCCTGTCGGGTTTGATCGTCGCTCTCGATCTGGCCATATTGGCCCTGCTCAACGGTTTTACCTTTTGGCCCGTGGCCATAGTGAGTATTGTGATCGTTTTAATGTTCTTCCTGTCAAAGATCATAAAAATCACGAATAATAATCTCCTGATACCCTTGTTCGTTTTTCTGGCTTTGATCATTTTGCTGGTATTGGGAAATTTTAATATCGCCACTCTGAATTTGCCGGCTGAAGTCAGCCTGTCCCGGGGAGCTTCCTGGGAGATTTCCAGGAACAGCGTAATGGAAAATCCGATTTTCGGCTCCGGTCCCTCGACGTTCTATTATAATTTTTCCCGTTTCCGCGACCTGAGCTTTAACGGTTCGCCGCTGTGGAACATGCGCTTCGATAACGCGAGCGGTATTGTATTCGAACTTCTCTCCTCGGTCGGGGTTTTGGGTACGGTGGCCGTCGGTATCGTGGTCTTGATCGCGCTCTCCATTACCTTCCTGACGCTGATAAAAACCGAGGAAAAGAGCGTTAATTCAATTCTCCTGGCGCTATTCGCCAGTCTGATTTCGATTATTCTTTTCGCCCTCTTGTTCGCCCAAAACGGTTCGATAATCCTGGTTAATGTCATAATATCCGTTTTAGCCGTATCGGTCGCCATAATAATGTATCCCGAAAAATTCAAAACGCTTAAGCTGTCTTTCCGGTCTTCGGCCAAGTATGCCCTGGCTTTGGCCGCGATATTTTTGTGCGTAAGCGCCGGCGTAGTCGTTTTGTTCACTATGGGGCTTAAGATGTATATGGGCGATATTTACGCTAAAAAAGCCATCGATGACCAGGTCGTGGACAGTAAAATCCTGAAATTACAAAGAGCTATCTCTTTGGCGCCATATCAGGATAGTTACTACCTGGGTTTGGCTAATAATTATATGTCCAAGGCCAATCAAATAGCTTTGGCCGGAGGGGGACAGGCGGAAGTAGGCGCCAATTTGAGCTTAGCGATCGAGAACGGGAAAAAGGCCGTTGAGATTTCGGGGAATAAAGCCATGAACAACGAATCTTTGGCCCTTATTTACGAAAACGCCTCGTTTTATACCCGGGGAGCCTTGGAGTGGGCCGAAAATCTTTATAAAAAAGTCATGGAGCTCGATCCGAGCAACCCGGTGCCGTATTTAAGGACGGCTTTGATAAACATGGCCAGGGCTAACGCCGAAACCGATAAGACCGAGCAGGGATATTATGTCGGCGAAGCCGTAAAATTCTATGACCGGGCGATCGAGAAAAAGGGAGATCTGGCCTCGGCCTATTATGGCAAGGCCATAGCCTCGGAAAAGCTCAGCAATATCGATGACGCGATCGAACAGTTAAAGAGGGCCAGCCTGATCGCCGGCAACAATATCGATTACCGGTTCGAATTGGGGCGCTTATTCTTTAATCGCGGCGTCGCTCAGCTTAACCTTAACCAGACGGCCACCAAGGAGATCACGGAGAGCGAATTTACGGTCGAAGAAGAAGGGGGCGAGGGCGATGAATTAAGCGTAAAACCGGATCAGCTGACAGGCAACGTGGTGGGACGAAACGAAGATCTTGATATCGCCGAAGCCTTATTCCTGAACATCCTGTCGGTCAGCCCGAATCACGCCAATGCCCGCTATAGTTTAGCCGTCATGTACCGCAAATTAGGTGAGTTGGATAAATGCCGGGAGCAATTATCCGCCCTTATGGATATCTTAGACCAAAAAACGGCCGATGTGGTCAGGGAACAATTCGCGGATATACTGAAATAAATATTTTCGTTTAAAATAACTTAAAAACGCTTGATCTCTCAAGCGTTTTTTTGTATTTTCGGATATTGACTTATTTTTTCGACTGTGTTAATGTGATTTTAATCAAACAAGGAGAAAACCAATCTAATGTTATGAGAATTCTAGCTTATTTCAAAAAAATCTTTCAGATAAAAACCGCGCCCTGCCGGCTAAAATGCTACGCGGGTTTTTTTTATTCAAAATAAGCCTTATTTTTATGTTTAAAACGGCCAAAAGTATTAAATTCAGCCTGATAATATTATTTCTTCTTACCTCCGGCATTTTTTTTCTGGGCGTTAAGGCCGTATCCGCCGAAGCGACCAGCACGGAGGCCACGAGTTCCGTTCCGGTCTTAAGTTCTGTTTCCGGCTGCAGTTACCGCGATATAAGCGGCACGGGCAAAGTTGAAAAAACCTGGGAAAAATTGCCTGGCTGGGAGATTGTTTTGGAAAATTGCGGTAATATTAGCGAAACAGGGGAGTTCGCGTTCAATGTGAATGATGTTTGTTCGGTTTACGCGGCCACAACCACGGATATTAACGGCTGTTTCTCCTTTTCCGGTTTATCGGAAGGGAAATATCGCTTAAAAGAGATAAAAAAAGAGGGCTGGACCCAGACTGTGCCCAAGGGGGTGGATTATAATATCGGCCTTAAAGCGGGAGAAGCGGTAGAAGTTGATTTCGCCAATTACGAAGGAATATTCGAGGAAGAGTCTTTTTATTGCGGCAACGGCATTACGGAGTATTTCGAGGCCTGCGACGGCGACCTTGGCGTACAGGCGGGCTACCATTGTACGATTTCCTGCAGTCTCGAACCAGGCACCTCGACGCCGGCCCTCGCGCCCTTGGGCGGAGACGCGGAGACCGTGGTCTTGGGCGAGGCCGGCACGCCTAATTTATCGATCGGGAAGGTAATACTCAACCAGAATGCCAACAATTCGGATTTGATCAGCGAAAAAATATTTAAGATCGTGGTCGCGAATAACGGGAATCTGACGGCTTATGCCGTGAACGTGGTCGATAATCTGCCCGCAGGGCTCGTTTTCGACGGCACCGACGACACGTCCAAAGAATGGTTTCTGGGAGACATAGAACCGGGAACGATAAAGAATATTACCTACCTTGTCGATATCGCGACTTCGGCCACGCCCGGAATCTATACTAACGTGGCGCAGGCCTTTGCCGCGAATCATTCTCCGGTCACGGCTACGGCCGATATTGTTGTCGGAGAAATTAAGCCGGCGGCTCCGGTAACGGTCCCGGAAACACTGCCGGCAGCTACGGAAGAAACCGAGGTTTTAGGAGAGGCCGGAAATCCGGAATTAACCATAGAAAAAACCGCTGACCGGACTACGGCCAATATCGGCGGCGGCAGCATCGAATATACGATCACGGTCGTCAACCAGGGTAATTTAGCCGCCTATGCGGTTACTTTAGCCGATACCCTTTACGGCGGCCTCGTGCACGCCGACACGGGCGAGCCGGTCAAAACCTGGAGCTTGGGCGATATTCTTCCCGGGGAGGTCAAGGTCATAAAATATCTGGTAGACGTTGGCGCGGTGGCTTTACCCGGAACTTACGCGAATACGGCCGTGGTATACGCCTCTAACCATAATCCGGTCATGGCTACCTTAGCTATTGAAGTTAAAGGAAGTACGGTCGGAGCGCCTATGGGCGGGGAAGCGCCGGCACCCGTTAAATTGCCGGAAACCGGCTTTGATAATGTTGAATTTATCGTGCTATTGGGCGTAATGCTGGTTTTGGCGGGTTCGGCGGCAATACTTCGGAAAAAAGCCGCGAATTAAGATAATAAATATCGGCTTTTTATCGTAAAGGAATTTCAATATTTTGTGATTTTTATAACTAAGGTTTGTTGAGTGTGGCGAGCTAATAACCGATCACGCCCGAGGCGGACTGCGAAAAGCCCAACAGGGCTTTTCTTGTCTGATTAAAGTTACTTGAATATTGCTTGATTTTTAAAAATATGTAATAATAGGATTAAGCCTTGATTGTCCTACGATGAAAGCACGAGGGGCTGTTTTTTATTTATTCGTTAAAATTTTTTATAAATAATTTCCGTCCATAGTTCATATTTTTATGAATTTCGGGGCGGGATATAGAAAAATATGCATAAAAAAATGGGCTTTTATCGCCTGGAGCGCATCAAAAAGGGCGGTTATAAGCTTTTAAGCGTTTTCAGCTTATCGGTGTTAATTTTCAACATGTCGTTAATGGGCGTGTTTTTTGTCGCGCCGACGGTAGAGGCGGCGGATAGCGGATTTAAAGCGCCTACGGGAAATGAGGGCAATACTGGTGGCGGTTGGGTAAACCCGACATACGTATATTCCTCTGATAATCATCGGGCATCAGCTGATTCCTCTAATGACAAGATTTTTTATAAAAATTTTGGTTTTTCCATTCCGGCCGGAGCCACAATAAACGGCATTGAAGTTCAAGTAGAGGGATACACCTCTAACACAAGACAGGCTGACGTTAAGATATCTTGGGATGGTGGTTCGCATGTTACGTCTGGTAAAACAACCAACGTACACAAAGATTCCTCGCATCCATATTCTGACAACGTTAGTCCTCTTGGGGGCGCGACAGATAAATGGGGCAGAACCTGGTCATTAGGTGATTTTAGTGATAATAAGTTTAGAATTTTTCTTGATGCTAACGGTAATAATAATGGCGGTATTTTGTATGTAGACCAGGTGCGCGTAAAAGTTTATTATACGCCAGCCCCGGTTTGCATTGATGATGACGGCGATGGTTATGGCCAGAATTGCACGAATGGCGCGGATTGCGACGATAATAATCCGGCAATCAATCCGGGGGCCATGGAAACAACCTGCAATGGCATTAATGACGATTGTAATAGCGAAACCGTTGATGAGCCGGATAATGACAGTGACGGATATAGCGATTGTAGCGGTGATTGCGACGATGACGATGGTTCTGTTTATCCCGGGGCCAAGGAAGTTTGCGACGGTATTGACAATAATTGCGACGGCGCGATTGACGAAGGTTTTGATGCTGACGGGGACGGAGATGCAAATTGTGCGGACAATTGCCCCTCAACCGCCAATGCCGACCAGCTTGATAGCGACGACGACGGCTTGGGCGATGCCTGCGACAATTGTTCTATGGTTTTCAACACAGACCAGGCCGACAGCGATCAAGACGGACAGGGCGACGTTTGCGATGAATGCACTGCTACGGGCGCGGAGGTTTGCGGCGATGGGGTAGATAATGATTGCGATGGCATAACCGATAATCTGGATTTAGATGGCGACGGTTATCTTAATTTAGCATGCGGCGGCGACGACTGCGATGATGATGACGGTTCCGTTAATCCCGGAGCCGAGGAAGTTTGCGACGACGGCATGGATCAGGATTGCGACGGCTCCGATTCGGTTTGCGCTTGTCCGGATGCGGATGAAGACAGCGTTTGCGACAGTCAGGATAATTGCCCCAGTACTGCCAATCCGGACCAAGTTAATGTTGACGGGGACAGCAAAGGCGATGCCTGCGATAATTGCCCTTCGGTCGCTAACTCGGGCCAGGAAGATTCTGACGTGGATGGAGTGGGTAATGTTTGCGACAATTGTCCGACTATCTCTAATCCCTCCCAGGAAAATAGTTACGGGAACAGCGCGGGCGATGCTTGCGAAGAGCCGATAGAAGATGATTGCGTTGATGGCGTTGACAATGACGGAGACGGTGACGTAGATTGCGACGATAGTGATTGCGCCAATGAAACCGTTTGCCAGACTCCGGCTTGCGAAACCGGCGCTATTAAAATAATGAATGGCGATTTTGAAACACCGACCGTTACCGAACATGACGGCAAGTGGCAGGTCTATCCCTCCGGCACAGAAGGTTTAGGTTGGGCCGTTTCCTGGGTTAATCCGGACGAAGGCGCGCCGGAAATGGCTAATTTAGAACTGCAAACTACCGGTTTAGGCTGGACCGCGGGCGAAGGCAGTCAATGGGCCGAGCTTGATACTGATTATCCGGCTGAAGGCAACGAAGCGGCTTCGGTAGTTATCTCTCAAAACATTACCACTATTCCCGGTGCGACTTATAAACTTACCTTTAAATTTTCGCCGCGCCCTGAGACAGATTCAGCAAATAACAGCTTAGGTATAAAATTCGGCTCTATCGACGAAACGGTAAGCGCCGATGGTTCTGATAATACCGATACCGCCTGGACCGAATATGAATATACTATGACTGCCGACAGTGATTCTACGGACCTGGAATTTACCGATTTAGGCACGTCGGATTCTTATGGCACCTTGCTTGACGATGTCCAGGTAGAATTGACTGAATGCCCTGAACCGGAACCGACTTATGCCTGGTATATGAGCGAATGGGGAGATTGCAGCGCCGATTGCGGCGGCGGCACTCAGGATCGGACCGTAGAGTGCCGTGATGATAGCGGCGCTACCATTGATGACGAATATTGCGACGGCGATAAACCGACCGGCAGCCAGGATTGTAATATGGACACTTGTCCGACCTATACAGGCACGATCCAGGTCTGCAAATACGAGGATACGGATGGCGACGGCTACCCGGATTATTCGGAATATACGCCGCCACAGGACGTATCTTTCGTCGATAAAATATGGAACGCAGTAAAGATCAAAGAAGCCTTGGCCACTATGCAACAGATACTGCATCCGCTTGCCGGCTGGACCATGAATATCAGCGGCGATAATGAGCATGAAGATAGCGGCGCGACTGAGGGAGAAAACAGTGAAAATTACGGCTGTGTTGATTTTATTGTACCTTACGGTACTTACACTATTATCGAAGATTCACAAGCCGGCTGGACTCAGACCGGGGTCGGCAGTAATAATACCTGCTATAATCAGGACGGTAACGCCATAATCGTTGAAATTAGCGGCGAGGATGATTATGCTGAAGTTTATTTCCTGAATCATTATGAACCGGTTTACGGCTGTACTGATTCTTCCGCCACTAATTATAATCCGAACGCCACTAACAATGACCAGAGCTGTGAATACGCCAAGGAAGAGCAAACGGGCGGGAGCGGCTGGTTGCCCTCCGAGCTTACGCTTTATAACGAAAGAGCCAATGAACTGAGCGGAGATTATATTACTATTACCTGGCTTACCAACAAACCGGGCACTTCACGCGTGCTTTACGATACGGTCAGCCATCCGGACGTATCCGGGGAATCGGCCCCGAATTACGGCTACCAGTGGTCAACTGAATTAGACGAAGAACACGTGACCGGACATTCGGTAACGATCACCGGATTAACTCCGAATACGACCTATTATTTCCGGCCGGTATCATCCGCTTCGCCGGAGAAAATCGGCAAGCAGGTGGAATACAAGACCGGAGAAGCCGGTTCGGCCCCGGTCGAGAATCCGGAACCGATCTCGGTATCGGTATTAGGCGAAGCGAGTGAAGTTATCCTGACCCTTGCCAAAACCGTTGATCGCGAAAAAGCTAATCCGGGCGATACCGGCGTCAAATATACCCTGACCGTTACCAATACCGGTAACGTCATCGCCGCCAACGTGGTTTTGACCGATACGCTTGAAGCCGGTTTAGTTTTTGCCGATATGGAGGAATTAACCCGCACCTGGACGATCGGCGATATGGCTGCCGGGGAAAAGAAGGAAATGTCCTATACCGTGAACGTCAATAATGAGGCCGCGGCTAAAACTTATGCCAATACGGCCACCGTGAAAGCCGATAATAGCGCCGCTGACGTGACAGCTACCGCCGATTTAGAAGTGACGGCCGTCGCTGTCCTGGCTGAAACCGGCTTTGATCTGAGTGAACTTTTAACCCTTATCCTGGCCGTTCTCGGTTTATTCGGTATGGCCAAGGGCCTTAAATTCGGAGATGTAAAAGCGTAAACAGTGGTTTAGATACTTAAAACCCCGCCCGGCATTTGCCGGGCGGGGTTTTGTTTAATCTTTTCCCACATGCCCCGTTTCGTAGAGACGTTGCAATGCAACGTCTCTACCGTGGGCGTCTGCGGGGTTTAGGGGTGGAGGAAATTCGTGATAAAATCTTGACAAAATCTTCAAAATGTGAAATAATAGTTTATTAGATCATTGATAACCCAATTAAAATAGACAAGCTTATTTTTCTAATAATAGAAAAAAAGAAGGGAGGATTATTCGGGGGACAATCATTTTATAGCTTGCCAACCAAGTAAACCAAAGAAAGGAGATTAGAATGTACGTATTTATAGCCGCCATTATCTGCACGGTTCTGGGAGTACTTCCTTTGCTCGTCAACAAAAAAGTAAAAGCCGCCATTTATACGGGGGTAATTTCATTATGGCTGGTTTGGGGAATTCTTTACTTATCAACCCCCTCAACGGTGTATCCGCTGGGCGGAATTCCGGGATTCATGGTTTTTCTGCTTTGGATAGCGGCTGCAATAATTGACGCGATCTTAGAGGGTAAATTTACCTACGTCGCGTTTTTTCCTATTTTCACGGCGCTTATCTATATGGGCAGCTGTACTTTGGGCAGCGGAATGTTCCGCGCCAGCGACTACAAGAATATGATCGGGACGATGGAAGAAAGGGTCTGGACCCAGGATGTCCAGCCCAAAGACCCGAAACATATGCGGATGTCCACGACCGAAAACGCGGTTTATCTCGCGAAAAAAGTCCTGGGCGAGGCCGGCGCTGTCGGCAGCCAATTTCAGATTTCCGAGGGCCTTATGACGCTCCAGAGGATCAATAACGAGCTGTGGTATGTCGTGCCCCTGGATTACGGCGGAATTTCCGTCTGGACCTCTACCGACGGCGTTCCGGGCTATATCATGGTCCACGGCGAAGATCCGCATCGTCCAGCAGTCCTCAAGATGCTCCCGGATAAAGAAAAAATGCAGTATACGCCGGGCGCCTTCTTCTGGAACGAGTTGGAAAGGCATTTGCGCAACAGCGGTTTTTTAAACACCGGCCTGGTTGACTACACTTTTGAAATAGACGAAAATGGCAAGGCCTGGTGGGTCGTTACCGCTTATAAGCCCACGATCATGTGGAGCGGAGAAAAGATTACCGGAGTAGTAATCGTTGATCCGGCAAGCGGCGACCCGGAATTTTTTCCCCAAGACAAAATTCCCGATTGGGTGGACCGGGCCGTGCCGCGGTCTTTCATTGAAAACTATCTGACCTGGAGCGGTAAATATGTCCACGGCTGGAAGAATACCTGGTGGGGAGGGAGGGGTATTACCCAGCCGGAAACGCCGAACCTGATCTACGGATCGGAGGGACAAGCGGATTGGGTGACGGGTATAACCTCACAGAGCAGTAAAGACGACTCCCTGATCGCCGTCGTGTACACCAATTCCCGGACCGGCTAATCCGTCCGTTATACGGTCAGGGGCGGTTCTACCGATGCCGCCGTGCTGGATGCGGTCAACAAGAACAGCCATGTCGAGTATAAAAAGCTCCACGGCGTTGATCCCCAGCTTTATAACGTCTATGGGACGATGGCCAGTGTAGTACCGCTTTTAAACGAAAGCCACGCCTTTCAAGGGGTGGCAATAGTTTCCATCAATAATATCCAGACCGTAGCGGTCGGCAACGACCAATACGAAGCCTTGCGCGAATACGAAAAACTTATCATGCGGGGCGGTCAGCAGGTCGTTCTGGACAAGGAGCGCGTCCTCAAAAAGATAGAGGGCGTGGTGGACCGGCGTAATCAAGAGGCGCTGAATTCCGGCACGACCTACTATCTCCATCTGAAAGAGGTGCCGCACATCTTTACGGGCGGGGCTGGCGAACTTTCGGTGAAATTACCCTTGACCCAAGCGGGCGACCGGGTAGTGATAGAGTATTACGACTCAGACCGCGATGTCGTGCCGATGCACGCCTTTGAGAACCTGTCACTGCCCCTGACTCAAACTGGCGCACAGAAAGAAGTGCGCGCCAAGAACGTCCAGGAAAGGGAAAAACAGGAAGCTAAACAGGATACTGACACCATCCGAGAGGGGATAAAAGACCTTACCCCTGAGCAACTGCAAGAGCTTAAGAAACATATTCCCAAAAAATAACCTCAAAAAAGAACCAAAAAATACCCGATCAAACTATCGGGTTTTTTAATTTTTTTACCTCTATCCCATGCACCGCCTCGTAGAGACGCCCCGGCGGGGCGTCTCTACGAACAGGAAGTATTTATTTTTTTAATTTTTAGTGTAATAGAATCCCTTTTTAAGCGTATAAGTAAATATAAGCTGCGGACTTCATGTAAAATATAAAGAAGGAGGGTATATGGGCCTTTTGTTTTTTAAACAACTCGGTCTTTGCCATTGGATAGGAATATCGTTCATTCTGCCGGGATTCGGTATAGGCGTCTGGCCAAAACTTAAAAAATTCGAAGACTTGGGTTATTTCCTGCTGACGGTTGGCATATGCATGCTTGCCATATCAACAAAATAAAAAAAGATCATCCAAAAACATTCGGATAAATTAAAGAGTTTATTAACCCTTTCCCCAAAAAACATGACAGGCTAAAAAATAGCCTGTTTTTTTTATGTTGTTAATTTATTTAATGTTAGAATAATATCAAATTTTAATAATTTTTAATTTTACTATTGACAAAATAGAGATAATAATGCTAAGCTAGAGAATCATTTTAATTAATTATTCATATAGGCATAATTTATTTTTAAATTATATGCCTGACGTTTCTTATGCATGATTCATACTCTCCCAATCTGCTTTCATCCCGGCAGATTGCTCCTAATTACGCGTTCCATTACGCGCCTAATTTTTTAAACACCAGAAAAGGTAAAATTTACAAAGCGATCAACGTATTTTCCATGAGCCTCCTTGTGCTTAACATGTCTTTCGGCATGGCTTTAGGGGGTATTTTTATGGTTGCGCCCGGAGAGGCTTGGGCTTGTCACGGCACGATAACAGTTATAAAACAAACTGTGCCGGATGGTGACACCCAGGCTTTTGCTTTTTCTAAAAATAAAACCGGAACAACCGGCTGGAACGGTAATTTTTCCTTGATTGACGGCAATAGTGTCGATCTGCCCTTTACCAGTACCGGAGATTATTATATTACCGAGGCGGATGTTCCTGGCTGGAATTTAAGCGATATAGTATGCAGTGGTAATAACAGTAATTTTACTGTCACAAAATATCTTTCGGAACGTAAGGTAAAATTAAAAATTTCTCATGATACACAGATAACCTGCACCTTTACGAATACGAAGCAAGAAGACAAAGACGAGTGCGAAGATAAATTCGGACCGAATTATTTTACTGTGGCTAAATGGGAATACGCGGGTGCTTGGAGTGAAGCCATGGATAAACATGACCCAGCTTATAGTACTGCCGTTAGCGGCAATAATGAGTCAGCCGATTGGACCTCAAATCCGGCCGTAGACAAGATTTTAAGAAAAGCGGCCACGACCTATACCGAGTTTCCGGGCGGAACAAGCGGAACTGTAACAAAAGACGTTAACAGTATCAGTCATATAACATTCTGCGGCGGACCGGGGGAATGCAAACTTGAACTCGTAAAAACCGACAGCCCCGATCCGGTCGCGCCGGGAGGCGATCTTACTTATAATTTAACCCTGACCAACACCGGCACGGCTAACTGCACGGGGAGCGGTGTGGAACTTAAAGAATTTTATGATACCAAGACCTCTTTCGTGTCTTCCGTGCCGAATCCGGCTTCAGGCAATAACGTCTGGGTTAAGAACGTATTAGCCCCCGGCGAGTCTTATACGGTTGATATATTGACCACAGTTAAGACTGAAACGGCCTGCGGCAGCGAAATCGTAAACGAAGCCTGCGCTTGGGCCGAACAGCTCGGCAGTAAGAGCAACCCGGATAATTGGATCTGCGCGACCGCCACTACGACCGTCGAGTGCCCGCCCGTTTGCGGCGACGGTATCAAGAATGGCGACGAACAATGCGATGACGGCAAGAACGGCGATAATACCGACGGCTGTACCGACCAGTGCACCTTAACCTATTGCGGCGACAGCACGATCCAGACCCCTAATGGTAATGGATTAAACGAAGTTTGCGATTTAGGCGGAACAAACGGCACACCTTGCGATCCAGATTATAACAGTACCTGCACCTATTGTTCCAGTACCTGCCAACCGACGACTTTAACCGGACCGTATTGCGGCGACGGCGTTCAAAACGGACTGGAAGCCTGCGATGACGGCAAAGACGGCGATAATACCGACGGCTGTACCGACCAGTGCGCTTTAACCTATTGCGGAGACAGCACGATCCAGACCCCGAACGGCTACGACCTGAACGAGGTATGCGATCGGGGCGGCCAAAACGGCCTGCCATGCGTTCCTGATTATGACAGCACCTGCACTTATTGTTCCGGCACCTGCAGTGAGATTTCTTTAAGGGGTCCTTATTGCGGTGACGGCATAATCCAGGGCGGAGAGGGCGAAGAATGCGACTGGCCGGCTATGCCCACCGGACTCTCCGGCAACTGGACCTGCGAATCGGATTGCAAATTAAAGTATATCCCGCCGAAAAAAGGCTGGCTCACGGTCTGCAAATGGTTTGACGTGGACGGTTTAACCTCAACCATCGATGACCAGACGATAGTGCCCGGCTGGAACTTTACTTTAGACCATACTACTACCCAGACGACCGGAGATAACGGTTGTACCGTTTTCACCGATCTCGACCCTAAACAATACACGGTCAGCGAAACTATGCCGAATCCGAGCTGGAGTCCGGTTTACCCGGAAAACGGCGAAGGCACGGTTATAGTCGATGAAGACCAAGGCGCGACGATTAATTTCTATAACACCCGGCGCGGCGGTTTTACGATATGCAAATACTACGATAATGGTGTGATCGGCGCTTACGAAAGCGGCGTTGATACGCCCTTAGCCTGGGAATTCACGGTTACCGGACCGGATAGTTATTCGCAGACCCTCAACACGTCGAATGATAATGCCTGCGTAAGCGTAGATAACCTTATTTACGGCGACTATACTATTACTGAAGCGCCGGTAAGCGGACACTGGCGGAATACTTATCCGGCCAACGGATCATATAGCTTTACGCTCGGATCAGTCGCTCTGCAGCCTTTTGTCTTTTTAAATTACGAAGCGCCTTTCTGCGGCGATTACAACCCAGATCCGGGAGAAGAGTGCGACCACGGCCCGACCGGTTCAGCTACTTGTTCAACTGAATGTAAAACCATCGAGCAGTGCACTTCCTTAATAAGCGGACGAAAGTTAGATTATTTTACCGGTAACGGCCTGTCTGGATGGGTAATTGAACTCAGGAACGACAATCTTGGCATCGTTTACGCCACCACCACGACCGATAACGACGGCAATTACGCCTTTAACGATCTTTGTACCGGCCGGTATGACGTCTATGAACAAAACCAGAGCGGTTGGACGCAGGTAAGCCCGATCGATCCGGATAATTATTACACTATTTTTATCACAACACAGAATACCAACGAAACCGATAAGGATTTTGTTAACCGGCACGAGGTTGGAAATTTGAAAATCTGCAAGATCGGGGATTCAGACGGCGATTTGAATACGGCCGACGATCAGTATCCGGTCGCCGATTGGCCCTTTACGGTCACATACCCCGACCAAAGCGCGCATACCGTGCGGACGGCCGGCGAGATCGGCTGCGTCACTCTCTCCGACCTGCCCATCGGTATTTATAACGCCGCTGAAGCAGCTTTGACCAAGGGGTGGATAATTTTAAGCCCGGAAAACGGCGCCACATCAACAGAGGTTAAAGCCGGCGAGACCGCGGAGCTCTATTTCTATAACCGGCCTTACGGAGATTCCGGCATGATCTGCGGCTATAAATACGAGGACGAGGATAAGAATGCGGCCACGCCCAACACCAAGGGTCTTCCGGATTGGACCATTGAATTGTCGACCGCGGCGGATTGCGCGGCCGGAGAGAACTGGGCGGACCGGGTAATAAATTATACCCAGGGAACCGACAGTAACTCTGATCCGCTCGCAAGCGATTATACCGATAGCGCTAAAGCTTTAGGAGAAGCTGAAGCGGACCAAACCCTGAATTACGTTTCTTTGGGTTTTGGCGGCGAGATCATCCTGGAGCTTGAAAATATCGTCATAAACGGCAACGGCGCTGACATTGAAATTTTTGAAACCAGTCCGGACGGAGCCCCGACCTCGGAAAAAGCGCGCGTTTACGCCTCGCCGACAGGAATTGACGGCACCTGGCGCGAACTCGGTCTTGCTACATTGGACACTTCGCTGGATTTAGGCACATTAGTCTGGGCAAAATATATAAAATTAGTTGACGAGAGCGATGACAACGACGAGAATGCGGATGGGAACGGCTATGACCTTGACGGCCTTTTCGCCGTTAATTGCCGCGCCGATTGGCAAAAGGTAACGGCGCCGGTTTTGACCGATTCCACCGGGCGTTATTGTTTCCAGGGTCTCCCTTATGACGCCGCTTACCGCGTGAACGAGGTCTTAAAGACCAATTGGCACAACACCACCCCGCTTTATTTCGATGTCTGGCTTGAGTATACCGGCAAAGATGGCCTTGATTATAATTTTAATAATTATTACGAGGAAGGGCCCAGGTGCGGCGACAGAATACTGGGGAACACCCCCGGAGAACAATGCGATGACGGCAATAACGTTTCCGGAGACGGCTGCTCAGCCACCTGCTCAACCGAGGGCGGCGGCGGGCCGTACTGCGGCGACGGTATAATTAATGTTGCCGGCGAAGAGTGCGATGATGCTAATAGCGATCAGACGGACGGTTGTCGGTATTGCAAACTGCCGGGCGGCGGCGGAGGCGGCGGAGGCCATGTTTTCCTCGATATCATGGAAATAGAAGCTAAGTGCATTGATGAGAATACGGCTAAAATAGAGTGGCGCACTAACAAGACAGTAACCAGCTGGGTCGTTTACGGCCTTGATTCCGACGATATTAAAGACGCCACCTCGACCGACACGACCACGGAAAGCACCCTGCATTCGACCACGATCGGCGGCTTAAAGCCTTATACCGAATACTCCTTTACGGCCAAGGCCGAAGAAGGATCGGATAAGACCGAGAAAACCGTCAAATACAAGACCGACGCCTGCGTCGAGGTCAAAGGCGAAGAAGGGGACCCGATACTTTCTATCACGAAGGTCATTCCAGACGAGAAATCGTTCTATAATCCGGGGGATAAGAATTTCAAATATGTGATCAATTACGCCAATACCGGCAATTTGACCGCTTTTAACGTCATTATCAAGGATATTCTTCCCGAGGGGATCGTTTACGCCGATACCGCTTCGACCACCCGGGAATGGGCGGTCGGAGACCTTCTACCCGGCGAAACCGGGGAAATCACTTATTTCGCGAACGTCATCGACGATGCCGCGGAAAAAATATACGTCAATACCGCCACGATAAGATCCGATAACCATAAACCGCTCGAGGCCATGGCCGACCTTGAGGTTCGGGAAATAGAAGTGTTGGCCGAAACGGGATTCAGCGTCTTCGAGTTTATGGCCCTCATTATGATGGTCGGAGGACTTACCGGCGCAAGCGCGCTTATAAAGCGCAAGGCGTATAACTTATAGAGTATTTTAATTTTTAATAAAGGATGCTATTTTTACGGAGGGCGGAAATTCGGGCTTTTCTTCGAGCCGGAATTCCCGTCCGCGCGAGGATGACATTTTTTGAAGTTCTTTGTAATCACAATAATTGACAGGAGGCGTAAGATGGGCGGTTATGTTATTTGCGGGGATAGCGGTGATAAGTGGAGCCTAACCTATTTGCCGCACATGGCAGCGGTCGAACAGATAAAAAAACTTGTTAAAGAGTACGTAGAGAGCGTGGACGGGCTATCGGTCGAGGGGATAGAAAGCATGTTGGCGTGCGCGCGCATTAACTTCGGCATTGAAGTGCTTTGCCAAACGCTTTTAACAAGCAATTTTTATTTTAATTTTAAATTTATCGCCGATACCAGAAACGAGATCAAGGCGATCATTCAGTCTTTCCCCGCGCATGAAGAGCCGTACCAGTACCTGAAAGCTCTTTTGGACGACTTGAATGGTCGGATTGAACATTACGATACCGTAGCATAGAACGCGCTCCGTCAAAAAAAATATTGCAGCTGATAGTTCGGCTGTTTTTTTATTGCTTATTAATGCTGTTTTAACTTTATAATAATGATAATTTAATTAGCTCTAACTATAATAAATTATTATTCATAATTATAAACTAACAAAATAATAACCTGGTTATTATTTATTTACAATCAAATCTATGCAGATCCCAAATCTCAGCAAGAAAACCAGAAGAATCCGGGGATTCTTCAATGTTTTTCTATTAAGCACGCTTATCTTCAACATGTCGTTCGTGGGCGTGTTTTTTGTCGTTCCGGAGGGCGCGGTGGCGGCAGAGCCGCCTTTAAGCTCTATATCAGGCTGTAAATGGAATGACGCGGATGGCGACGGTTTCTGGGATGAAACCGGCACCAGCACCGCGGATATCCTCCCGGGCTGGGAGATCGTTTTGAGCGGAGATGTTTCCACTACGACCATAACCAACGATTTCGGCTGCTATATTTTCGATAACCTCGCGGCCGGTCATTATATCGTGGCCGAAACCCAGAAACCCGGCTGGACAGAGACTTATCCTAATAATATAGTTTACCCGAACCAGGACGACCCCACGAAACACATGGTTAATCTGCAGGCCGGACAGAATATCAGCAGTCTGCATTTCGGCAATCGCCAGGCCGAGATAAACTCTTCATCGATTACTGTCTGCAAATATGAAGACGCGGACGGGATTGCTTTATCCACTTATGACCGCGTACTTTCCGATACGGTCTGGGAATATACCCTTTCCGGAGGCGCGGATAAAATACAGACGACCGAAAACGGCTGCACCGCCTTTATCGGTCTGGAAGCGGGTAGTTATACCGTTACGGAAACCCTGCCCTCCGGGTGGTCTTTTCTGGTTCCCGATAATGGCATACTGACAGCTAATCTCGGCAACGCGGAAAACAAGTTCATCGCTTTCGTAAATCACAAGGAAGAACCCGTTCCTCCCGCACTCAAAGGTTCGATCAAAGTCTGCAAATACGAAGATGCGGACGGCTCGGCTTCGACTACGGACGACCGGACGCTAACCGATAGCGTCTGGGAATATACCCTTAACGGCGATACGGCTACGACCGTAAGATCGACCGTGGACGGCTGCGCCGTTTTCGATGAGCTTCCGGCCGGGGATTATACTATTACCGAAACCCTTCTTTCCGGCTGGAGTTTCGTCGATCCCGCTGGCGGAATCATGGCCGCGAAGCTCTCCAAAGGAGAAAACAAAACCGTTAATTTCGTAAATTTCAAAGAAGAGGGTAATGGCGGAGGCGGCGGAGGCGGCGGAGGCGGAGGCGATAACACCGGCTCGATCAAAGTCTGCAAATATGAAGACAAAGACGGTCTGGCCTCGACCACTGACGACCGGATATTATCCGACAGTATCTGGCAATATACTATCGATGACGGCATGGCTACGACCGCAAGATCGACCGTGGACGGTTGCGCCGTTTTCGATGAGCTTCCGGCCGGAGATTATACAATTACCGAAACCCTTCTTTTCGGCTGGAGTTTCGTCGATCCGGCCGATGGCACGACCACCGTGAACCTTGAAGAATGCGAGGATAAAACCGTAAAGTTCGTAAACTTCCGGGAACCGGAGGGGTCGATCAAGGTATGCAAATACGAAGACGCGGACGGCTCGGCTTCGACGACCGGCGATCGCGCTACCACCACGTCCGTCTGGCAGTTTACGTTGGCGGGCGGTAACGTAGCCACGACCACCCAGGGAACGGTAAACGGCTGTACTGTTTTCGGCGGACTTCCGGAGGGTGATTACACTATTACCGAGACCCTTCCTTCCGGCTGGAGCTATGTTGATCCTGCTAACGGCATGGCGACCGTAAGCCTACAAGCGGACAAAGAAGAACATAAAATCGAGGACAAAACCGTTGATTTCGTAAATTATAAACAGCCCGCCGATAATGGCAATGGCGGCGGCGGTAGTAACGGCGGCGGCGGTAGTAACGGCGGAGGCGGTAGTAACGGCGGCGGCGGAGGCGGCGGCAGCATACCTCAATTCGAAATAAAGAATTTTCAGAATGTAAATTCCGGTTGCGATTTTCTGATATTTTCCTGGTTAACGTCCAAACCGGCCTCTTCACGCCTTGTTTACGATACCGTTTCCCACGCGGATATCGGCACGAGCACGGCTCCAAATTTCGGTTACGCTTTTTCGACTGTGGAAGACAACGAAGAAGTTACCGGCCACGAGGAATCGATCATCGGTCTGGATATCGGGAAAACCTATTATGTCCGTCCGATAGCCGTCAATAATTCGAATATAATTTTCGGGACGGAAATCGCCTTAAATACTTTATCGGATGAAGTTTGCGTCAGGGGAGAAGAGGGCGAACCGGTACTTTCCATAACCAAGAAGATCGACCGCGTTTTCGCCAGACCCGGCGACAACATAAAATTCACGGTTACGGTCAGGAATACCGGCAACTTAACGGCTTTCAACGCGGTCATGACCGACACCCTGCCGTCCGGCCTCACTTTCGTCGATAACGGCACGAGCTCTAAAACGTTCATGCTCGGCGATCTAACTTCCGGAGCGAGCCGGGAAATCATAATTTCGGCAAACGTTGACCGAAACGCGGCCGCGGGCGTATACGTCAATCGGGCGGAGGCGCGGGCGGATAACCACGAACCCGTAAGAGCCGCGGCTAATCTAGAGGTGCGTTCGACATTACCGGAAACCGGATTCGGCTTTGACGAGTTAATCGCGCTCTCCGCGATCATGGTGTCGCTCGGCGTCGCGGGTTTATATTTAAGGCGAAAAACACAGGCTGTTTAGCGTTTAAATAAAAAAACCGAAGAAGGAAGAAAGGACTTCCTTCCTTTGGGCAGGATCGGTGCCGGGGCCGATCTTACCCAAAGGATTAAAGAATAAAAATAAATAAAAGGTCGATGTTCTTTGTTTGAATCCTTTTTAAGTACATTAAGACTTAACGGAAAAATCTTATGAAGAAAACATTTATCTTTATTTTAGGGCTTATGCTGGCCCTATCACCATTCATGTCCTCGTTCTACGCGGATGCGGCCATTCTTGATTTTGCCGATAGCGTCGACGAATTCAATCAGGGGGATCAGAATGACGGCGATCCGGTCAGCGCGTCAAGGAGTGATCCGACAGACGCTCTGGGCCCGAACGACGGCGATTTCGTTTCTTTGGGTTTCGGCGGCGAGTTGACGCTTGAATTCCCGGTCAAAGCGTCCGGCGTTCTTACTCTGGCCACTTACGAGACTACCGGCGGACCTTACCCGGCGGAAACCGCTGATGTGTATGTTAGTGATGACGGGATAGATTTTAATTTCGTCGGCTCGGCCAATAACGATAACGGTATAGGCGACAGCGTGACCACCTTCGAAGTCGACCAATGCGTTAAATACGTAAGATTGGTCGATACCACCAACCCGGACTTACATAATGACGATGCGGATGCTTTTGATGTTGACGCGGTTTCGATCGAGTACGATGAAGTCTGCCCGGACGAAGATTGCGACGAAGATTGCGACGAAGACTGTGATGAAGACGGAGAAAGGAATTTGCAGATCGAGGTAACGAACGATAAGGAGGCGGTAATCACGAACGTTGTCCATTCCCTCGCTTCTACCGGCAATAACACGGCCAATGGCGGTGCCGGCGGAGCGGCCGGACACGGAGGCAACGTAGTCGATTCCGATGACGCCAATACGGGCGGTGCCGGCGGTGCCGGCGGTATCGGCGGCGACGGCGGCAATATCATTACCGGAGCAGCGACTTCCGTAGCGACTGTCAGGAACAGGGTTAATATCGACCGGACGAATATCGCGCCCTGCGATTGCGATATCGATGACGGACTGGCTTCTAACACTGAAAGAATAGTGATCAATAATCGGGATCGGGCTACCATAAGCAATACGGCCGAGGCCGATGCTTTAACCGGCGATAATACCGCTAATGGCGGAGACGGCACAGCGGCCGGAAACGGCGGAACGATCACCGGTTCGGAAGACGATAATATCGGCGGCGCAGGCGGCGCAGGCGGAAATGCCGGCTGGGGCGGTACTATCACTACCGGACCAAGTTCAAGCGAAACCCGCGTTGTTAATACGGTAAACCGGATAATAAACAGGATCAGATTCTAATGGTTGATAGACGAGGATACAGTAAGGGCGGCAGGCGGTAGAGACGAAGCATGCTTCGTCTCTACCCGCCGGCCAGCCCGCCGTTTAATCGCATAATTCACAATGCTCTTCACTTAATATTATAGATATGTCATGCGAACCTTCTTTATGTTCATAAAATATTTTAAAAAAATCAATTATATTATCATAGCATCGTTGTTGCTTCTGCCGGCCGGGACGCGGGCTTTTAGCCTTGATGATTTGATGGCCGAATATGACGAGGTTTATTATTATGATGATTCCGGGAGTGTGGAAATCACCAATGATATAAAAACTTCAGCTTCAAGCGGCGGTAATACGGCGAAAAACGGCGCCGTTATAGAGGGGAAAACGCGCTCTGAGATTGAGATCGAGACAGAGATAAACGGAACAAGGGTAATGGACATAAAGACGGAGAAAGAAACGGAAAACGGCGTTCTATTAAAAATAGAGAACCAGGTTAATGTTGATAGCGATAAAGCCGAAACGGAAACGGAAGTCGAAATTAACGGCGAAATAAAAAAAGAAAACAGGACGGTTGATTTAAATCCGAAAAATCCAGCCGATGATACGGAGATCGCCGCGCCGCAAGTGGAAATAACGACAGATGAACCGGTTGAAGCGGCTTTGGACGTGCTTTGGGATGAATCGGAAGAATCCGCCGAGGGCGGACTGTGTTCATTTGAAGAAAGCGATTGCGCGGAGGGCGCCGGCAGCGGCGCGGAAGATGATCGGCCGGATGATAACGGGGGAATCGCGGCCGTCTGGTCGGGTTTCATCGGCGCGATCAAAGCCGGAATTTTAAAGATACTGGGGTTATGGGGATAGTGTGATTGACGATTTCCGATCGGCGATTAAGATTGCACAATAGACGAATATCGGGAGATAGAATCCGATATTGGATATCGGATATTGGATATTATTTCGGCTAAAAATCGTTATTTAAAACTGTAGCATAATATCTAATATCCAACATTTAATATCATTGTTATAAAAATATGTCCAGACATAATCATGAAAATTTAAAAATAAAAGAAAAGATCGTTGTTTTCGCGGCAATCCTATTTGTTGCGCTGTATTCGTATAATGTCGTACTGGTTTTGGCGGACGAGGAGAATGAATTCGTCGCGGACAATGCCGAGACCGCCGCCGCGGCGGCGGAAGCGGAAGAGGAAAGCGGCGATACACAAATCATCGAACTTGACGAGGCGGATACAGGCAATGACGCGGGCCTACCAGACATTAACGGATCGGCTGATAACACCGCCACCTCATCCATAATGACGGGCGACGCGAATATCGAGGCTATTACCGAAAATAACGTTAATTCGAATAGCCTGGAAGCCGATTGCGGCGCACAATGTCCGGAGGCGGCGACGAGCACCGTTTCAATAGACAACATTAACGCGGCTACGACCACGAATGATGTCCTCCTTAACGGCGATAGCGGCGGAAATACTATCGCGTCGTCATCCGGGGACGCTTCGATCACGACTGGTGACGTCGGCATTGTCAATATTATTTTGAATTATATAAATAATAATTTCTTCGGTCCCGGCAAGGAGTATTTTATCAATATTTTCAACCATGTCATGGGCGCGATCGATCTGTCCGGCTTTAACGACGCCACGCCGGCGGGAGAAGAACCGGCGGCTTGCGAAGCCGGCAGCTGCTATCTTACCGTAAATAACGGCAATCAGGCCTCGATCGACAACAACGTCATTATCGACGCCAACACCGGAGACAATATAATCGCCACCTCGACCGGTTTCGGGCTGATAGAAACAGGCGATATTGAGATCGTTAATGATCTCGTGAATATCGCCAACCTGAACGTGGCCGGGAATAACTGGCTCTTCGCCGTAGTAAATATTTTCGGCGAGCTTCAGGGCGATATTATATTGCCGGCCCCGGGAATAGCCACCGGCACGGACGAAACCGCGGGAACGACCACCGAGGAAATCGCCGGAATCACTGAATCCGACGTCGACTCCCCGAGTATTATCCTCGCCAACACCGATACGGCCGGGCTTTTAAACGATATCGACGTGAACGCGGACACTGGGAGCAATTTAGCCGAAGAAGGGGGCGATATAACGACCGGCGACGCTACGGTTCAGTCCCACGTATTCAATCTTATTAACTACAGCGTGAGCGGCAACGCCTGGAAGCTCGCCCGGGTGAATATTTTCGGGAATTGGGACGGCTTCGTTACGGGGCTTCCTCCGGGTTACGGGTATCTAGAGGACGAATACGGCATCACTATTTATAACGATATCCTTTCTGATCCGGAATTTTACGCCTCTTACGCGCAGATGATCGTCGGTAATACCAACCAGGCCTCGACTACCAACAATATAGAGATCAACGCCTCGACCGGCGGCAATTCGATCCTTCACGGGGAGGGCGGAAGTATCGATACCGGCGATATAAACATAGAGAACAGCCTGTTCAATTTCATCAATTCGAATTTTACCGGCGATAACTGGGAATTTTCCATGATCAACGTTTTCGGCGACTGGCAGGGCAACCTGGCGTTCGGGGCGCCGGACCTTTGGGTCACTGAATCCATAAACGGAGGCTTGTCCGCCGAAGCCGGAGAGAAGGCGGAACCGGTCAGGCGGGGGGAATATATAAATTACACCTTCCTGTTCGGCAACAAAGGCGACGGCCTGGCGACCGGAGTGACTCTATCCGACGATTATGACGAAAATTACGTCTGGAGCGAGGAGGGCGCCGGTAATGTCGCGTGGCCGCTCTCAGATCTCCCGCCCAATACGCAGGGCAGCTTAAGTTATGCCGTCAGGGTCAGGGACGATATTTCGGCGGGGCATCATAACGCGGATAATACCGTTGCGATTTCATCCGTCGAAAACGACCGCGATCCGGGCGATAATTCCGCGGGCGGTACCGTTATCGTGGATGGCGGGAATGCCGCCGCTGTCGGCGGCGCGGGTAATTCTTTATCATCTCAAACCGATGCCGATAACAGGAGCGGTAATATATCTCCCGCCCTGATCGTAGTCAAAACCAATGACGCGGCCGATATTGTCCGTCCGGGCGACGTCGTCAATTATACGATTACGATCAGGAATCCGGGCGGTACGCCCATGGAGGATGTTCTGGTTCTTGATATTCTATCGGGTGAAGAGGGGAAGGTTGAGGTCAACCGGGAACTTTGGGAACTGGGCGCGGTTCTCGACCGCGAAGAGGTCAGTATCGGCTATTCGCTCGAGATTACGTCTAATATCCGGAGCGGGGTTTATGTGAACGAAGTGACCGTTGAAGGGTACGACGCGGCTAAGGATGATTTTGTGGCCGTGGTCGGTTCGGCTAAGATCAAGGTGGAAAATCCGGATTGGTCCGGTTACCAGTATCAACTTGAAATCGGCCTTAAGGGCGGTGCCGGATCGGCTAATCCCGGCGATAAGGTCGGTTATGAGGCTATTATTACCAATAATGGCAGTAAAATGGCCGAAAACGTCGTTTTGAGCGGAAATCTGGCGGATGGATTGACATTTTCTGATGAGAGTGGTATAATAAACAAACATTGGGATCTGGGAGATATAAAACCGGGAGAATTTAAAAACATTACATTTTCCGTGCAAGCTTCGGAGGCTGTGGAATCAGGTTTATATCTGATCGGCATAGAGGTTGTATCCGGCGATGAGGAATCGACAAAAGATTGGTCCAGCCTGGAGATCAGAACCATAGCGGTAGCGGGCGCGAGCGAGGAGCTTGACGCTCCGGAACCGGCCGCGGTCGGCCCGGCTATTTCCCGCCTCGGCTTCCTCGATGATATCGTCGGTCAGCCGGAAAAGGCTTTAGCCGCCGGATATGCGGACGAGACCGCCGCGGAATTAGACCGGGCTTTTTACCCCGGCGAAAACGATTTCGCTTTTTTGGATACCTCCGGGCGTATCGGCAATAAGATCGATCTGGCTCCGGCCCGATTGGCCATGAAACTCCTGATAGCGCTTTCCGTGATTTTCGTGATTTTAACGATCATCCTGACCATCAAGGAGCGTTCGGTCAATAACGAAGAAATGCCCGAGGTCGTTAACTTAAAAAAGACCAGGCCACTTCGGTTAAGAAAGAGCTTTGCGGGTAAAAATTAATAATATAAATATATAAATGCGCGAAAAAGGGATAAAAGAAAAAGTCATTAAGGCGGCCGTTTTAATAATGGAATTTTTGGCTATCCTCGTGATCGTTTATATATTCGCCCTGCCGATCTACCCTTCCGTCAAATACAGGATAATGCAAAGAGAGGAGGTGTCACTGGCCGGATCTATGGGCACGAGTACGGAGGCGGCGGCCGTACACCAGGACGAGGTTATCGTCAAAGAGAAAACAGCCAAGATCGTGAGTAAGCTGCCCGAAGCCGAGTACGCAGTTTCGCCCAACCGGATAATAATCACCAAGATCGGCGTCAACGCGCCGATCGTGGAAGCGAAAACGGCCGAGTACGGTCTGTCCCGCGGCTCCTGGCGCGTACCCGAAAGCTCGACCCCGGACAAGGGGGGGAATACGGTCATTACCGGACACCGTTTTAAATACCTGCCGCCCAATAATCTGACCTTCTTCCTGTTTGATAAATTAGTGATAGGGGATATCGTTTCCGTGATATATAAAGAAAAGGATTATTTTTATCGCATAAAGGAGATTAAGGTAGTTGAACCGACCGACCTGTCCATTATGAATCCGACCGAAAAACCGACCCTGACCATGTTTACCTGCACGCCGATCTATTCGACGGCGCAAAGACTCGTCGTAATTGCGGAGCTTATAGAAGACAAAAAACAGAATTAATTTTATTTAAAAAAAATAAGAAAGGACTTCGCATGCACCCGAAACCAAAATCAGGGACAAGTTCCGACGGGCGTCCGATGCATTTTTCCGTCGGAGCTGTCATCAGGAAAGACGGGAAATACCTGTTGATCGACCGCGTCCGAGAACCTTTCGGATTCGCCGGTCTGGCCGGTCATGTTGACGAAGGGGAAACGCCAGAAGAGGCGCTCATCCGGGAAACAGAAGAAGAAAGCGGCCTTAAGGTCGTGAGCCACGCCCTGCTCTTCGAGGAAGAAGTATTATGGAACTATTGCGGTGCCGGGGTTGGATCGCATTATTGGTATCTGTATTCCTGCGAAGTCGAAGGCAAAGAGCGGAAAGAAGACGGAGAAGCGAAGTCCATGGGGTGGTATACCCCGGCAGAGATGAAAAATTTAAAAATGGAACCGGTTTGGGAATACTGGTTCCGTAAAATGGGGGTTTTGTAAATAAAAAAGGGGAGGGGTGCGATGAAAAAGAAATTGGAGTATTTCGTCATTCTGGCATTTGTTTTTTTGGCGATATTGGCTTGTACCGATAAGATGGAGCGGAATAATCGAAATAGTCAGGTTATAACACTTGAAATCAGAGTGCCGGTCAAGATATATCCCACTGATCAGGGAAACGCAGATCAAAACGACCAGGACAGTTGGATTGTTTATTTGGGGCAGGATTTTTTTAAAGAGGGATTTTATATTGAGGGTTATAGCAGTCCCCAGCTTCGCCTCCAGACGCTTTGCAAGAAAGACAGCAAAAAATTCGAAATAATGATAGGCAAGCATAAGTATAACTTCAGGATACTTGCGGTCGATTCGGATGCAGTCAAACTGGAATTATATAAAGTTCGCACAATCGAAAAGTAATCATTTATACGGGCGAAACATCGCCCGTTTTTTATTGCCCTCGTTCATGGCAATGCCTCGCGGTAGAGACGCCCTAGCGGGGCGTCTCTACGGTTGCGATTTTTTTTTCTTGACGTTTCAGTCTTTTTATGCTATTATTAAACTATAAAATTTATGACGCAAAAAAACGATAAAAAAAGAGGAATTTTATATTTAATATTAGCTTATTTACTCTATAAGTTAATAGCCTTTTTTTGGCAAGATGGAAAGAAAAAATATCAGGATGTTAAGCAAAACCTGAAAGACTTTTTTCGAAACGAAGAAAAGGAGATAAACGAACTTAGGACCGGCCGGGAAACGTTCAGGAAATACTGCGCCGATTCGAGCCGGTTGTTTTGCGATTATTTTATTCCTCATGAAGGAAACGGCCATAAACCGAAGATACTCCGCGCTCATTCTCTCGCCCTTATCATATTGCTTCTGGTCGTCATAAAAATATCCCTGGTCGGATATTTATTCCTGGTCTATCCGGAAGAAGGCCGCATGACTGAAAACATGACCGAGGAAATATTGACTCTCATAAACGGCGCCAGATCCGAAGCGGGACTGGGAACCGTTAAGTCCAACCTGGTACTCAATATCGCGGCGCACGAGAAAGCCGAAGACATGATCGCCAAGGGTTATTTCGCCCACCACTCGCCGGACGGTAAAAAACCCTGGGATTGGATCGACCGCGGCCAATATAAATATCTTTTCGTCGGCGAGAATCTGGCCATGAATTTCACCTCAGCCGATTCAGCTCACCGGGCTCTTATGAATTCGGCATCGCACAAGCATAACATACTGAACGAACGTTACGTCGATGTCGGGCTGGCGATGGTAACCGGAACCATGAATGGCAAACAAACCAATGTTTTGGTCCAGCTTTTCGGCACGACCAGGCCGGCCGCGCCAACAATAGCCAAAAGCGATATGCCGGCTCCGTCGGTAATTCCGGCCGCTCCGGAAACGGTCGCCGTATTGGCCGATGAAGAAAAGAAAACGGAAGATAAGCCCTCTCCGGCAGTCGCCGTCGTTAAACCGGCCATAAAACCGGCGCCGAAAACGGAAACCGTTGAGTCTAAACCGGCAGATAAAGTGAGCTCCAATCCAACGGCTGAAGAGAAGATCATGAACGAACCGGAAATATTGCCGGCGATCCCGCCGGTATTGCCGGAAACCGTTCCGGCCGCGGACGGGTCAAAATTAGCGCTGGCGGATCCAGTAAGCCCTAACAGCGCCCTGGAAAAGAATATTCCGGGCGAACCGCTCGTATTCAAGAATACAGCTGACGCCAGTACCATGCGCGCCTCCGGCATAGCCAGAACGGTAAATTACGTCTTTATCGCCATTCTTACTCTTTTGATCATGGCCCTGATCGTCAACATCATAGTCCGGTACGAGATTCAGCACAAGCACGTGATATTGCAGAGTTTTCTGGTGATTCTTTTCGTTACCAGCCTGATATATTTTAAGTTCCACGCATTGGAAGGCGGCTTGTCGGATATATTGGTGCTGAGCATGTAGTATGAAGCATTTAGTATTTAGCACGAAAGCGCTGCCGGCGCTTTTTGTTTTAATAGAATGAAAAATCCACCGGCGAAGCCGATCGCCCACAGTTACGTATCTACGAACGAAGTCAGGCGCGATCGTTTTAGTACTAGTAAACCCTGGAATATAACGTAAATTTTTATATATAATCATCATCTTTGTCATTCCCGCGTAGGCGGGAATCCAGGAGTAAGCAAAATTAACTACGTTTTATGTTTATAGTTGTCGGTACGGATTAACCCTGGATCCCCGATATCCGCCCCGGGCGGATTCGGGGATGACAAATCAATGTTCCAGTAAAAAGGACGAAGTCCGTTAACTAATAATTCCACCGACAAAATCGGTGTGTATTTTAGTAGAATGAAAAATTTAAAAAATAAAAAAGTGGTCGTCGCCATGTCCCTCCTCCGCTTACGCTACGGCGGGCGAGATGTGTAATTAAAAAGATTATTCAAAATTTAGTATGTTTGAAAAAATAAAAAAGAAAGTCGTAGTGGCCATGTCCCCGCACAAATCCCTTCGGGATTCTGCGGGGCAAGCCGGCGGTGCTAGAAAAAAATCTCGTGTTGTTGTCGCTATGTCGGGCGGAGTAGACTCGTCTGTGGCGGCTTTTTTATTGCAGAATGAGGGTTATGACGTAACCGGCATATTCATGCGCCTGGGGTTTCCTAATGACAAAAGCGAAGCGGCGGCGCGGCAGGTATGCCAAAAGCTCGGCATAAAATTCTATCCGGTCAATCTGGCCGCCAGATTTCGGCAGGAGGTAATCGATTATTTTTTGAAAAGTTATAAAGAGGGGATAACGCCCAACCCCTGTGTCCGGTGCAACCGGCTCATTAAGTTCGGCGAACTTTTGCGCATAGCGGACGAGCTCGGGGCGGATTATCTGGCGACGGGACATTACGTGGGATTGTCGATTGCCGATTTGCGATTGCCGAATGACCGAAGTGGAAATAAACATCGATTATGCCGGGGAAAGGATAAAAATAAGGATCAGAGTTATTTTTTGTATAGTTTGACACAGGCCCGGCTTAAGCGGGTATTATTTCCTCTGGGAGATTATGCCAAAGACGAGATCCGGGAGATCGCGGCTCGGGCCGGATTGCCGCATTTAACTGGCGAGAGCCAGGACGTTTGTTTTTTAAACGGCGAAGGAAAAATACTAGAACACAACGAGTATCTGAAAAAATATCTGAAGATGGAGCCGGGGCCGATTGTGCTGGCCAGTGAACCCCCCTCTGTCTCCCCCCTCCGAAAGGGGGGAGGACTGCTTGGCCGTGAGATTGGCAAGCACCAGGGTCTGCCGCTTTATACGATCGGTCAGCGCAAGGGAGTAGAAATCGGCGGGACAGGCCCTTTTTATGTTTCCGGAACGGACTACAAAACTAACACTTTATATGTCGTGAAAGACGCCGACGATTCGGCGCTTTACCGCGATAATTTTATCGCCGGAGAAGTGAATTGGACTTTAGGTCAAGAGCCGGCTATGCCCTTAAAATGCGAAGCGGTAATAAGATATCGGCATAAGGCGGTAAAGTGCGAAGTAAGAAGCGGGAAAACGGGAAGCGGGAAAATCCATGAAGTTAAATTGAGCGAACCTCAGCGAGCGGTAACGCCGGGGCAGTCGGTCGTGTTTTATAAGGGGGATGAAGTACTCGGGGGAGGAATTATCGGGATTGACGATTGACGATTTGCGAATTACAAATGTTGAATGTAAGATGTAGTCTGCTTGAGCGGGCTTAAAATTCCCCCCCCCCGCCTTCACTTCGTTCAGGCCCCCTCCCCAAGCTTGGGGAGGGGTTGGGGGAGAGGGAGATGAAAAATAAAAAAGACTCCCGCGTTTTCGCGAGAGTTTTTTGGCTTAGGGCATGCCGGAGCCTGGAGTCTTTTGGTCCCAGGTTTTGTTCGATTTGGGCGGCTCTGTTGGATTATCGATTTTTCCATCCAGGCAGGCCTGAAGCATAATCGCGGCCAAGCGTCCGATCGCCTCTTTGGCGCCGTCTGTGTAGGCGCCACCGAAGCGATGTTGCCACGCTTGGTCGGCGGCGCTTACGCACGCTTCGGTCATTTTTTCTGCTTCATAAAATTTCACGGTTTCCTCCTTTTTCTGTGAGAATTTTTTATTGCTCGTCAAATTCTTTCTGAAGGCGGTTTTCTACCCTTATCTCCAGGGTAATACCCAGAAGAAAGAGCGCGGCAAAGGGGATGAGAGAGATAAGGGGAGAAAGTCCGTTATTAAGCCAGACCCATTTTTCAAGTGTCCGGGCCAGCCATAAGGACGATGAGACGCTGAGTAGCATTATAAAAACCCAGAATAGCATCATTTTTCTATACGGATAATGCTTATCCAGAAATTCGCGCCAGGCGTTTTCTTTTCTCATAACGTTTTACTCCCTTGGCTCATATTGCTTTTTAAATTCCGCCAGGATGCGGTTTTTCCGTTTTATTTCCAGATAACCGCCAATAACATAACTTAGCATCAGTGGCAATACAAACGCCAGCGCCGTGATAGTAAATCCTTTATCCGGATCAAGGCTTTGAAATTTATCATAACTGAAGAACACCGTTAATATAGAAATTAAGGCCGCTATAGCGCCGGACGCGAGAGAACGCATCATATATTTCATATCCGGAATTTTTTCAGCCAGATATTTTTCTTGAGCCAGGCGCTTGGCCGCGGCCGCGGTTATCGGCTGGTTTTTTTCCGGACAAACGTCAACGCTATCCAGATGTTTGCCGCCGCAGACCGGGCAGGCCCTAAGCTTGTAAGCTTGGAAACTTTTCAGGGAATGATCTTCTATGACATAGTCATAGATAGTTATTCTTTTGGGGTCAAGCATTATTTATTCTCCTTCTCTTTTTTAAGGTCGGGTTCCCGCAGTTCATGATCAACCCAGAGGCCGTATATTTCATTCATCGCGTTTATCGCGACTTGTTGTTTTTCGATGTGCCAATGGATGATCTTAAATTCCGGATGCTTTTTTTCAAAGGTATAAAGCGCCGTAAGGATCAATTTAACGTTATCCGCCGGCCTTTTATTCCATAAATTGATTGGAACATAAGAATGGCCGTCTAGCGTAATCGTGCCGTCGGATTCTGTTATTAGGGTAATATCTTCGGTCATTGCCAAGTTAAAACTAACCATAAGTAGCAAAATTGCCACAACAGCAATAACTATTCGTTTTTTCATCTTCTTCTCCTTGATTTAATTGTTAACGACCGAATTTAATTATATTATTTAATTTAAGCATAAATATCATTATTAGTCAAGTGTTGACAATTATTTTGAAATGTTATAATATTTATCTATTGTAGCCTGCCAAAAGGCTATTATTTATTAAATAAATCACTCATATCCCCGATAAAACTTTCCTTGTAATGCTTATTTTAAAATTCGCATTATATTACGGGGGTAGAGGCAAAAAGGAAATCTATGACAAAATTACCGACCATCGAACAGATGCTCAAAGCCGGCATGCATTTCGGGCATCGCACCAGCAAATGGCACCCTAAAATGGAGCCTTTTATTTTCGGCGCTCATGGCGGCGTGCACATTATTGACCTGGTTAAATCCCGGAAGATGCTCGAAACCGCGCTCGAGTTCATGAAAAAATTCGCGGCCGAGGGTAAGATGATCCTCTTCGTCGGTACGAAGATGCAGGTTAAAAAGCCCCTGAAAGACATGTCCGAAGAAGTCGGCATGCCCTATATTTCGGAGAAATGGATGGGCGGCTGTCTGACAAATTTTCTGATCATCAAAAAACTTATCAAAAAATACAAGGATCTTTTAGACGATAAGAATACGGGCAAGCTCGATAAGTACACGAAAAAAGAACGGCTGGAATTCGACCGGGAGATAAAGAGGCTCGAACTCCGGGTCGGAGGTCTCACGAAACTTTCCCGTTTGCCTGATGCGATCTTCGTCTGGGATATAAAACACGAGAAAACCGCGGTTACCGAAGCCAGGAAGAAAAATATACCCTTGATCGCCATCTGCGACACCAACGTTAACCCTACCGGCATAAATTACGTGATCCCGGCCAATGACGATGCCACGAAGACCATCAAGCTGACCCTGGGCCTTATTAAAGAGGCGATCGAGGAGGGGAAAGCGATGGCGAATAAAAAATAATTATAAGCTTATAGCTGTTAGGTTTTAGCGCCGGTTTTGCCGGCCCTGACGGCCAATACCTAATACCTAAAATTTAAAATATGAGCAGCTTAGAAATAATCAAACAACTTCGCGAGCAAACCGGCGCCGGAATGGTCGATTGCAAGAACGCCCTCTCTGAAGCCGGAGATGATTTAAATAAGGCCGTGGATATACTCCGCAAGAAGGGTATAGCCAAAGCGGCAAAACGAAGCGGACGCGAAGCCTCCGAAGGCGTGATCAAATTAAGCGTGAACGAAGCCGGCAACGAAGGCTATATCCTCGAGGTCAACGCGGAAACCGATTTCGTGGCCCTTAACGAAAAATTCCTTAAATTATCCGATGATATTTTAGGGGTCATTAAAGAAAAGAAACCGCAAAGCCTGGAGGAACTGGAAAATTTGCCGCTTTCGGGCGGAACGGTCAAAGAGGTGCTGGACGGCTTGTCCGGTACCGTCGGGGAGAAAATGGGCATAAAGCGGTTCTCGGTCCTGTCTTCGGCCGGCACTGTCGCCGCTTATAGCCATCTGGGCGGACGGATCGGCGTTTTAGTGTCGTTGGAAGAGGCGGGAAAAGGCGACCTGGCTTACGATATGGCCATGCAGATCGCGGCCGCGAATCCTAAATATCTCCGGCCGGAGGACGTACCGGCGGCGGAGGTCGATAAGGAGATGGAAATTTACCGTGAACAGCTCGCTAAAGAAGGTAAACCGGCGAATATCATAGAAAAGATCCTCACGGGCAAGATCAATAAATATTACGAGGATGTCTGTTTGGTCAAACAAGAGTACATCAAGGACGACAAAAAGAGGGTAGAAGAGGTTTTGGGCGATGTTAAAATTGCGGGATTTGTCAGGTATAGTTTATAAAATACATAACACGCAACAACGCGCTGCACGAAACATGTCGTGTTTCATGTTTCATGTTTTTTTGATATATGAAATTAGCACAAATTCAATTTACTCCCTGGGATAAGGTTTATAATTTTTCCGCTAACGACCTAACCCTGTCGGAAGGCGATAAGGTGGTGGTAAGAACCGACATGGGAATAGAAATCGGCGAGGTGGTGGGTTTTGCCGAGGGAGAGGCGAATGGAGAAGAGGCGGAAAAATCCGTCACGGGCATAGCCGCCGATAATGCCGAGATTCCCGGTAATCCGGAGGGGACCGCGGAAGTAAACGGAAACAAGGAAATAAAACCGGTTTTGCGGGTAGCCACCGACCGGGATCTGGAAAAAGTTCCTAATTTAGCCGAAAAGAAGAAAGCCCTGGATTACGCCAAAGAACTTAAAGACAAGCAGAATCTCCCCATGAAATTCATCGATGTGCATTTCGCTTTCGATGGATCGCGCATCACTTTCGCCTTTATCGCCGATGGCCGGGTCGATTTCCGGGAATTGGTCAAAGAATTGACCAGGCATTTCGGCCGGACGATAAGGCTCCAGCAGATCGGTATCCGCGACGAGGCCCGGGTAACCGGCGATTTCGGGCATTGCGGCCAGGAACTTTGCTGCCGCGGCCATCTTAATAATTTGGTTTCGATCACGAGCGAGATGGCTGAATTGCAGCAGTGCTCCCACCGCGGCTCGGACCGGATATCGGGGATTTGCGGCAGGCTTATGTGTTGTCTAGCCTACGAACAGGCCGGTTATGAACATCTCCATGGCAGCATGCCGCCGATCGGCACCAAAGTCAACGTTGACGGTAAAAGAGGAGTGATCGTCGGCCACCACACTTTAAAGCAATCGGTCGACGTGGAGTTCGCCGGAGAGAACGGCGCCGCCACCGTGATCGAGGTCGATTTGAACAGGGATAAGAAGAAAAACAAGAAGGATAAATAAATTGATATATAATCACGAAAAACACCCGCCATCGGCGGGTGTTTTGTTTTTGACTTTTTGGACAGCGAGCGGTTGTCATAATTTTAGTATTATGCAATAATGAATATAGCTTCAGGATACTCGTTTTTAAAACAAAATTTTTTGCTTATCAAGGTGTGAAGCGGCAGGTTCTTTGACAATTGCCGGAGAGGAGTTCCCAATGAAAACCAGGTGTTTTTTTAGCGGCGTGATAATGTTATTATTCAGTTGTTTTTTCATATTCAGTTGCGCTTCTTGTGGAGAAACAGACACCCCTTCTTTAAATGAAGCGCAAATCGTCCATAATGTGGCCGAAAGATTTCTGAAGGCCAGCGTAAAAATCTTGGTTTTTAATTATTATGAAACCGAAGAGGACCTGGGCGGGGAAAAGAAGGGTGTTATGTTAGTGGACTCGGGCAGCGGTTATATCTATAACCGGGAACATTGGCTTTTTACCGCCCATCACGTGCTGGACTGCGAAACGTCAAAAACGCTTCATATCGGACAACAAACGCCTATGGGGCCCATGACGGCAGAAGTGAGCTGGCAGTATAAAAAGTCCAGATATTTCATAGTCCGCGATTGCTCCATCGTCAACGCCATATCCAAGGCGGCCAACAAATTCAAAAAAGAAAAAGCGTACCGTTATCCGGATATTCGCGTGATCAACAACGGACAGCCCTTTTTCCTGGACTGCGTCAGCGAACAGGATTTTGATGATTTTTTCTCCTCCAGTCAGGAATTGGCGGCAAGCCATGAATTTTATATAACCCCGGATAATTACCGGAACGATCCCAAGAACGACAGCGCCGGCGTGCGCTTAAAGCACCTTGACGGCCAGTTGGATTTCGTGACTTTGGCCGATCATGATACCGACCATGACCTTATGTACGGTGAAACCATATATATCTGGGGCGCTCCCCGCATGATAATCGAGCAGCTTTACAAAGGCGTGTCCGCCAATGCCCATCTCGATAACTTAGTTCTTGAAAAGCTGGATTTCGACACAAAGAATTTTGCTTTAACGGATATGGTCATAGCGGAAGGCTCGAGCGGCTCCATGCTTTTTCGCGTAAATGAACGGGGTGAAGGCAAGATCATCGGTTTAGCTTCTTTTATGTTCCCACCCCCGCCCTTCTCCGTAGGTTATGCTTTCGTAAAGATCGGGCCCTTCCTGAAGAGTCTTGGCTTTATCGAAAAGCCTTAAGAATTTTTAAAAACCGCCAGGGAATGGATATTCGTCCATTCCCTATTTTAGTTTTAAAAAAGGGACTTTTTTGTTTTTCGTAATTTGTGATATAATATTATTAGCTTTTAGCTTTTAGCTTTTAGCTTTTAGCTTTTAGCTTTTAGCTTTTAGCTTTTTGGAATTATAAATTAAAATTACATAAACTATGAATATCGCTATTAATGGTTTCGGCAGGATCGGCCGGGCCGTGTTTAAAGCCGTTTTAAGCAAAAAGTCGGCGCACAAAATCGTTGGCATAAACGATCTGACCGATACGGCCACTCTGGCGCATTTGCTCGCGTACGATTCGGTATATGGCCGGTTTTCGGGGAAAATCGGATATAAAAAAGACGCCCTGATCGTAAATAACAGGAAATATCCGGTTTTTGCCGCCAAAGATCCGGGGGAACTCCCCTGGAAAGAAATGGAAGTGGACATAGTGATCGAATCGACCGGTTTTTTCAGGGATAAGGACGGCGCGGGGCTCCATCTAAAGGCCGGCGCCAAAAAAGTGATCATAAGCGCGCCTGCCAAGGGCAACATAAAAACGATCGTCATGGGAGTGAACGAGGATAAAATTAAAAAAACCGACCGGATCCTGTCTAACGCCTCCTGCACGACCAACTGTCTTGCCCCGGCGACCGACGTTATCAGGCGGGAATTCGGAATTGAAAAAGCGATCATGACCACTATCCATTCCTATACCGCTGACCAGCGGATAGTGGACGGCCCGCATAAGGATTTAAGGCGGGCCAGGGCCGCGGGCATAAATATGGTGCCGACGACGACCGGGGCCGCTATCGCCGCGGCCGAAACCATCCCGGCCTTAAGGGGAAAATTTGACGGAATGTCGGTCCGCGTACCGACTCCGGTGGGATCGCTTTGCGATATTGTTTTCGTTACCCGCAAAAAAACCGATGAAAAAAAGATAAATACGGCATTCAAAAAAGCGGCCCGGAGCGCCCGTCTTAAGGGTATTCTGGAGGTTACGGACGCCCCCCTGGTATCGACCGATATAATCGGTAATCCGGCCAGTTCGATAATCGATCTTGGCCTGACGAAAGTGGTCGGCGGCAATTTAGTGAAAGTGATCGCCTGGTACGATAACGAATGGGGCTATTCGAACAGGATGGTGGATCTGGTGGAATATTTCGGGAGAAAAAAATTAATATAGACCATTAGAATTAAAACGATGGTTAAGATACAAAGATATAAGATACAATAACCAAACAAATTTCAAATTCCAATATCCAAAAATCAAAAAGTTCCAGTATTTGGAATTTGTTATTTGAAATTTGTTTGTATCCTTGTATCTTGTTTCTTGGTTTTCGTATCAGTTAAAGAATATTTTATGCCCAATATAATAATCCAAATAAAAAAAGCTGGTCTTGTGGGGCGCGGCGGCGGCGGCTTTCCGACCGGTCTTAAGTGGGAGTTCGTGAAAAAGGCCCATGGAAGCGAAAAATACGTGATCGCCAACGCTTCCGAGGGGGAACCGGGCGTAAAAAAAGATCTGTTCATATTGGAAAATCATCCGGAACGATTCATGGACGGCATGAGACTGGCCATCGAATACCTCGGCGACCGCGGGCGCGGAAAGAAGAAAATTGACGTCAAAGGATATGTTTACCTGAATCCCCGGTATTCGAAAAACAAGAAATTGGTCAAAAAATTAAAACAAACGATCGGCTCTTTGCCTGTAACTATATTCAATAAGCCGAAGACGGCCGGATACGCGGGCGGCGAAGAAACCTCCGTGTTAAACGGCATCGAGGGAAAACGCGTCGAACCGCGTTTGCGGCCGCCGTTCCCGCCGACGAACGGACTTTGGAATTCTCCGACGCTCGTTAATAACGTGGAAACCTTCTATGACGTTAGCTTGGCCGCGGCCGGGGAATATAAGGGGGAGCGTTTTTATACGATCAACGGCGATTGCCTTTGGACCGGGGTTTACCGTTTTCCGTCCGACTGGACCATCGAAAAGATCCTCAAAAAAACGGATAATTATCCGGGATTCGATTTTTTTATCCAGGTCGGAGGCGACGGTTCCGGGGTCGTACTGAATTCAAAGCAGCTGAAACGGCCGGCCGTCGGGAGCGGTTCTATAACCGTGTATAGCGCCATCAAGCACGATCCGATGGTGCTCATAAAAAAATGGGCGGATTTTTTCCGGTCCGAATCCTGCGGCCAATGCACGCCCTGCCGCGAAGGCACTTTCCGCCTGCGCGAACTTTTAGGTGACAAGAATACCAACTGGCAGATGCTCCTGGAACTTTTGAATAACCTGAGCGAAACCAGTTTTTGCGGACTCGGCAGCTCCGCGCCGACGGCGATTTTTTCTTTTTTGGAAAACGTAGTCATGACCCCTGTGGGCGAAAGGATGAAATTGCCCAAAGCCGATCGAAAAATGATCGCTGATTGCCTTACCTGTAAATTAAGCAATTAATTTTTTAAACCATGTCACAATCACAAACAACGGCCTCCGCCGAGGCGCGAGCTGGCGGTCCGATAAACAGAAAAATAAGTCCCGTCGCGGTCTTGCTTAAAGAATCATGGGTTTTATACAAAAATAATTTTTGGCGGTTTGTCGGCATGTTATTAGTGCCCCTTTTAGGATTGCTGCCTCTGGCGATAATATTTATCCTGAACGGCGTCCTGACTTTTTTGAACAACGGCAATATAGTATTATTGTTCCTGAGATATCTGTTGATCCTCTTGGGGGCGGGGAGCGTGGTATTCCTGGTGGTCATAGCGATCATCTCCCGAGCCGGCCTTTTCGTTATGGTTAAAAACGCCGGGGAGCGCCCGACCGTCAAAGGATCTTTTTTGGAAGCGAAAAAAATATCCTGGAAATTTTTCGCGACCAGCGTCATCACGGCGGTTTTCGTATTCCTCTGGACCTTATTACTGGTCGTTCCCGGCATTATCGCGGCGATCAATTACGGTTTTGCCCTGTGGTTTTTGGTTTATGAGGGCGTCGGGGGGGTAAGCGCTATCAAACGCAGCCGGGAATTGGTCCGGGGATATTGGTGGGCGGTAGCGGGCCGATTGCTGTTATTGCAGGCATTGTTTTTTTTATTAATAGTTCTTCCCTTAACTTTTACGAAAAATGAAACATTCGTGGTCATATGGAATTTTGTTTCCCAGATCGTCTCTTTCGCTTTTATGCCTTTTGTTTTGATTTACTCCCATCTGATCTATCAGAATCTGAGAAAGATCAAATTATAAATATATATGAAAATGATCAAGATAAAAATAAACGGCAAAACGGTAGCTTGCGAGGAGGGGTCGACCATCATGCGGGCGGCAAAGTCCAAGGGGATCAATATCCCCGGACTATGCGGGCATCCGGATCTGCCCATAAAAGCCAATTGCCGGGTTTGCGTAGTGGAAGTGGTCGGACGGAAGAATCTGGTAACGTCCTGTTCGACCAAGGCGGAGAACGGCATGGAGATATTGACCGAGAGCGGACGCGTCAGGAGGGCCAGGAACGCGAATCTGGAATTGATCTATGCCGAACATATCGAAAAGTGCCCCGAGTGCATTTGGCGCTTTGAATGCAAGCTCCTTAAAACGGCCCAAAAATATAAACTATTGATCACCACCTTCCGCGACCGGAAGAAAGACCGCCGAACCTATAAATTCGCCAATGCCGTCGAGATCGACGGCACGCAATGTATCGATTGCCGTAATTGTGTTGACGCCTGCTCGCTCCTGCAGAACATACATTATCTTGAGCTGGCGGGGAAGGGCGTAAACCAGGAAGTGGTTCCGACGAAAAAGAAAAATATCCAATGCATCCTCTGCGGCCAATGCGCCGTTCATTGTCCGGTATCGGCGGCCCAGGAGCAGGCGCAGTGGAGGGACGCGGAAAGCCTCATTAAAAATAAATCCAAGAGCGGCAAGATCATGGTGGCTCAATTCGCGCCTTCGATCCGCGTGTCGATCGGAGAAGATTTCGGTTTGCCTTACGGCCAAATAGTCACGGAGCAGATAGTGGCCGGCCTTCGCCAGCTCGGCTTCGATTACGTATTCGACGTGAATTTTTCCGCCGACATAACGACTATTATCGAAGCGGAGGAGCTGCTCTCGAGGCTGTCGAAAAAGACCGCGAAAGCGCCGATGCCGATGATCACCTCCTGTTGTCCCGGATGGGTTAATTACGCGGAGATCTACCATCCCGAAATATTGCCGCATCTGACCACGGCGAGAAGCCCCCATATCCACGGCGGAGGAATAATCAAAACCTATTGGGCGAAAAAAATGGGGTTAAATCCGAAAAATATCGTGGTGGTTTCTATTATGCCTTGTACGGCCAAAAAATACGAAGCGAAGCGTCCGGAGATGAAAATCAAAGGCCTGTATCCGGTCGACAACGTTTTGACGACCCGGGAATTTTCTTTTATGCTCAAAAAGAATAATCTTGACCTGTCGAAATTAAAAAAAAGCCGGGCAGATAATCCGCTGGGCGAATATTCCGGAGCGGCCGCGATCTTCGGTGGTTCCGGCGGGGTCATGGAGTCGGCTTTGCGCGCCGCCCATGTTCTGGCCTGCGGGGACAGGCGAAGCGGCGTTTGCCGGTCGCGCGTGGATTATAAGGCGGTGCGCGGAAGCGAAGACATAAAAGAAGCGACCGTGGCGGTAGCCGGCAAGATGCTCCGGGTCGCCGTCGTTAACGGCATAGGCCACGTCGAACCGGTTTTGAAAAATTTGAAAAAATACGATTATATCGAAGTGATGGCCTGTCCGGGCGGCTGCATCGGCGGCGGCGGACAGCCGATCCCCACCAGCCGGAAGATAATAAGCGAACGGGCGGCGGCTTTGCACGAAATCGATAAAAAAAGCGCGTTCCGCAAATCTTACGACAATAAAGGGGCTCTGGATGTCCTGAAATGGCTAAAAAATGAGAACCATAAACTGGAGCACGCCGTACTGCATACTAAATATAAGAAGAGAAGGAAATATTGAATATGCCTTATACCAAAGAACAAACGGCCGTAAAATTGAATATCCGCGAAACAGCCTGGTTTTTAGCCATGTTCGGCATCGCGTCTGCGCTGCCGTTTTTCATTCATCTGCAGTGGATCACGGGTCCGATCGTGAATGCTATTCTTATTATCGTTTTGTTCATAGTAGGTGTGAGGAGCGCTCTGGTTTTGTGCCTGGTGCCGAGCCTCTTGGCGCTTTCAGGAGGTCTTTTGCCCGCCATACTGTCTCCGGTCGTGCCTTTTATCATGATCTCGAACGTTATTTTTATTTTAAGCGTAGAGTGGTGGTATTCGAGCATAAAAGACGACAAAAAGGGATATTGGCTGGGAGTTTTTATCGGAGCGGGATTAAAATCCTTATTTTTATTCGGAAGCGTTAATTTGATCGGCCAGCTGCTTTTGAAACAGGAACTAGCCGTAAAAGTTGCGCAGATGATGAGCTGGCCGCAACTATTCACGGCCGTTACCGGGGGCATGATCGCCTGGGTAATATTAAAATGGTTAAAAAGGCTATAAATTAGTTCATGCGGTCAGGGCCGGTTGTCGAATTTACGTTTTGTTTTTTGCCTTGACGGCGGAACAGAATTCATATAAATTAATATTGCCGGTAAAATAGTTCTTTCAAATAAAAGAACGCGGCGATGGGCTGCGAAGGAGGAGAAATGGACGATAAATTAGGATTTATCAACCGTTGGCGAAGGGAATTCGGATGTGGGACCGAAAGCAGGATATGCTGGTGCAAGACCTGCACGGCCCTGGAAGTTATTTTTAATCATGATCCAGGGGCGAGCGGCGCCCAAACCGTCCAGGATATCATATTGATAGCCAAAAAGATGCCGAAGATTGATATTGCTTATTGTTTTGACCTGGGTAATGTCGGCTCGATATGCCCCGAAGAACATGACGAGATTTTTAAACTATTTTTTTCCGATGGCCGTGAACCCGGTTTTTGGGATATTCAGGTGCGGCAGCATAAAAACACAGGCCGCAATGACGGTCGGCAGAATAATTTTTTACTTATAAGAAATCCGGCAGGGATCATAGACGATACTATTTTTATCGAAATCATGGGTAATCGCTACCCCCTTGTCAGAGTAGAACTCGAATACCGCCGTTAAAATCAAACGAAGAACAGGAAAATAGCTTCCTGTTTTTTATAAATGAAGGAATTTGTATAATTTGTATAACTTCCGATCGTATGCTATATTAAATATTAATAATAAAATAAAATCATAACTTATGAGCATAAAAATAGATTACGATAAATGTTGTTGGCGGGACGGCAAATGCGTTTCCTGCGATTGCGGCCAAAGTGAAGCCTGTAATGGCTGTGTCGAGATCTGCCCGGTTCAGGCGATCGTCAGAAAAGATAAAGTGGAAATAGATAAGGAAAAATGCATCGAATGCGGCGCCTGCGTAGCGGTTTGCCCCAAGGGAGCCATAACTCTCGAATAAGATTTTTTATCGGCAAGAGCGGGCATTTAAAGTCTGCTCTTTTTGTATAATTTTTCTGCTGTAATATAAGAAGATCGACGACCCTTAACAATGTTTTCGGTTTTTCGCCAAGGCTCCGCCAATAACCGATTATTCCGTTGATTTTCATTTTTATTTCAGCTTTCTTTAACTAACGCCTGATAGCCTTCATGATGGAAGCAAGTCGAGCTCTTTGGACTACTTATTTCGGGAATTTTTGTAGCGGGTCGTTCAGGTCATTATTTGTGTTAGCGCTTTTCTGCTATTACTGATCACCATGAGCGTAATAGCGTTAATTAATCAAATAGAGAGGACAGTCAGGGAAGCGCGAAATTCCTGGGAGTATTTAAGTTAAGCCGGAGAGCAAGACTTGCCTTTCGCAATTTATAAGCATTTTATATATAAAATAATCCATAAAAACACCTATAAAAAAACAAGGTGTTTTTTAAAAAAAATAATAATTAAAGCAATTTATTAAAAATAAATAAATAAACGATAATAATATGATTAAAATTTAATGTTTTCTTAATATTTTAATTTAATTTTAATTAATATATATTATAAATTTACTAAAGAACCAAAATTTAAGTTTTACATAATTTCTTTAAAATTAGATATATTTATGCTAAAAAAAGGATTATTTCCTATTGGTTTTAGAGAATGCGCTAATTATACAAAGAAAAAAATCGTTAAAGGGCGGGAAAAAAGGAAAAGCCGGGGGAGACGAGAGGGCGATTTTGTCGTAGCCGAAAGACTGCGTCTAAGCGAGGAGCGATATAATAATCTGCTCGAATACACCGAGTACGCTCCGGTATCGATGTGGGTAGAGGATTATTCTGGCGTAAAAAGCTTCATCAACCGTTTAAAAAAACGCGGCGTCGTAAATTTCGAACGTCACTTCGAAGATCACCCGAAAGATGTCCGCCGGGCCCTTAATATGGTCACGGTCAGGTACGTGAACGTGGCTACGGTAAAATTATATAAAGCGAAAAGGGCGGACGATCTTCTGGGGCCGTTAAGCCGCATAATCAATAATGAATCCCTACCCTTGTTCAAGGAACAATTGATCGCCATCGCTAAGCGAAAAAAAGAATTTGAAACAGAAACTGTCGCCACGACCTTGACCGGGGAGAAGATCAATATCCAGCTAAAGATAAATTTTCCGAATACGGAGCTCAAATACAGCAATCTGTTGGTTTGCATAAACGATATTACGGCCCATAAAAAAGCGGAAAACCAGCTTAAGGAAAATCGGACCCTGCTTAAGTCGGTTATCGATAGCCTGCCTTTCTCCCTGTTCGCCATGAACAAAGAGAACAAATATATTTTACAGAACTCGCAATGCCGAAAAAGCTGGGGGAATATCATCGGCAAGACGCTAAAGGAAGTTTCCCGGGTAAGCGCGAAAGAAAAAAAAATATGGGGGAAGAACAATCGGGAGGCTATGAAAGGAAAAACCATCGATCGGGAAACGGAAAGATCGTCCGGGGAGGGAAAAAGATATTTTCAGAGTACGATCGCCCCGATCCGCGAAGACGGCGAGATCAGGGGGGCTTTAGGTATGGACATCGATATTACCGGCAGCAAACTTGTCGAAAAAAAATTAAAAGACTCCACCGAAGACCTGAAAAAATTCAAATTAGCGGTAAAATACGCGTCTGATACGGTCATAATTACCGATAAAAAAGGAACGATCCTCTACGTCAATCAGGCCGCCGAAAAAATATCCGGCTATTCCCAATCGGAAATAATCGGCGAAAAAATAGGCAGCCGGAAGCTGTGGGGCGGCATAAAGGACAGTGATTACTATAAAATAATGTGGACGAAGATCAGGGACGAAAAAAAGACCTTTATCGGCGAATTAAGGAATAAGCGCAAAGACGGGACGGAATACGAAGCCGAGATCAGGATCTCTCCGGTTTTTGACGATAACAAGGGCATCCTTTTCTATATTGCCATCGAACGCGACATTACGGAACAAAAAGAGATCGATCGGGCCAAATCCGAATTTGTGTCGTTAGCTTCCCACCAGCTCCGGACGCCACTATCCAGCATAAGTCTGTCCGCCGAGTTATTACTGAAAGACGCGGCCGGACAGGTGACCAAAGAACAGGCGGAGTATTTAAACGATATTTATGAGGATGTATTCAAGATGTCGGAACTTATTAACGCTCTTTTGAATATTTCCAAGATCGAAATGGGAACTTTCGTGGCCGAACCGGAGCCGGCGGAGATCGTCGATCTTATCGATTGCGCTTTGGCGGAAGTCGAAACGCAGATAAAGAACAAGAAGATCGATGTCGCGAGAAATATCGACCGGATGATCCCGACGATCGAAGTCGACAAGAATATTATCCGTGTGGTCATGCACAATCTTCTCCATAACTCGATAAAGTACACCGACACCGGCGGCAGGATCGAAATAAACGCCAAAAAGGCGGGAGGGAGCATAATCCTTTCGGTCAAAGATAACGGCGTCGGCATCCCTCTGCGGCAGCAGTCCAAGATATTTTCAAAATATTTCCGGGCCGATAACGTTAAAAAAATAGAGGCGAGCGGGACGGGATTGGGTTTGTACATATCAAGGTCTCTTCTGGAAGAAGTTGGCGGCAAGATCTGGTTTGAATCCCGGCTGAACCAGGGAACGGTTTTCAGCTTCTCCCTGCCCATCAAAGCGAAAAAAGAAAAATGGATTTAAATATTGACTAAAATTACTAATTATTATATTATTTTATTATAGAAACCAATTACTGATATTGGTTTTTTAATTGTTTTAACCGGAAATATGACCATACCCGATTACGTCCAAACTATAATCGCTAGGCTTGAAAAGGCCGGTTTTGAGGCTTATATAGTGGGCGGTTGCGTACGGGACTTGTTGATGGAAAAAAAACCCAAGGATTGGGACATTACCACGAATGCCAGGCCGGAGCAGATGTTAAAGGTTTTTCCTGAAGGCAAATACGAAAATGAATTCGGAACCGTATTGATACCCGCAAAGAGAATAGAAAAACAAAAACCCAATGGGACGTTATCGTCCGAATCGGACCCGGTCGCGGAAGTTACGACCTACCGGTCGGAACGGGGGTACAGCGACCGGCGGCACCCGGACAAGGTCATTTTCGAGGATAAACTCGAGAAAGATCTGGAAAGACGGGATTTCACGGTCAATGCTTTGGCCTTGAATTTGAATAAGGCCGGCTTAAAAGGATCGGGGGGAAGCTATGAGATAATAGATTTATTCGGAGGACGGAAGGATATCGAAAAGAAAGTGGTGCGGGCAGTAGGGGAGCCGGCGGACAGGTTCAAGGAAGACGCCTTGCGCATGATGAGGGGGATTCGTTTCGCCTCCCAATTAGGGTTCGCGATCGAACCGAAAACGGAACGGGCGATCGTCAAGCTGGCGGGCAGCATCAAATTCATCGCCAATGAAAGGATTCGGGACGAGCTTAAGAAAATCCTGGAGTCGGACCGGGCATACGAAGGGATTGCTCTCCTGCACGATACGAAATTATTACAGTATATTATGCCCGAATTATTGATCGGTGTTGACGTAAAACAGGACAGGCACCACGTTTATACGGTGTTCAGGCATAATTTACTGTCGCTTAAATATTGCCCGAGCCGGGATTGGCGCGTGCGCATGGCCGCCCTGCTCCACGATATCGGCAAACCGAAAACCAAAAAGATCATAAACGGCGTGGCGACTTTTTACAATCATGAATACGCGGGCGAGAGGATTACGCGAAAAATACTCGCGCGGCTTAAATTCTCGAACGAAGATACGGAAAAAATAACCAACCTGGTGCGGCATCATATGTTCTATTATAATGTCGACGAGGTTACCGCCGCTTCGGTCAGGCGCCTGATCAGGAAGGTCGGCAAGGAGAACCTTAAGGACCTGATCGATCTCCGGATCGCGGACCGGCTCGGCTCGGGAGTGCCGAAAGCTAAACCCTATAAATTGCGGCATCTGGAATACATGATGGAAAAAGTGCAGAACGATCCGGTGTCGGTCCGCGATCTCAAGCTCAACGGGGACCGTATGATCGCCGAACTGGGTTTCGAGCCCGGGCCGAAAATGGGCGCGGTTTTAGACGTTCTGCTCATGGAAGTGATCGAAGATCCCGCTCTGAACGAACCGGAATATCTTGACAGGCGGGCACGGGAACTCAAGGAAGAGGAATTGGCCGAACTCAGGAAAAAAGCCAGGGAGGCGATCGAGGAAAAACGGGAAGAGGATGACAGGAAGATGAAAGAAGAATATTGGGTCAAATAAATTTCCCGGTTTTAACGCCAAAACAGACTTTCCTGATTAAGGAAAATCTGCTAAAATGATTTTAGGAATATTGTGAATTATCATAACTCCGAAAATCCCGAAATGCCGGGACAAGGAGCAAACCCGTATATGTATAAACACATAACGATCATCGGCTTATTAATCCTCTTGGCTGGCTGCACAGCTACTCCGGTCAGCCAATTTAATGAAGAAACGGTGCCCCCGGAAACGGCCAATTACGGCGAGGGTGACGTTCTAGCGCGTATGCAAGACATCAAAAACGGAGCCACGCCGGTAGTAAAACCCACTGGCAACGGCAATGATTCATCGACGGTACCCCAACCGCCGACCCCGCCGCCGGCGGAAGAGCCCCGACCGGGCATGGCCACGGAAGAGCTTTTCGGCGAATATACCGGAGCGATACTTAAAACCAATTTCGGGGACATTACCGTTAAATTCTACGGCGCGGAATCGCCCAAAACAGTCAATAATTTTCTGACTCTGGCCAAAAACGGTTTTTACGACGGTACCAAGTTCCATCGGGTGATCCCGGATTTCATGATCCAGGGCGGTGATCCTAATTCCAAAGACGATGATTGGTCTAATGACGGCATGGGCGGCCCGGGTTATAAATTCGCGGACGAGTTTAATGATCATCCCCTGGTACGCGGTTCGCTCGCTATGGCCAATGCCGGCCCCGACACGAACGGCTCCCAGTTTTTTATAGTTACCAAGGATTTTACGCCCTGGCTCGACGGCAAACACACGAATTTCGGTTATGTGACCGAGGGCATGGACGCGGTCGATAAGATCGAAAAAGTTGAAGTGAACGAACGGGATCATCCGACCGAGGACGTGATCATAGAGAGCATTGAGCTCATAAAATAAAAAATGAGAAAATCTGCCCGCCATGGCTTTTGGGCCTATGGTCTAGTGGTATAACGCTACATTCGCATTGTAGAGACGGGAGTTCGATTCTCCCTAGGTCCACGAACAATGGCGGGCTGATTCAAGAATTTATGACAGAAGAAAAAACGGAGAAAAAAAATTTCGCGGCCGGCCTTTTTGCCTTCCTCAAGGAATATTCAGTTGTCGGGATGGCGATTGGCGTGATTATCGCGCAGAGTTCAAAAACCCTGATTGACGCGCTCGTCAAAGGTATTTTTACGCCATTTATCGATCTGATTGTTCCCGGTGAAAAATTCCAGAACCTGACTTTTAAGCTTGGCGGAGCTGTTTTTGACATCGGCTCTATTATAGATGCTTTGTTAAGTTTCTTTATTGTTTTAACAATTCTTTATATTATCGTAAAGAAGCTTTTAAAGAGGGACGATTTGATTAAGAAGTAGATATTTATGCAGATTTTATTAAAATGGCTTCTTAACGCTTGTGCCGTGATCATCGGCGCTTATATAATTACCGGCGTTACCATCGATACTTTTTGGGCGGCCCTGTGGGTAGCCTTGTTTTTGGGCCTTATAAACGTTACCCTGAAGCCTGTTTTGCTGATCCTGACCCTGCCGATCAATATCTTGACATTAGGCCTGTTTACGTTTATTATTAATGCAGCGCTAATAATGCTGGTTTCATCGGTAATAAAGGGTTTTCATGTTAGCGGCTTCTGGACAGCGATTTTGTTCGGTATAATTTTATCGCTTGTCGGCTATGTATTAAATAAGATTTTTTCCACCAAATAATTCGGCAATCCATACGGGCTGTGGTATAAAGGCTATTACGCACGATTCGGGTTCGTGTAATGGCGGTTCAATTCCGCCCAGCCCGACTTTTCACTAAATGTAAATCATTTACGAAAGCTAAAAATCGCCAATCGGGGCGATTTTTGGTATAATATTACACCGGTTATAAAAATAATTTCAAGGTTATTGGAAGATTTTAATTATTATGATCGAATTACTTAAATATTTAAAAAATTATATACGGCAGATCATCGTTATTTTTTTCTTGACCGTAATTCAGGTTACGGTAAATTTAGAATTACCCGGTTATATAGCCCGGATCGTCGATCAGGGCATACTGGGAGGAAGTGAAATCGACGTGATAATTTCGACCGGACTTTTTATGCTCGGCCTTTCTTTGGTCGGAGCCGTCTGTATCGTTATGGCCGGCTATCAGGCGGCTCGTGTCGCGACCGGATTCGCTACAGCTATACGCGAGAAAGTCTTCGCCAAGGCGCAGGGATTCTCGCTGGCCGAATTCAACCGATTTTCGACTTCTTCGTTGATCACGCGTTCGACCAACGATATCCAGCAGATCCAGACGATCGTATATATGATGTTAAGGATAATGCTCGTAGCTCCGCTGACCGCGGCCGGCGCTATTTTTCAGGCTTACCGGACTGCGCCCTCCATGACCTGGATAATGGGAGCGGCGGTGTTTGTTATGATCGGCATGGTTTTGTTTATCTGGAGCGTTGTTATGCCTAAATTCAAGCTTCTGCAGATACTCGTCGATCGGCTCAATCTCGTTACCCGTGAAAATTTGACCGGTTTAAAGGTTATCCGTGCGTTTAATGCCGAAAAATACGAAGAGGGGAAATTCGATCGGGCTAATGCCGATTTGACCGCTTTAAACCTTTTTCTTAATCGGCTGATGGCGATAATGCAGCCGTTCATGACGCTTGTATCAAGCTTTACGATGATCGCCGTAGTTTGGTACGGCGCGAGCCTTATCGGAGAAGGCGGCCTGCTTATAGGGGATATGATCGCTTTTATGCAGTATTCGATGCAGGTTCTTTTCGGATTCATGATGATGTCGATGATTTTCATAATGTTGCCGCGCGCTTCCGTTTCCGGCGCTCGCGTGGCCGAAGTTCTCGAAACGGAACCGTCCATAAAAGAGCCAGCCAGAAGCGCCCCCTTCATAACCGGCGCACCGGCTGTCGAATTTCGCGGCGTAACCTTCGCTTATCCCGGTGCCGAATATCCTGTTCTCGAGAATATAAGTTTTTCGGTTCCGGCCGGAAAAACGACAGCCTTTATCGGTTCGACCGGCAGCGGCAAATCGACTCTTATCCACCTGATTACCCGTTTTTATGACGTGAACTACGGTCATGTGTTCGTGAAGGGCGTTGATGTGCGAGATCTTAGATTCGCCGACCTTTACTCTTGTCTCGGATACGTTCCGCAAAAAGGCGTATTATTTTCCGGTACGGTTAAAAGCAATATAAAATACGGCGCGCCGAAAGCGCATGACCGGGAGATGCGACGGGCGGCGGAAGTCGCGCAAGCCGCCGAATTTATCGGCCGGATAGGCGGTAAATACGGCGGATCGATTTCCCAGGGAGGCTCGAATGTTTCCGGCGGCCAGAAACAGCGTTTATCTATCGCGCGGGCATTGGCTAAAAAACCGGATATTTTCCTGTTTGATGACAGTTTTTCAGCCTTGGATTTCCGGACCGATGCTGTCCTGCGTAAAGCCCTTAAAGCGGAAACGGAAAAATCCGCAGTTCTGGTGGTCGCTCAAAGGATCGGCACCGTTATAAATGCCGATCAAATAATTGTTCTGGACAAAGGCAGGATAGTCGGGACCGGAAAGCACGGGGAATTATGGAAAACCTGCTCGGTTTATAAGGAAATAGCATTATCGCAATTGTCGGAAAAAGAACTTGGCGGCAGATCAAGTATTAGCAGCTGATTATTATGACTGAAAATAAAAACAACCAAAAACAATCCAAGCCGATTATGCCCATGCGCGGTCCGGGCTACATGATCAAGATAGAAAAAGCCAGAAACTTCAAGGACACGATGAAGAATCTGATCGTTTACTTAAGGCCTTTTTGGTCGCCAATCATTGTCGTGGTCATATTCGCGATCTTTAGTACGGCTTTCATTATACTTAGTCCAAAGATCCTTGGCGGCATGACCAATCAGATCGTTAGCGATTTTATGGACATAAAGGCGTATGACAACGCCGCTAGTCCGGGAGAATTGAGCCCCCGCCCAGGAGTGAATTTCGGTGTTTTGGGTCATACGGCAATGCTTTTGATCGTATTATATCTTTTAAGCGCCCTTTTCGGGTATATTCAGGGATGGCTCATGGCGGACGTCGCCCAAAAGATCACCTATGATTTTCGAAAGGCTATTTCCAAAAAAATCAACCGCTTGCCCTTAAAGTATTTCGACGATAAAGCCCATGGCGATATTCTTAGTCGGGTTATAAACGACGTGGACACCCTTTCCCAGACGCTTAACCAAAGCCTAACCCAGATAATTACAGCGGTCACGGCTTTGGTCGGAATTTTAATCATGATGTTCTTGATAAATTGGCTCATGACCCTTGTTGCCCTTATGATACTGCCTTTGAGCCTCGCGGCCATTAGCGCCATAATAAAGAGATCGCAGAAGCATTTCAGGGATCAGCAGGATTCCCTCGGCAGGATCAACGGACACATCGAAGAGATGTATGCCGGACATAATATCGTCAAAGTATTCGGCGGGGAAAAACGTTCATTGAATAAATTCCGTTCCATGAACGAGCAATTGCACGATAGCGCCTGGCAGGCGCAATTCCTTTCCGGACTTATGATGCCGCTCATGAGCTTTTTCGGCAATCTCGGTTATGTGGGCGTAAGCGTGTTGGGGGGGATTTTGGCTCTGCGCGGCCGAGTCAGCATCGGGGATATCCAGGCCTTTATCCATTACGTCCAGCAATTCAACCAGCCGATTGTCCAGACAGCCAACATCGCCAATATACTTCAGTCGACAGCGGCGGCCGCGGAGCGCGTTTTCGAATTTCTTGACGAGGCGGAAGAAACGCGGGAACCGGAAAAATCAACCGGACCGAGCGATGTTCGGGGCAAAGTAGAATTTAAAGGCGTTGTTTTCGGCTATGAACCGGAAAAGACGGTTATTAAGGGGTTAAACGCCAAGATCGATCCCGGAAAACGAGTGGCCATCGTCGGCCCGACAGGTGCGGGCAAGACCACGTTGGTTAACCTTCTGATGCGTTTTTACGAGGTGAACGGCGGAGCTATTCTCGTGGACGGAACGGATATACGCGAACTAAAGCGTTCGCGTTTGCGCCGCCTTTTCGGAATGGTCCTGCAGGATGCCTGGCTTTTTAACGGTACGATCCGGGATAATATCGCATACGGCAACCAATCAGCCACCGAAGAGGAGATTATAGCGGCGGCGGAAGCGGCTCATGCCGACCAGTTCATACGTACCTTGCCCGGCGGCTATGACATGGAATTGAACGAAGAGACCGATAATATTTCCCAGGGCGAAAAACAGCTTTTGACGATCGCCCGGGCAATGCTTTCCGATCCGCCCATTTTAATACTCGATGAGGCGACCAGTTCGGTCGATACAAGAACCGAGGTATTGATACAGAAAGCCATGGACAAACTCATGAGAAACAGGACCAGTTTCGTGATCGCCCATCGTTTATCGACGATCAGGAACGCGGATCTGATCCTGGTCGTTAATGACGGCAATATAGTGGAGCAGGGAAGGCACGGCGAGCTTATAGCCCGTCAGGGTTTTTACTCCTCGCTATATAATAGCCAATTCGGGCTGGCCGACCGATGATCCGGGAGAACAAAAAACCAAACTCTTCGCGGGAGCTTGGTTTTTTTTGTGATAAATTATTTTTTCACGATCCTGTAATTATCCTGGAGATAAAGCATGTCGTTTTTGATATTTTTGAGAACTAAACGGTAGCCCGGTTCCATGGCGCTTTCCTGAGCGATATAATCGAGCACGGTGGCCGCGGTACCGAAATAATCGTCGGAACGGACGTGAAAATCCACCCGCTTGAGTCTGTCCGTTTTCTTGTCGGGCCCGTCTTCTTCAAGGTCGCGCAGAAAAAGCAGCTGAAAGCCGCAGCTGGATTTATCAGAGACGGTCGTGAGGCTATTCTCGGTGATCGAGTAATACCCTGTTTGTTTGCCGCGATCCATAATTTTCGCGTTAAGTTGTTAATTAAACGTTAAGAGCTTGGTTTAGCTGAATACTCGCGAATTTATTCTTGGCGATAATGATGTGGTCCAAAAGATCTATTCCTAATATTCGTCCGGCCGCGGCGATCTGATCAGTTGCGGTAATATCCGACTTTGTGGGAGTAACGCTTCCCGAGGGGTGATTATGGGCGATAATGACCGCGGCCGCGGAATATTCTATCGCCGGCCGGAATATTTCCCGCGGATGGACGATGTTGGCGGTCAGGCTCCCCACGGATATGACTTCGTCATGGATCAGGCGGTAGCGGCTATTAAGATAAAGCCCGCGCAACTGTTCCTTGGGCAGATCGCGCATATCCTTCAAATAATTAAAGGCCTGCTTGGCGGTTCTGATCGTAACCGCTCCGCCGTTCGTTTCCCGGAAAAATCTGCGCCCCAGGGCAAAGCAGGCGACTATCTGGCAAGCTTTGGTTATCGGGATGCCGAGTTCTTTTTCGAGAACCACGGGTTTGGTCTGGTTTATGATCGTTTTTTCTCCGTATTCCTTTAAAAGCCGGGAAGCCATAGTCATAACCTCTTCTTTTTTCGTGCCGGTGCTTAAGATAATAGCTAAAAGTTCAGCGGCCGACAAAATATCCGGTCCGTATTTGATGAGCTTTTCCCGAGGCTTGTCTTCTTTGGCCAGATCCCTGACCCTTAAGACATATTGCTTATCGCTGTCGATTATTTTGTCATTGCCGTTAAGTTTATAGGCGGACATAATTTTTTTTGAGCTTGTTAACTCTTTTTATTATACCAATTTTTATTTTTTTAGTAAAATCAGGCAAATTTTATTTTTTATTTGTTTAGTATTAGTAAAAAATTATTATAATTATTAACAGTAGAGAACGTTCTGGTTGACAAAAATAAAATTTTGTGCTAAGATAATATATTAATTCAAGTTCCAGGCGTTTGCGCTTAAACCGATTTCTTTTTAGTTCCACCCTAATTCAAAACGAAAGGGAAGAAATAACCGACAGCCGGATCCCATGATTGGCCGAAAGGATATTGCGGACAGGAAAAGAGAAAAGTTTAAGGCAAACGCGTAGGACTTGGGGGACATAAACCAATAACCTCCGCTCTTTACAACCTAGCTACACCGAAAGAAGCGGAACCAGAAGGGAGAAAAACGATGTGGTGGAATAACGATACCGAACTCATGTTTTTTGGCGGGGCCGGCGAGATCGGCGGCCCATTTTGTGCGGGACTGCGCGGCAAAAACCTGGCCACTCTCATTGATTGCGGCATGGAAGCGAAGCGGGAAAAGGCCCTGAGGCTTCCGGATTTCGCGGCCATGAAAGAGTACTTTGAGCCTACACATGTGCTCAACACGCATGGTCATCTTGACCACGTGGGCGGCGAAGCGGCTTTGATCCGCAACGGGATCGTGCCGCGGCAATTTTACAAATCCGTTTTGGCGCGGGAATTCGCGCCGATTCATGGAGAAGACACCATCCACATCACCATTCGGAATTGGTGTCAGGAGCTGGGCATTACGCCGCGGCAATTGTTTGAAAAATTGAACGGTCCGCGTGCCGACGGCGAGCATCTACCGATTGACTGGGAAATGCTTTGCACCCAGATCATGAGCGGTGCCGCCCAAAAAATCCTGGCGGCCGAAGGCTTTATCGGGGAAAATTGCGTTCTGCCCTTCGGTTTTCAGGACCTGAGGGATCTGGAATATCTGAGTGAGACCGTCACAGCCGGAAAGCCGTTTAAAATCGGCAATACGCTGGTAACCCCTTACAACGTCGGCCATATCATGGACGCGCTGGGGTACCTCATTGAGGTTGGTGGCAAGCGTATATTTTTTACCGGGGATTTTTCCCGGGAAGCCACCGGCTATGAGCTGGTTAAAAAATTAGACCCGGGCGTAATCGGTCCTGTGGACGTGTTGGTTATCAATACAACCTATGCCTGCCAACCCTTGGAGCCGTTTAAAACCGTGAGCGAACGGTTTCGGAGCGATTTGGCGGCTGATATGGCCGCCGGTCGGCGCGTAGTCGCCTGCGGATTCTTTGTGGATCGCGGGGCCAAAGTGGCTTTGGAAATTGAAAAAGCCGATCTGGCCGAGTATCTACACGTTGATGGAAAAGTCCGGGACGGACTTTCCATCTACGAACCGCATACCGGAAAATTGACCGGAATTGAAAAATATTTTGTTTCGGACAAAGAGGATAACCGGGCGCAATTGGTTCGTTCCCGGATTAAAAACGGCCAACCGGCTATCTACCTGGTGTCCTCCGGCATGGGCGTCGAAGGATCGCTTTCGAATAACTATATCGGCGAACACTTGCACGACCCCAACGCCGTGATCTATCGTCTGGGATGGTGCGAACCCGGTACTCCGTTAGACGATCTATCTATCGCCGCCCAGAACGGACGCGTAGTTAATTGGCGCGGCCAATTCACGAAATTCGAATGCGGCGTTCGCAGTTACCAGTTCAGCGCCCACGCTACCAGTGCCGAGATTGCGCAGACTATCAAGGACTTCCATCCCAAAACCACACTAATGGTCCATGGCGCCCCCAGGCGCCTGGAGCAATTCAAAAAAGAAAATACGGATCTGCCCGGCGAGATCGTTATCGCCGAAAACGGCCGTCCGTACAAATTATTTTAAAATACAGACCCCCGGAACGTCACGTTCCGGGTTTTTATTTGTTTGCACCGCCCTCACCCCTCTGCCCTTCGGGCATCTCCTCTTGGCAAGGGAGAGATTCGCGGACTCGTGCCACACCCCTCCCGGCTCTCCCGAGGCGTCGGGATCGCCACCCTCCCCTAATTAGGGGAGGGGCGGGGAGGGGTATTGGTTAGCGGTAAAGACGTGAAAGTTTAATGTAGAGACGTGGCATTGCCACGTCTCTACGCCGCAAATAAAAAAAGGGCAGACTTTTGTCTGCCCGGGAGGAGAATTGTGTACGCGCGCCTAATTTACTTGCGATCGGATTTTTTTTATTTGTATGAATTTAATGTGATTGCCGGCCTTATGGATATCGGCCGGACCGCGATATTCCGGTTTTTCGCCGGGGGCCGCCCAGATAAAATAAAGAAAACCGCTGTCTGACGAGATCGCAAAAATAACGATTTTTTTCGGCTCCTTTCTTTCGTTCCTCTGAATTATGCTCAAAGAGGGGATGATTTTCAAATCATTATAAACATATCCTTCGGATGTTATTAAGGAAAGCGACGCCTCCGCCGCGTTGCCTTCCGCTTGTTCAAGTTTTCGGCAAAGTTCATGGCCGATATCGGCCCCCTCGCGCTCTCTCATCCGGCAGGCGGTTTCCATAAGATCATCCTGTTTTTTAATTGTTATTGATACAAACAATCTCCTCCAATTTATAAAGAACAAACTTACCTCCTTAACTAAAAGGATAAAATATAACTATTATAGTGTGGTTAAATGCTAATTAAGATTTAGCGAATATTAAGGCTATTAATATAAATATTTATTTAATATTAGCTATTTTTTTTATAAAATTTGTTGGAATTCCTTGACATAAAGCTTTTTTTAAATTATAATAAAATAATAATTATAACAATCAAAATAAGATTGTCTGATCATTGAAAACATGATTGCGGTATAAGAAGGGGGGGGGCATTATGGATGCCAAAAAAAAATTAGGGGTAATCAACTCCGGATTGCTCAGTGCACAGGAAAAAAAGGATTTCGAGGCTCGCATAAAGTCATGCCCCTCAAATAAAAGGATAGCTATTATAACCCACGGCAAAGCCGATCCCGATGCTCTCTCTGCGATGGCCCTAACCCAGTTGCTAGAAGGCTGGGGTTTTAAGTCGGATATTTTTTCTGAGGGGAATATTTCCAATCCCATGAACACGACCATGATCTCTAAGCTTAACATTGAGATCAGGAATAAGAAGTTCTTTATTGAAAATCGTGATATTTACGGACTGATTATTCTTTTTGATACCGGAGTCAGCAATTGTTTTTTGGGACACGAGGACCTTAAGGAGCTGATTAAAAAAGGTGAGTTAGCCGCTTGCAATCCGGATATAATTATTGACCACCATCCTCTGAACACCATACCCAAAAATTGCCTGATCATTAAAAAAGAGGTGGGTGCGGCCGCTACTATTCTCTATAACCTGTTCAGGGAATTCTCCCTTGTCCCGGACGCGCGTATAGCAACTGCCTTAGCCCTGGGGATCAGCGCGGACACGAAAGACCTGACGATAGAAAGTGAAACCACCGATTTTGACCGTGAAGCGCACAAGGAATTGCGGCTGCTTTACGATTATCCGCTTTTCGAAAAGATCAACAAACGGTTCGACTTGACCGTCTCCCATCTAAAGCTTTTAGGAAAAGCCTTTACGCAGCCGATCTATCACGACGAAAACATCCTTATTTTGGGAGTCGGTTGCGTTTCCAGCGGACAAACAGAATTCTTGGCCCATATCGTCGATATCGCCATGAGAAGCGACGTAAAGCTCGCCATGATAATAGGCATCGAAGACTTCAGAATGCTCCAGGCAAAGGTGCGCAAGCACGCCGATCTCATAAACACGAATGAGTTGTGCAAAAAGGTTTTTGAGGATCCACTCAAAACCGATATCGGCATCGCTTCGGCCGGCGGTCGCACCGCTTCAGGCGGTGCGCAGGTTCCGCTCGTGGAACGTGAGCGGAAGATCTTCGAAAAAGCCACGGAAGAAGAGCGCGAAGCCCTTTTTATGCATTATTTTGAGCACTACAAAGAAAGATTACAACAACATATGAAAGAGCTGGGTTTTTAAAACAACACACCACCCTTGAAAAATAAGGGTGGTTTTAATTTTTACCGCAATCAAAAACCCGCTTTTAAAAGCGGGTTTTTTGGTATAAAAAAATTTATTATATATCAAGATTCTGTACCTTGCGGGCATGGGTCTGGATGAATTTCTTGCGCGGGGCGACGTCGCCGCCCATAAGCATGTCGAACATTTCATCCGCTTTGGCCGCGTCGTCGATCGTTACCTGAGCCAGGATCCTTTTTGCCGGATCCATGGTCGTTTCCCAAAGCTGTTCCGGATTCATTTCACCCAAACCTTTATAGCGCTGGATGATTATTTTAGACGGAGCTTTAGTTTTGTTTTTTTTACCCTTAGCATCGTCCTCGTCCGCTTCCGGCTCTTCTTCGTTTTCCGCGGCGGTTTCATCCTCTTCCGTCGGCGCGTTTTCTTCGAATTCTCCGGGATTGCCGCCGAACTCCTTGATAATGGCGTTTTTCTCATCGTCCGTGTAGGCGTATTTGGCGGCCGTGCCCTTTTTTACCTGATAGAGCGGCGGTTGGGCGACGTAAAGATGACCGCCGGCTACCAGGGGATTGAAGTGGCGGAAAAAGAGGGTTAAAAGCAGGGTTCGTATATGGGCGCCGTCCACGTCCGCATCGGTCATGATCACTACCCGGTAATAGCGCAGTTTATCTATATCGAATTGATCGTCAATGTTCGTGCCCAGGGCGATGACCAGGTTTTTTATCTCGTTATTGGCAAGCATCTTGTCGAGCCTGGCGCGTTCCACATTGAGTATTTTTCCGCGCAGGGGAAGGATGGCCTGAAATTTGCGGTCCCGGCCCTGTTTGGCCGAGCCGCCGGCCGAATCGCCCTCGACGATGAAAATTTCGCTTTCTTCCGGTTTGCGGCTGGAGCAGTCGGCTAATTTTCCGGGGAGGGTAATGCCCTCCAGGGCTCCTTTCCGAAGGATCGACGCGCGGGCGGTACGGGCCGCCAGCCGGGCCTGGTTGGTGAGCAGGCACTTGCCGATGATCGCCTCCGCTTCTTTCGGGTGTTCTTCAAGAAAAGTATTGAAGGCTTCACCGAATATCTGTTCGACGTAGGTTTTCATCTCGGCGTTACCGAGCTTACCCTTTGTTTGCCCCTCGAACTGCGGATTACAGAGTTTAACGCTGATAATGGCGGTTAAGCCCTCGCGAACATCCTCTCCGGTCAGGTTTTCGTTCTTTTCTTTTAGGATATTCTGGGCGCGGGCGTAAGCATTGAGGGTGCGCGTCAAAGCGGTGCGGAAACCGACGGTATGCATCCCGCCTTCCATGTTATAGATATTATTGGCAAAAGCCATAACGATCTCATTATACTCGTCGTTATACTGGAGCGCCACTTCGACCCGGGAATCGTTTACTTCCTTATCAACGTAAAAAACGGTTTCGTTTTTTACGGTCTTATTGCGGTGCAGGGTTTTTATGTATGATTTTATCCCGCCCTCGAAATGGAATTGATAATCCTTGGAGCGATGACCTTTGCGGCGATCGGCGATCTTTATTATGAGCCCTTTGGTCAGATATGCCTGCTGTCGCAGGTGGTCCAGGATCTTGCCCCAGTTGAATTCCGTTTCAGTAAAAATAGTCCTGTCCGGCTTGAAGGTAATGACCGTGCCGTTCTTTTTGGTCTCGCCCACGGGCCTGACTTTTTTGAGAGGCTTTCCGCATTTATATTCCTGGGCCCAGATCTTGCCGTTCTGGTGCACTTCGGCTTTCAGGTATTCACTTAGGGCGTTGACGACCGAAGCCCCGACACCGTGCAAGCCGCCGGAAACCTTATAGCCGCCGCCGTCGCCGAATTTGCCGCCGGCATGAAGTTTTGTCATGACAGTTTCCAGAGCCGAAACGCCGGTTACTTTGTGGATCCCGACCGGTATGCCGCGGCCGTTATCGATTACCTGGACCATGCCGTCATCCAGAAGGGTAACGGTTATTTCCGTGGCAAAGCCGGCCATGGCCTCGTCGATGCCGTTATCGACTATCTCCCATATTAAGTGGTGCAGACCGGTCGAGGAAGTGGAACCGATATACATGCCGGGACGTTTCCGGACGGGTTCCAGGCCCTCTAAAACCGTGATATCGTCCGCTCCGTAAGACGATTTTTTCTCTTTCGGCGCAGTTTTGTCAGAAGTCTTTTTTGGGCTTATTTTTGCCTCTTCTTTGGTTTTAGTTTTGGACATATTTTTATGAAAATTCCTGTTAATAACTATGGATTTTTTTTATTTAATGTTTAATAAAAAATTCAAAAACATCCCCGTAAAACAGGGCATGTTCTTATATTAGTATAATAGCAAAAAAACTGTGACAACGCAAGATGGCGCAGGCTCTATGTTTTTCCGCAAAAATCGTTTTTAGGCCCCCTCTTGTGATGAGTAAATCGAGCTTGGGAGGTAATAATTATAACTTAATTTTTAATAATTTATAATCATATATTAATAATAATGAAATATAATTTTTATAAATATGATGATACGGAGCTAATAGTTCTTTTTATCGCGGCCACATATTTACAACAGGAGGTAATCATGCAAAAAATCGCCGTGTTCATCCCCGTTTACAATGAAGCCGAAACCTTGGCGCGTGTTTTAGGGGGTATTATCGAAAGGACTGTCGGCCTTAACGCGGATATAATAGTCGTAGACGACAAATCCACGGATAAAAGCGTTAAGATCGCCCGCCAATTCACTCCCCACGTTGTCCTTATGGATAAGAATGGCGGCGTAGGCGCCGCGACCCGCAAAGGATTTGAGTACATCGCGCGTCGGGGCGGTTACGATCATATCGTTAAGCTGGACGGCGACGGCCAGCATAATCTTGATTTTTTTGGAGAAATAATCGACGGGCTTTGCGGCGGTTATGACATTGTGATCTGTTCCCGCTTTCACCCCCTCTCGGATCAGAGCGATACGCCGATCGACCGGATTCTCCTGAATATGATATTTACGGAAATACTCCGGAAGATAACCGGCTGGCGGTTGACAGACGTCCGCAGCGGCTGCATGGGGCTAAAATACGAATACGTGGAAAAAATGGCCGGTAATATGGTGGTATCTGGTTACGGCATACCGATGGAGATCCTCCTGCGCGTTTGGGACGCGAAACCGGAGGCGCGCATCCTTGAAATACCTCATCCGGCTCTTTACGGGGGAAACATCTCCCGGAAGCTCAAAAATAAATATTCGACGGAAAAACTTTCCGAGAAGAGCGACCGCCTGCAGATCGCTTACGCGGCTCTGCTTTCGGTTCTTGAAAGCCTGCGCGTACCCAAGGAAATAATCCTTAAGGCGAACGGATTCATGAATTACCGCACAAAGGAAGCTTCGCTGGCGCAAATAAGGCGTTTTTCGCCGCAAATAGTGCCGATCACGCGGACCGCATCGGACAGCGCGATCGCGATGTAAATAAATAATCCTGTCGAACATGCTTGCCGGAAAAAAATAAACGCGACATTGATCTTTGTAGATAAAAAAATAATCCCTGAAATTCAGGGATTTTTATTTTAATGAAAATAAATTTTTAATTTATTCGCAGTTTCCCGGATTTATTCTCCCCAGATACTCCCCAACGCCATCCAATGCGCTTCACTTAAAGTGTGGTAAGCATAAAACGATACCCCCTTAACGTCCGTTTTCATGGCCGAACTTATAGCGGCGGCAAAATCATCCGGGGCAACGCCGAAGCCCTGCACACTAACGAGCAAGGGGGGTCCGTAAGGTAGTTGGGCGCGGAATTGTTTGACCATTTCGGCCGCCCAGACCGGATTTTGAGGGTATTCAAAATCAGCGAATAAAGCCTGCAGTTCAAAATAATCAGGTTTGAGCGCGGCTATGGCCGGCACATCGGTCCCTAACCATTCCCTTATGCCGGATAAAGCGGTCAGGCGCCCGTTCCGGTCCGGTTCGGTAAATAGAGTTACAATAACGGTACGATTCGGTTTTTTCCGTATCTCTTCTATGGAAGCGGCAACAAAATCGGTTACAATGCCCGCCCTTAAATTTATCCATTCCGCGTAAAGAGAGGGGTTATTTTCGTAATAAAGGTCGGAATTTTCGTCGAATAAAATTTTAGGATCTATTCCGGTTTTACTTTTAAAACGCGCGATTGTCGCCAGAGAAAAATCCGTATAGAAAGAATCATATGCGTCCCCCCAGCCGATCACCGGTTCCGAAATTACCCAGCCGTCGATCGGCAGATCGTTAACCTCGTTTATCAGTTCCAGATGATATCTGAGATAATCGCGATTATCCAGTGAAGCGAACGGCAGTTCCACTCCGGGTTCGTCGGCCTGGTAATAATCCTTGCCGTCTAAAGTTTTCGCAAACCATTCCGGATTCGAGAAAAAGGGGAAATTGTCTTTACCCGCCACGAACCAGGCGTAAGTTTTAATATTGCGGACTCTGGCCTCTTTGATGAAATTTTCCAGGAACCCGTTTTTTCCGAAATCGTTTAATGGCGCCCGAAGGCTTTCGTAGTTGGCGCGGCCGTCGCTCCAGGGGGAAATATAAACCGCATTGGCACCGGATTCCACCAGGCGAGCCATGATATCCGCAGCGTATTGGTTAAAATCAGACGGTATATCCACACTGGAGAGATCTATCCGGACGGATCTTATTAATTCATTTTCTGATCTGTGCGTTGACACTTCCCTGATCCTGCCGCCGATCTCCGATCCTTTGGCCGATTTTTCTTTCAAAAGCGGATCCAGACCTATTTGGTAAAAAACAAAGATAAATACCGCAATAAACAAGGATAGGGCCAATAATGAGTATTCTGATTTTTTTAACATATAATTAGTTTTTTAAATATAATTAACCAACTTTAATTAAATTTATATTTAAAATTAATATATCCATAATATAGTAATGTTAAATTATGAACATTACAACAGCGTTAGAAAGATTATGTTTTATTAATTATAAATTCAGAATTATGCCTTGATTTTGGAATCTGTTCGCAAATTCGCGAAAGGCGCCGTAATCGTGAAGTTGTAATATTATTCCAAACAAGATATAAATCTGTAGTCAATAAATCTATGAAAGAACAAATTATGAGATCAGCCGCGGTTATCGCGGTTTTGGGCTTGATACTTACGGTCATACCGGAAGCAAAGGCTGCGGAGCAGGTTAATATCCTCGTTAATTCCGGTTTTGAAGAGGCGGGGGTGCCGGTCGAACAGGGCGGATGGGGAGACCCTGCCAGCGCCTGGCATCTTTTCGGCGGCGGTTACACAAGAGGAGCTTACCACGCCGGACAATATGGCATTGATATCACTAACAACGACACCGTATCCCTGGCAGGCGCTTACCAGCGAATCGATCTTGGCCAGACCCAGGTCAAGCCGGTTTTTATCGGTGGGTTCGTTAAGGGCGATAATATCGTAAATTCCGCCGGCGGGTATTTTGGCGCCAGTATTTATGCCGAGATCCATCTCGACAACGGTCGGATAGTTTACTGGAACTCATTGGCTAATTACGGAACTTTCGATTGGCATTGGATCGGATTCAATACCGCCGCCTTAACCATTGACGGCGTAAATAAACTCGTAAATAGGCCGATTTCGCATATTTACATAGTACCTCTTCTGGCCTACGCGAGCGGGACCGCCTCTTTCGATGATTTGGCCGCTTATGAATTTACGCCGGACCATCCGGCTCTTACGATCATGTTCGATGATGGCGCATCTTCCGTTTATACGGCGGCTAAACCCGTGATGGAACGGCACGGTTTCAGGGGTACCCTGGCAATAGTTTCCGATGCGCCGGGCTCCGGAGACGCTGATTTCATGTCCTGGGAAGAGATAAAGGAATTATCCGGTAGCGGCTGGGGTGTTGCGTCCCATAGCCGAACCCACAGGGACCTGACGACCTTAAGCCAGACCGATATGCTCTCGGAGATCAACAATCGGGACGTATTCGCGGGCCAGGACCTTACGGTAACGAGCTTTATAACACCTTTCGGAGCCTACAACAGCAATATAATGAACGCGGCGGAAAAGGCGGGTTACGCTTCTGTGCGGAACTACGAACAGGGCGATAATCCGCAGGGCTCGTTTCCCGGCGAGATTAAGATAAGGGGAATATTGGATACGACCACAACGGCGGAATTGGCGGGCTGGATAAATGAGGCTAAGGCCAATAACAGCTGGATCGTGATAACCTTTCACGAGATAGTTCCGTCCGGGGATGACGCGTATCATACGACACCGGAGATATTCGCCGATATGATGGCAGAGATCGCGGCATCGGGGGTAAGCGTCATAACTTATGATGAGGGAGTGGCAACTTACGGAGTGACGAAATAATATTAAAACAAAACGGTCCGTTAAGGACCGTTTTTGTTATGCGCAACATGGATTCATAAGATATGAGGTTTGCGGCTTTCTGATACTTACGCCGGACTTCTCGTCGGGCTTTTCCAGCGGCCGTCCGATCTTATTATAAAGGCCAGAGGCAGAGTATAGAGAAGAACGAAGGCGTCCAGATAGCGCAATATAAAAAATGCCGGCCCATAGAGCAGGAGTACCGGTTTTTTTTCATACCAAGCGGTTATGACCGTAAGTAAGTAATCGATCAGGAATAAACTCGCCATCATGTCAAGAAAATTTATTTGCGTTGCATCCATGAATGGAATTTTAAAGGGCAGGTAAAAAGGCAAAAATGAATTTAGCGCGAACCAACCCAGCAAAATCGGGGAAAGCAGGAATAAAAAAGAGGATATTAATACTTCTCCCGCGTAAAGCAGCGTAGTCAGCGAGAACAGGCTTGGCCAGATACGATGCCGCCTCCAGGTTTGCCAAAAACCCAGATTCCAGCGTTTTACTTGCTTATAATAATCCCTTAAATTTCCCGGGTCCTGGGTAAAACCCTTGATCTGCGGACTATAAGCGATCTTGCCCAGTTTTTTATGGTGCACCTCGAAGGTCATGTTATAATCTTCAATTACCAGTCCGGCGGGATTTATGTTTATTTTTTCGATGGCTGTCGAACGATACAGACAGGCGAAACCGGGGATGATCATGGTTACATTGGTGTATGTCCAGGTCTGGCCGTACCGCAGAACCGCCTGCAGTATCCGGTAGACCCGTACGCGATAGGCAGTAAATAAAAGCGACCAGTCGAGCGGATGATGCCGGTCCCATTTTGTTTCCGCGTGAGGAGCGACGGCCACCACATTCGGGTCATCGAAAAACGGCAGAGCTTTCCGCAGATATTCTTCGTTGACCTCGGAATCGGCGTCAATGATCATAATCGCTTTGTAATACCTGGTCAATCTGAGCAGTTTAATAGTATGCACAATCACGTTGGCTTTGCCCATATTCGGATAAGCGTCGAATACCTGGCAGTTAAGCCGTTTGGCTATATCCGACGTTCGATCGACGGAGGCGTCGTTAGCGACATAGATATGACTTGCCGGCAGGATACGCTTTAACGAATTTACGGTTTTAGCGATAGTTTTGGCTTCATTGTGCGCCGGAATAATAGCGGCGACATCGTCTGCTGTTATCCCGCCGGCTTCAAAAGCCCGATTTTCCATAAGAGCAAGAAAATCGGGCGCGATCATTGTTCGAGGGGTTTTTTCGATCTTTAATTTTTCCAAAAAAAATCTGATGAGACCAATGATGGTCCAAGCGGTCAGATTGAAGCCGATCAGCAGGATAAAGGAAACTATTAATTCCATATAAAAGAGGTTCTTTAAGATTTTACGGTTATGTATGACCGAGATAATCTTAAAAAAACCGGTTAGGAGGATCCAGCGGCTATTGCCCGAAGGAGTTTATCGGTATCGATACGAGCGATATTGCCGGCTTTAGCGCCGTTAAACGTTGTTTATTGGCGGGAGGCTATTTAAGGAAGACGCCGCTTACAATCCGGCTCCAAGCATCGGTTCCGTTGAGAGGGACTCTTTGATCGTAAATTTATCCTTAGCTACGGATCTAATGGCGATCGGCCGGGCTAATTTCACGCCATTGGCGATTATCATCCTTTTTAGACCCTCTTCCAGAGAAACGGTTTGGCGCCAGCCTAAAAGTTCTGCTTTGGACACGGCTGGCTGGCGATGGTTGTGGTCTTCGATGAAGTGCGGAACGAATTCTACCTCAAGTCGGTATCCCGTCAGTTTTTTCATTAGTTCCGCCAGCTCTTTGATGGTTATCTGGTTATCGCCTCCGATATTGTAAGCCTCTCCTGGTTTTCCGTTTTTCATGACTAGCTCCAGGCCGGACAAGAGATCGCTTACGTACAGGAATGTTCTGGTTTGGGAGCCATCTCCGAAAATCGTCAATTTTTTGCCTCGGATGATGCTCTGCAGGAATTGCGGCATTACCCGTTGGTCGGAAAGGGACATGCCGGGTCCGTAAGTATTGAAAATGCGGACGATCTTCGCGTTCAATCCGTATTTGTCCGCGTACATTTTAATAATGCTTTCAGCGAATCTTTTTCCTTCTTCGTAGGCGCTTCTGGGACCGATCGGGTTGACGTTGCCGGTATAGTGTTCGCTTTGGGGCGTTTCTTCCGGTTGCCCGTATACTTCGGCCGAGCTGGAATATACCACCCCGGCTCCATGGGCGCGCGCCAAGGACATGACATTGAACGTACCCCGGGAACAGGTATTGATCATTTCCTCGCCCAGTTTTTTTATGTTAGGAACGCCCGTGGGGCAGGCCAGATGATAAATCTCGTTTATTTTGATATTCCGGAATGTTTCCGGAAACTCAGAATCATTGATATCCATCTCGATGAAATGAAATCTTTGATCATGGGAATAGCGGGAGATATTCTTTATTTTACCCGTTATCAGATTGTCAACGGCAAAAACTTCATATCCTTGCGCTAGAAGATGCCCGCATAGATTCGAACCGATAAATCCGGCTCCTCCATCAACTAGCGCTCGCGGACCCGCGGCAGCTGTTTTAATCTGATGTTCAAGATTTTTAATTTTATTGCCTGTTATTTTCGACATACGATTTTTATAAATTTATAATACTTAATTTATGAAAATTATAATATTGAATGATTAATTTAAAGTTAGAATCTTTATAATTATTTATTAAAATAATAAGTTTTAGGTTGCTTTTCTGTTTTGTGGTTATTTGCCTATTTGCGGTAGATTGTGTTAAAATTAGTAAAGATAGATCTAAATAAATAGTCAATGATCGATTTACTGAAAAATAAAGCGCAGACGAAAAGGTATATAAACACTACCGGAATAGAGCGCGAAGAGCGTGAAGAATTAAGCGATGCCTCGGGTATCCAGTCTTTTGGCCACCCAAGACACGGCCAGGACCTGGAAGAGGCCAGCGCGGCCATCAGGGAAACGCTAGAAGAACAGGCGGCGAGTCGAAATAATAACGGCAATAACGACCAGGAAAGCGGGGCTGGACGCAAAAAAATCGATATCAGGCAATATAAAGATCCGGAAGGACTGACGATCGAGAAGATGGAAATAGGGTTGTGGCTGGTCAAACATCGCCGGCACATGATCAATGTCTGGCGTGTTTTTTTGATTTCCGTCTGCGTCATTACCTGGGGAAGATTTTTTTATTCTTTCGGCCATTATACGGTCCTGGGCATGCGGCAAGACAAGGAGACCGCTCTCGGCGTCATAAATACGAGCATGGTCGGGCATGATTATTTTACGGCCCGATCGCCGCAAGACCTGATCTATAAACCGGTAGAGATAATTTCTTTGGGGGAGGGCAAATACGATTTTGTGGTCGAGCTCAAAAATATCAACCAAAGGTACTGGGCGAATTTCGATTATCATTTCGAGGCCGGAAATAAAATATCGGGAAGCGGGAGCGGTTTTATATTGCCCGGAGAAACCAAATATCTATTGGTATTGAATAAAGAGCTGATGGAAGCGAAGGGGGTCGTTTTTAGGGTCAGCCGGCTTGATTGGACGCGGGTAGATCCCCATGAATTCCCCGATTGGGAAGCTTATCGCGATGATCACCTGGATATCGACGTTAATAACATAAAATTCGTTACCGCCCAGTCGACCATCCTAACCGAAAAGTTGAATCTTAACGACCTTTTGTTCAGTGTAACCAACAATACCCCCTTTAATTACCGCCAGCTTAACATGAATATCCTCTTATTCAATAACGGCCGGATTTTGGGGGTTTCTAAATACGTATTGAATAATTTTATGTCCGGTGACGCCAGGAATACGAGCGTTACTTGGCCGGGCCTGTTTCCGTCCGTCAGTAATATAGTTATCGTGCCTGATATAGATATTACCAGCGATGATATATATGTTAAATTCGAAGGCTCCGATCCCGCTCTTCGGGCGGCTGAATTATAGCAAGCGTCAGTGAACAATGAGCCGTCTGGAGAGCTTTTTATTTTACCTATTTTTTATTTTTAAAGATTGATTTTCCGCGTTCCGCTAAGCTATTAAGATAAAAAGATGCAAGTTTCAACATATTTGAAAAATTTTGATTGGATATTGCTGGCCGCGATCGTTTTGCTCGCCTGTTTCGGCTTGGTGGAGATATATTCGATCGCCTTGGGCCAAAGCAACCCCGATTTGTTGCAGTTTAAAAAGCAGATTTTTTTCGTAGGGATCGGCCTGGCGGCGATGTTCATGCTATCTTTTATTGATTACTATAATTTGCGCAGCTTCAGCATCTATCTTTACGCGGCGGGTGTATTGATGCTTTTTGGCGTTTTGCTCTTCGGAAAAACCATCAGAGGGACAACCGGATGGTTTGAGTTTATGGGCCTTACCCTGCAACCGGCTGAATTTGCCAAGCTAATTCTTATTATATTTTTAGCGCGTTATTTTTCCGGCGTTTCCATAAAAATCAGTCCCGTAAAACACCTTCTCCTATCCGGTCTCGGGTCCTTAGTCTTAATTGTCCTGATTTTAAAGCAGCCGGATTTCGGTTCGGCGGCGATCCTTTTTTTATTATGGCTCGCGATGATCACACTGGCCGGATTCAGGAAGAAACATATAATAGCCATATGCCTGATTTTGACGCTTTCTTTAGGTGCCGGTTGGGTATTTTTCTTTGAGCCTTACCAAAAACAACGCATTTTGACCTTCGTTAATCCGGGAAAAGACTCTCTTGACGAAGATTATAACATCATTCAGGCTACCATAGCGGTCGGTTCCGGGCGCGTCATGGGCCGCGGTATCGGTTTCGGCTCGCAGTCACAATTAAAATTCCTGCCCGAAGCCCAAAATGACTTTATTTTTGCCGTAATTGCCGAAGAATTAGGCTTTTTAGGCGTATGCCTGGTAATCTTCTTATATTCCGCGTTTTTTTATCGGATCATATCGAATATTAAGAGGGTTAATAATGATTTCGGCATATACGTGCTTCTGGGCATCATAGTCTTGATTTTTATTGAAATGTTTATTAATATTGGAATGAATATAGGAATAGTTCCCGTGGTAGGGATATCTTTGCCTTTTGTGAGTTACGGCGGAAGCGCTATTATCGCCAGCCTGATGATGGTCGGAATTGCCGAGGGTATTATAATAAGATCGAAAATAAAATATTAATTCATTTTTAATTTAATTCTACTAATTTCTAAATTTATGGGAAAAGACATAAAATTAGACGCGCAAACAAGAGGAGAGGGTAGCGCCACAAAACTAAGATCCGAAGGTTTTGTTCCGGCCGTGGTTTACGGGTCGGGTTCGGAAAACAAGAATATCGGGATAAAGAAGGTCCAGTTGGAAAAAATATATGCCCGCCTGGGAGAAACATCCCTCATCGATCTTAAGATCGATAACGGGGAAGCGTTAAAGGTCATCATCAAGGATACGCAAAAGGATCCTTTGCGAAACAATATAACCCATATTGATTTTTACGTCGTAAACATGAAAAAGCCGATCGACGTTACGCTCCCCTTGCGTTTTACGGGAGAGGCCAAGGCGGTTAAGGAATTGGGCGGTACCCTAGTGACCAACCTGGACGCGATCGAGGTTAGATGTTTGCCGGGGGATTTGGTGGAATCGTTCGACGTGGACCTGTCGGTTTTAAATACCTACGAGGACAGCATCAACGTCAGGGATCTTAAGTTGCCGGCTGGCATCGAAATACTAAGCAACCTGGATGGCGTTGTCGCCAGCGTGGTCATGCCTCAGGTCGAAGAACCGGAAAAACCGACGGAAGTGGAAACGGATGAGAAGAAGGGCGAAGAGTCTAAGGCGGGCAAAGACCAGGAAAATAAAGAAGAGAAAAAATAACCGGAAATCAGAAAGTAGTATCGGTATTTTGCGCGAGTTTACTATGGATAATTCGGAAAAAAAAATTGGCGGCGAAAATTTTTACGAACGGATGATAAAGAAAAAAATTCATATCTACGCCAGTGTAATAATCGTATTTTTTATGCTGTCCGCCGGGCTGGGATTTGTCGTATATAACATGATCGCCCACGGCCATCCGTTCGGCGCGAAAAAGGAGGCGGCGGAACCGTCCGCGGACCTTGTCGCCCTCTCCGTCCAAATGGCCGGCCAGGAGACGCCGGAAGCGGACGAAACGCCTCATACCGACCTGGTGCGGCGCGCTATTGACGGCGTTTACGTCAAACCGGGCGAAGAGAACAGGTTTCCCGCGGCCGTCATGATAGACAACAACATCTACGCGCGCCCCCACTCGGGTTTAAGCCGGGCGAATGTAGTGTATGAAGCCGAGGTAGAGGGAAGCGCTACGCGTTATATGGCCGTATTCGCCGGCAATGAGGAAATAGATGAAATCGGGCCGGTCAGGAGCGCGCGCGCTTATTTTGTCGATTGGGTATTGGAATTATCGGCTTTATACGTGCATGTCGGAGGCAGTCCCGAAGCGCTTGTCAACATAAAAAGGGATAAGGTGCGCGATTTTAACGAATTTTATAACGGAAATTTTTTCTGGCGCGACTGGAACCGGCGCGCTCCGCATAACGTTTATACCTCAAGCTCGAAATTGGCCGAATACACCACCGCCAGATCCTGGGCGGAAGGCGGGTTTTCTTCCTGGCAGTTCAAAGACGAAGCCGGGGAGGCCGACCGCGGTCCGGACGGCGGAGATATCGATATTAAATTCCTGATCCCGAGCTACAGAGTCAGATGGAAATATGACCGTACCGACAACAGCTATATCCGTTATTTGGGGGGAGCGGCCCATATCGATAAGTCCGGCGACGGCATCAAAGCGAAAAATATCGTCATCCAGTACGTCAAAGCGCGGGTTATCGACAATGAATTGCGGCTGTCAATGGACGACATCGGGGAGGGCGAGGCGGTTCTATGTTTCGACGGATTTTGCCGGAAGAGCACCTGGCAAAAAAAAGAAGCGTCCGAACGGACGCGATTCTATGATGAAAACGGCAATGAAGCGGTATTTAACGCCGGTACGACCTGGGTGGAAGTAGTGCGGCCGGGTATAATCGAGGTGGGTCTGCCGGAACAGACGGACGGTGAGTGAGGGCGGTTTGTGCTATTAAATCGAGTTATAATTTATTTTTATTACCGCCAACCTGTCATAACCGGCTAAATCTTTTTTTATTTCGAATTTATGCTTAGGCAGTTCGCGTTTGGCGAGCTGTTTTATTTTGGCCGATTGAGACGGATCTATTTCGCAAAAAATAGACATTTGATATTTAACATTTAACATTTGACGGATTTGCATAAATAGCTGGCGGTAATATTTTAGGCCGTCCGGGCCGGCCGACAAAGCTATTTTCGGCTCATGTTTGATAGAGGGGGAATTTTTTATCTGGGTCGGGGTCAGGTAGGGGAGATTGGCGGTAATTATGATTTTCGGTTTTTGATTTTTGATTTTTGATTGGAAATTTTTATCGCTTAAGACCGGAAGCAATAAATTACCCCGGAGAAATTTTATTTGTTTATTAACGCCGTGTTGTTTGGCGTTCTTGCGGGCGACCGCCAGGGCTTCGGGGGAAATGTCGGTGGCTATGAAATCGGGAGTTGGGAATCGGGATAATATTTGTTTTGCTAAAGAGATTATAATGCATCCCGACCCGGTACCAACATCAACCATAAGCATTTGTTCGTTACGAGTTATGAGTTGCGAGTAACGTGTAGTGAGATCTACCATCATTTCCGTTTCGGGGCGGGGGACTAGGGTATTTTTATTGACGATAAAGTCCAGGCCGTAAAAAGATTTATGTCCGATAAGATAAGCGACCGGCAGGCCGGACAAGCGTTTTTTTATGAGCATTTCGAATTTTTTTGCTTGATTAGGGGTTAGTTTGCGTTCGGGATGCGTAAATAAAAATTCCCGCGGTTTTTTTAAAACCGCGGCCAGGAGGAGTTCGGCGTCCAGATGCGGGTATTCCCGACTACTACCAAGGAGAGCGACAGTGTTTATGTTTAAGGCTTGACGAATTGTTATTTTCGTTATATATTTATGCTATATTTTTAATAATTTTAAATTGGTCTTAAAAGGTCAACCTTGAATATTGAGGAGGATAGCATGGCATTGCTTGTACTGAGTGTTTTTTCGCCGGTAATCACGCTCTTTATTCTGCATAAACGTGGGTATAAAAAAATGGAAAAAGAATACGAAATCGTGAACGCTATGTGTGACAACAAACCTTTTCGGATGGGAAATGAAAAATAGCTGACGACATTAGCGTAAAACAAGCCAGCCATCAGGCTGGTTTTTTCATGGCCGGATTATTAAGGGCGCTTTGCGCTTCTTTGAGCGCGTCTATGATATTATCGAGATCGCCGTTTAAGATCGCGTTCATATTGCTCCAGTTCTGCTTTATGCGGTGATCGGTAATGCGGTCCTGGGGGTAGTTATAGGTGCGGATCTTTTCCGAACGGTCGCCGCTCCCGATTTGCTGTTTCCGGTCAGCGGCTTCTTTGGCCCGCTGGTCATCTTCCAGTTTCTGGACCAGGCGCGACCTTAAGATTTGCATGGCTTTTTCCTTGTTCTGGTGCTGATCCTTTTGGTCCTGGCATTGCACGACCAGTCCGGTCGGCAGATGGGTTATGCGGATAGCCGAGTTGGTGGTGTTGACCTTCTGCCCGCCCGGTCCGGAAGCGGCGTAAGTATCTATGCGCAGGTCTTCCAGTTTGATTTCCAGGTCAAGCTCCTCCGCTTCGGGAAGGACCGCTACGGTTACGGCCGAGGTGTGGACACGGCCGGCTTTTTCGGTTTCCGGCACACGTTGGACGCGGTGCGTGCCAGCTTCGAATTTAAGAGTACTGAAAGCGTTTTTGCCTTTAATTTCAAAAACCACCTCCTTAAATCCCCCGAGCCCGATACGACTGGAGTGGAGAATATTGATTTTCCAGCTTTTATTCTCGGCGTAACGGGAGTACATCCGGAAAAGTTCGGCCGCGAACAAAGCCGACTCGTCCCCACCGGTGCCGGCCCGGATCTCTATGATCACGTTTTTTTTGTCCCGGGGGTCGTCCGGGTTGAGCTCCTTTTCCAGGTCGAGCCTTAACTCATCATATTTTTTTTCCAGTCCAGCGAGTTCCTCCCTGGCCATATTTTTGATCTCTTCATCGGTCTCGTTTTTGATCATCTCCTTATTTTGGACGATATTGTTTTCGGTTTTTTCCAATTCCAAAACCAGGCCGTAAACATCTTTAAGTTCGGAGTGCCGACGGCTTATCTCTGTAAGTTTTTTTATATCCCGGGTTATGGCTGGGTCGGATAATTGATCTTCCAGTTCCTTGAATTGTTTTTTTATATCGTCGTACATATTTTTTGGCTTTAGGCTTTAGCGCCTAATGTCTAATAATATAAAAACGGCTATTCATCTTCGCATGCTATTATTATAGCACGCAAAAAAGAATAGCCGTATAGAGTAACTATTTTTTGCCGGCAGCGGTTTTTTTTGCGGTTCTTGTCTTTTTCTTGGATATCACTTTCTTTTCCTCGGGCTTGACCTTAATTTCTTTTTTTGCCCTGACTTCGTCTCTGGCTTGACGTTTAGCCTTTTTGCTTATTACTTCCTTAGTGACACCGGTTACCTTAGCTTTGTATTTTTCGACGCGGCGGGCCGTATCTACGAGTTTTTGCTTGCCCGTATAAAACGGATGGCAGGCGGAACAAAGTTCGGTTTTGGTCTCTTCCCGGGTAGAACCGGCAACGAGTATATTACCGCAAGCGCAGATTATTTTCGCTTTGGCGTAATATTTCGGATGGATGTCCTTCTTCATATAATTAATGTGAGTTGTAAATTTAATGCGGTGCGTGAATATTTGTTAAAATTTTATTGCATTAAATCTAAAAATAATACTAACATAAATAAAAAAATAAAGCAAGTAAAGGGGAAAACCGTCCCCGGAATAAACTTCCCGACGATAAGCCCGACTGCTTAATCGATTTTTGGCTATTTTTTTAGCCATTTTTTGTTTTTTATGTTATAATTTATATTAATTTAAATCTGGTGGAAAACTGGATTTATTTAGTTTATAATAAGGATTTTGCCCCATGCTTAAGGTCGATAAAAAAAATAAGAAGACCGAATTTATTGATTTTTTAAATCAGATTTTTAATGAACACGGACAAAGCGCGGTAAATCGGAGACGGATTATCAGCCGGGAAAAAGATGCGATGCCCTCGCCGACGGATCCGGATCATGATAAAAAAATAAGGGCGTATTTAGCGGCCACCTTACCGGTAAAAAATGATAAATTAAAATTGGTTCTGGATAAAAAACTGCCCGACACGGACATCGAGGGGCGTCTGGTCAATGAATGGTCGCGAAGAGCCGTAGGTTTTGAGCGGCTATTAAGCGATTCCGGACAGAAGAATCCAGAGGAGAACGCTCGAAGGCCGGCGTCTCGTAAGAATGCCCGAGGCGTAAATCAAAAAATTGAAATCAGAAGAAGCGAGCACCGTTTGTCTAGGCTCTTGATTTTCGGGTTTATCGCTCTTTTCTTTTCTTTCGTATCGGCCGGTTTTGCGCCGGAATTGGCGCGAAACACAACGGATAAATTAGATAAACTGATCGTTTATCCGGTTATTTTTATAGCTAAAAAAACCAGTCCGGATTCCCGGGAATTTTATACGGAAGCAAAAGTCAGTCGTCCCGCTATTACCAAGGGAATTTTAGCCGCCTATATAATAAAAAACCAACCCCAGGCAGCCGGTACCGGCCCCCGCACGATAAGGGTCACGGAAGAGGATTTGCGCGGCCGGGTGGCCGGAATATCCGAAGAATCCGCTCCGACGGGGCGACAGAGCGAAAAAAGCGATAATTCAGGTTGGCGAAAGATTTTAATCGGTTTGACCGAGCGACTGGCAAGTTTATTACCGGCTAAAAAGGATTTTTGAGGATCGGGCAGGTTTGACTGGCTTTATATGTAAAAATATGATAAAATAAACTTGTATCCGAATAACCAATGTCCACATATCTTTAAAAATAGCTGATATTAAATAAAATAATTAAAAATATATTTCGTTAAAATAAGTTTTTCTTATTTTTAGCGAAAAAATAAATTTATGGAAGCATATTGCGTAAAATGTAAAGCCAAACAGGAAATGGTTGATGGACAGGAAGTAGAAATGAAGGGCAAAGGCGGACAGGCAAGGAAAGCGATGAAAGGGAAATGCCCGGTTTGCGGCACCACCATGTTTCGGATCATGCCCAAGGCCCAATAATCAACCACAGATTAAGATTAAAACCAGAAAACGCCTAAACGGCGTTTTTTGTTGACAATTTTAGTTTTAGCTGTTAATTTAAATTAATATTAATTATTGAACTTTAAAATACTGGAAAATATTTATGAAGCGAAAACAGATCATATTTTTTTTCGGTGCGCTGGCGCTTTTGTCTTTTTTTCTTAATCTGGGCTGGGAGGTCGCGCATAGTCCTTTGTATGATTGGAATCAGTCGCCGCTTAAGCCTGGTGCGGAGTTTTATATTTTAAGGATTTTACAGTCTACTGTTTTTGATATGGTTTGGGTTGTCATAATTTCCGGCCTGGTTTTTTTTATTGCCGGTTTTAAATTTGATCGGCGCGGATATGCTTTTATTTTCGGCGGCTTGCTGGTGTTTTCTTTCGGACTGGAGTGGCATCGGATTTTAGAGGGCGCCTGGCATTATAAAAATTCCATGCCCACATTAAAAGATCTGGGACTGCCGTTTCCGGTGGGTCTTTCACCTATGGTACAATTAGCCATTACCGGCATTTTATCGGTTAACACAATTCAACGACTTTCGGGGAGGGCGAAATAATGATGTTTTTTAGACAAGCGGTAGATTTAATATTGCCTTATTTGCAGCATCCGGATTATGAAGAATTTGAGAGCAAGACCCCAAGACTTCAGGAGCTAACTAATCAAATTCGGGAAGCAATGAAGAACGTGAATCCGGATCATCCTCTGGGTCAGGGATGTATTCTGGTGGATGAAAAAATGGAAATGATGTTTCGTGAATTTGCCGACATCTGTAAACAGGGTCTGGGACAGGTGGAGTAAAAGAACACAAAGAAAGGGCGATTTATGCTAGAGCATGGCGATAAAGAAAAATTGCGGCAGATCCTTGAAAAAATAAAAAAATATCCGCTTGATATGTGGCAATGGTCCGGCAACACCACCCTGATCTCCGCGCAGGAAGGCATGATCATTATAGAAATTTTTATAGATTATAAAGCTATGTGCTGGCCGATAATTCTCAGGGTTTTAAATGTGGGGCGGGAAGTATTATTTGAATACAGTGTCAATAATTATTACGGAATGCAAATAGATGGCCTTGTTGATCAGAAAGATCATGAGCTATATAAGTTTCACCAAAGAATATTAACCGAATTAAAATTGCATGTAGTAGCTGCAGCCACGCAAACCCAAAGGCAAGCGGAGAAAAACAAAAAGCAACAGCTGGAAGATTTTTTAAAAGAATAAATAAACAAAATTCCCCCGTAAAAACAGGGGATTTTTAATTTTGTTGACTTTCGTTTTTTGTTCGTGTATAATAAAATCATTGGGCATGCTTGTGGATAAGTTATGCGGATAGAATTTAGACGACTTATCTATAAAAACTTCCATCCCGTCGGTCTTCGGACGGGATGGTCTATAAACAATTTTTTTAATATAAAAACAAAAATATGGGAAAAAATTTAACTAAAAGACAGAGGCAGATCATGGATTTCATAACTGAATTTACCGCCGAAAACGGTTTCGCGCCCAGTTTGCGGGAAATCGGCGAGCGGTTCGATCTTAATAGTCCGGCCACGGTACATGTTCATATCGAGAATCTGAAGAAGCGGGGCATGTTGAGATCCGGTTATAATGAACCCCGTTCGATCGAGATCGTACCGGTCGATCTTAGCTGGACCCGGGCCCTGGAATTACCGCTGGCCGGTCTTATTACCGCCGGTGAACCGATCGAAGCCCTGGAGGAGAGGGAAACGATCGGCGTGCCGGCCGATTTCGTAAGGGACGAAGCCAATAGTTACGTCTTAAGGGTCAAGGGACAATCGATGATCGAGGAGGGAATATTGGACGGTGATTACGTTATCGTGGAACGCAATCCTTCGCCGGCAAACGGCGACGTGGTCGTGGCCCTTTTAAATAACGCGTACGCTACGCTTAAGAAATTTTATCGGGAAACCAGCCGGATCAGGCTTCAACCGGCGAATTCCGCCATGAAACCGATTTACGTTAAAGATCCGTTAATCCAGGGAGTGGTTAGGGGGGTAATCAGGAAATTCGCTTAAATCCGATTATTTATGATCAGGATTAATATATTGCATATTTTCCTGTTTTTTGCTATAATTAAATCAGTATTAAAATAATTTAAAACACATGATCAAAATATTTGCGATTTTTAGTATTTTTATTTTTATCGTCATGCCGATGTTCGGCTTGGCGCCAGTTGCGAAAGCGGATTCAAACAGCATGCTTTGGGGTGGGCACGAACAAAACGTTCAGGTCGCAACCGGACTCGGTAATACCGACCCCCGGACCATGGCCGGTTCGGTTTTAAAAGTGCTGCTGGGATTTTTAGGTATAATCGCGGTTTTGTTGATCCTCTACGGAGGCTTTAAATGGATGACTGCCGCCGGCGACGAAGGGGATGTGGATACCGCAAAAAAGATAATTTCGGCCGGCGTTATCGGCTTAGTGATCATTTTAGCGTCTTTCGCTGTATCACAATTTGTAATAAACGCGCTCTATAACGCGACCGGCGCGACCGGATAATGGTATTTTTGCTAGTAATAAATTCACTATTTTTATAAAAATGGCCGCTAGACGGCCATTTTTACTGCGTAAAAAACAGCGTTTACGACGGTTGTTAAAAAAAGGCTTTTTTGGTATAATATCTTTATGGATAAAGTTTTTATCATTGAAGACGATATTAACGTATTGAGTGGACTGGAGGCTAAATTCAGCTCCTTGGGCATGTCAGTATCGGTAAATAGCGGCGTCGAGGAAGCGTGGAAGATAATGCGATCCATAATATCATTTCGACCGGATTATATTATCCTCGATTTTGTCCTACCACTTACTGACGCCTCGATGATACTTCATGACATAAAATCAAACGAGGCGACTTATAACATACCGGTGTTTATTTTTTCCGATATCAGCGAGAATGACATAAAAAGCCAGTGCCACAATTGGGGCGATCTGTATTATTTCGTAAAGAACGATTTTAGCCTTGACCAATTCATAGAAAAAGTCATAAGAATAATCAAAAACCGAAAAAAGAACATAAAGAAGCTCGGGTAAAATCGAAAAATATGTCCGTAAAAAAAGCGATAATAATATTAGTTATATTGGCCGCGGCCGGAGGCGGTTTTGTTTATTTTGCTTTGGCAAAAAAACCGGCGGCGATCTATACGACTCAAGCCGTAACGCGCGGAAAGATCGTTCAGACGGTAAGCGAAACCGGCACGGTAAAGTCGGCCAATGAGACAAAATTAGGATTTCTAAATACTGGAAAGATCGATAAAATAAATTTCAGGATCGGCAATTCGGTTAAAAAACAGGATATTCTGGCGGAGCTGGATTACAGCGGCCTCCTTACCCGGGCGCGGGAAGCGCAGGCCAATCTAGATGTTGCCAGAGAGAATTTAAACAAGCTTTTGGCGGGTGCGACCCCTGAAGAAATAGCCGTGGCCAGGGCCGGCGTAGATCAGGCTAAGACTTCTTATGAAGCGGCCCAAAATGAACTTGAGAGAACCAGGGATATGGTTACAGAAAATACACTGCAGGCCCAAAAAAACCTGGATGATCTTTTAAATAATGATCCTGGCAGCATAACCACCTATGAACAATCCGTGATAAGTGCCCAAACTAGCCTGAACAACGCTAAGGCGACTTACCAAAGGTCTATAGATAACTATAAAGCTGCGGCTCTGGCAACTATCGAGGATAAGCTGGCCGTAAATAACACCGCTCTCGATACGATCGATCGTACCGTAAAAGACGAAGACGCGGAGGATATGATCAGCGTCAAAAACACTGTTTATCTGACAAATACGAATATTGCTTATGGCGAGGCAAAAGATCTCCTGACGGCCGCTAAAATCAGTTTAGCCGCTGCCAAAGCCGATAATAACGACAATACCGTTGTTGCTGCCGCAGAAGCGGGTCTAACCGCGCTCAATAAAACGTTTTCCGCGCTTCAGTTATGCTTCAGCGCCCTGGAAGCGAGTATCACTTCTTCTGTTTTTAGCCAAGCCGATTTAGATGCCCTTAAATCCGGCATAAGTTCGCAACAAACCTTGGCAGCGGCCGCTATTACGGCCCTGCAAACAGCCAAGCAAAACCTTGATAGCGCCATCCTGAGTTATGATACAAACGTTTCCGCTTCGGAAGAAAGCCTTTCCGTTGCCGAGGCCGCGTACGATAACGCGGTCCGAAATGCTAAAAACACCTTGTCTTCGGCGAAATACTCAGGTAATCAGCAGATAACCCTGGCTGAATCCAAGGTCAATGCCGGACGGGAAGCCCTGGCGGTAGCTGAGGCGCAACTTAAGAAGATAACGGCGCCGGCCAATAAATACGATATCTCTCTAACTGAAGCCAGGTTGAGGCAGGCTCAGGCCGCGCTGGACGACACGAACAAACAAATAGATAACAGCAAGATAATTTCTCCTATAGACGGGTTGGTCACTAAAATAGATTACGAGGTAGGGGAGCAGGCGATGTCCGGCTCCCCGGTAATATATCTTTTAGGAGAAGATAAGTTTGACATTGAAGTCTTGATTTCGGAAGCGGATATATCTAAGATAAAAACAGGCAATAAAGCGGAGATCACCCTGGACGCTTACGGCGAAGATCGAAAGTTTTTCGGCCAGATCGAATTTATTGAACCGGCGGAAACCGTAATCCAGGACGTTATTTACTATAAGATCGATATCGGTTTCGATGCCGGAGAAGATGATATTAAATCCGGCATGACCGCTAATGTAGTGATAACCGCGGCCGAAAAAGAGAACGCGCTTCTGATGCCGAGCCGGTCGATAGTGGACAAGAACGGAGACGGTAAGTTCGCCCGTATCCTGGTCGGAAATGAAGCGCAGGAGAAGAAGGTTACCACCGGGTTAAGAGGAGACGAGGGCCTGGTAGAAATTTTGTCAGGCGTTAATGAAGGGGAATTAGTGATTACCTATATCGAAGAAAATTAATTACAAATAATAAAATAACAAAAAAAGTATGTTTAGAGAAAAACCCATGCAACCAGAACTAACAAAATTAGAGGCCGGCAAGCAGGCTATAGACAGTGTATTTTCCCGGGATATTACTCCGGATGACGTAGATCAGTTCATGAAAAAGATACAGGAAGCGAAATAAGCCTGTTTTTAATTAAATTTGACTACTTATTATATGAATTATAAAGAGAAATTAAGAAACCTTATCGCCTTTTCGGGCCTGGATTTAAACCAGAAGAATCTTTGGTCTTTATTTTTGCAGATGTCATTCCCGGAAGAAGACGAGGCTGTTTTTGAGGCCGTTAATGAAAGCGAGGATAATCTGAATCTATTAACCGCTCATCTTAAAGACAAGCTTCGGGACATGAAAGACACCAACCAGGACACTTGGGAAAGATTGGGCGACGATCAAAAAAGATTCGCGGAAAGCGTTTAGCGGTTTTTCGCGCAAAGATTTATAGCGCGTAAAGCCGCATCGAACGGCGTCTGTTATGCTTATTGATATCCATAATCTTAAAAAGGAATTTAAAACCGGCGAGGTCGTGACGAAAGTGCTCCACGGCCTTTCTTTTGTTATTGGCGAAGGGGAATTCGTGGCTATCATGGGTCCGTCCGGTTCGGGAAAATCGACACTTATGCATATTTTAGGGCTTTTGGACCGTCCCTCTTCCGGGAGCTATACGTTAGCCGGCCGGGAGGTAAGCACTTTGAGTGATAATGAATTAGCCGGTTTTCGGAACGAGAAGATCGGTTTCGTTTTCCAGGCCTTTAACCTGCTGCCGCGCACCACGGTTTTGGAAAACGTCAAATTGCCTCTGACTTACGCGGCCGCTAAAGTCGATATGGATAAACGGGCAAAGGAGGTTTTGTCGAGCGTCGGCCTTTCCCATCGTCTGCATCATTATACGAACCAGATTTCGGGTGGAGAAAAACAGCGGGTGGCGATTGCGCGGGCCTTGGTCAACCGCCCCTCGGTCATCTTTGCCGATGAACCGACCGGCAATCTTGATTCGAAATCCGGCATCCAGATCATGGAAATCCTGCAGAAATTGAACGATGCCGGCAATACGATAATTCTGGTAACGCATGAAACTTATACCGCGGAGCACGCCAAAAGGATCATTGAGGTCAGGGACGGACTCTTAACCCGCGACCATAAGATCTTAAAAAGACGTTTTGCACATGAAGGAGAAATTTTAAAATAATTTTTAAAAGGAGCGGGCGTCTCATTTTTTAACTAAAAATTCCCCAATCCCCAAACCATGTTTAGCCAATACATCCAAGTCGTAAAAACAGCCGTAATCGCGCTCCTCTCTAACAAGGGCAGGAGTTTTTTGACTATGCTCGGTATTATCATCGGCGTCGGGGCCGTGATCGTGATCATGGCGGTGGGGGCCGGCGCGCAAAGCCTGATACTCAATCAGGTAAAATCACTGGGAACCAATCTTATCGGTATTATCCCCGGTTATTCGGAAGAAGACGGCCCGCCCGCTTCGGTCATGGGCATAGTGATCACAACCCTGACCTATGATGACGCCTTGGCGCTTAAGGAGAAAAAAAACGTTCCCAATATAGAGGATGTAGTCGCATATTATAAGGGCATAGGGACGCTCAATTGGAGCTCAAACAGCTATGATACGAATCTTAACGGCTGCTCCTCCGGATACATAGCCGTAGAAGGCGGAGAGCTGGAATCCGGAAGGTTTTTTACGGAAGAGGAAAACCGCAGTTTAACCAAGGTGGTTGTTCTGGGCAGTACGGTCAAAGAAGAATTGTTCGGTGAATCCGAGGCGGTCGGCCAAAGGATAAAGGTCAAAACCCATATGTTCGAGGTGATCGGAGTTATGGCGGGGCGCGGCACGGTCGCCATGCAGGATTATGACGATCAGGTATTTATTCCGCTTAAGACCATGCAAAAAGTGATGGCGGGCGTAAACCATGTTTCCATGATCCGGGCGAAAATTGACCATGAAGACAACACCGCCCGCGCGCTGGAGGATATAAAAATAACTTTGCGCGAAAGGCACGAGATCAATGATAAGAGCGGCAAGAGCGACGATTTTACCGTCCGGAGCGCGGCTCAGGCGCTGGACATGATCACGACCGTCACTAACGCTTTGAAATATTTTCTGGCGGCTATGGCCGCGTTATCGCTCTTGGTCGGCGGCATCGGCATAATGAATATCATGCTTGTGGCGGTTACGGAACGGACCAGAGAGATCGGGCTCAGAAAAGCGGTCGGGGCGAAAACAGCCGATATTTTAAGCCAGTTTCTTTTTGAAGCGGTTACCGTCACTTCGATCGGGGGGCTTTTCGGTATCGTCGGCGGCACGCTGCTTTCTTATCTTATCGCCTTAGTGGCAAAATTTTTGGGGTATGATTGGGCCTTCGCGGTATCACTATCGTCGGTCGTTCTGGCGGTCGGCGTATCGATGTTGGTGGGGCTCATTTTCGGTCTGTATCCGGCGAGAAAAGCGAGCAGACTCGAACCTGTGGAAGCGTTAAGGTATGAATAATTCGTTGGAACTGTCCGAAAAGATAAACATAAGTTTAACGTCCTATGCATATAATTTCTCTGACAAAAACCGCATTGAACGCCATGCGCGTAAATAAGGTCAGGACCGGCTTGACCGTTTTGGGCGTGGTGATCGGGATAGCGAGCGTTATTATAGTGTTTTCGGCGGGCGAAGGGATAAACAGACTGATCATGGGCCAGATAGAGTCTTTCGGCGGTACGGACATGTTCGAAGTCGAAGTTAAGATTCCGAGCACGAAAAAAGGCGGGGCTGGCGAAACCCAAAGCGCCACGGCGATGGCCCAGGGCGTGCAGGTTACCACCCTAACCTTAGACGACATGGAAGATATTATGAAGCTTCCCAACGTAGCCGACGCCTATGGCGCGATATTGAACCAGGAGCAGGTAAGCTATAATAATGAAATGAAGCAATCCATGATCTTCGGCGTAACGGAATCATTTATCGATCTTGATCGATCCGAAGTGGAATTCGGCCGGTTTTTTTCCGATGCCGAAGATAAGTCGCTCGCGCAGGTGGCTATTCTGGGGTCGAAAATAACAGATAAATTATTCGGCGATTCCGATCCGATCGGCAAGTCGGTTAAGATCGGAAAAACCAAGTTCCGGATTATCGGCGTGATGGCGGAGCGCGGGGCCATGATGGGTTTTGATTTTGACGATATTGTTTATATGCCGATACGAACCCTGCAAAAAAAAGTTATGGGTATAAACCATATTCAGATGGCCATGTTCAAGGTCGGCGATACGAACAAGATCGATGTTACCGCCGAAGAAGCGCGCTATATTTTAAGGGAGAACCATGACCTGCCGCATCCGGAAGGACCGCGGCAGGGATGGACCGATACCGGCAAAGATGATTTTCGAGTGATAACTATGGTGGAATCTATGGAGATCATGTCTACCGTTACCGGGGCCATTACTCTGTTGCTTCTGGCGATCGTGGCAATATCATTGGTGGTCGGCGGTGTCGGAATCATGAATATAATGTACGTGGTCGTAACCGAAAGAACGGCCGAAATCGGCCTGCGCAAAGCCGTTGGAGCCAAATACTCGGATATTATGTGGCAATTTCTGATCGAGTCGATCACGATCACTATCGCCGGCGGAATCATCGGCATCGCGGTCGGCGCCGCCACTTCCTATTTAATAGCCTATGGCGCGTCCGCCTACGGCCTGGAATGGCATTTTGTCGTGCCGTTAAGAGGCATAATCACCGCTCTGGGCTTCGCCGCTTTCTTCGGCCTGGCCTTCGGATTGTACCCCGCCCGGAAAGCGGCGCGCCTTACGCCCGTAGAAGCACTTAGGGCGGAATAAATGAGGCTTGGGTGCGGAATTCAGTAAACAGACAAAAATTCTGTTAAGTTCAGAATATTTTGTGTTTTAGAGGATTGCTCATATTCAGGGGCGGTTTTTTGGCAGATAGTTGTAATTATTTTTTTTAACTTAAGCTAAAAAATAAGCAAATTTTATAAACACTTTATCTTTTTTTATATTTTTTTTATCTTTTCTTCATGTCCTTTGTGCTATAATATAACCAATTTTTACTAATACCAAGGAGCCAGTTTTGTGTTTAAAAATATTATCTCCACGGCGTTTGCTTTTGTTCTAGTTTTTGTCGCGTTTTTTGTCGTTTCTCCGGCCCCCGCGAAGGCCTCAACCGAAATAAGCGGCGGCTATATTTCCACTACTACCTCCTGGACCTTGTCCGATTCACCGGTGATCATTACCGGCACCGTGACCGTCATCGCCGATACCG
>MFGB01000006.1 GCA_001780275.1 Candidatus Falkowbacteria bacterium RIFOXYA2_FULL_47_19 | reverse complement strand
TGTCGGGTAAGTTCCGACCTGCACGAATGACGTAACGACTTGGGCACTGTCTCAACGAAGAACTCGGCGAAATTGCAAGACCAGTAAAGATGCTGGTTAACCATAGTGGGACGAAAAGACCCCGTGAAGCTTTACTATAACTTAATATTGGGTTATGTATATGCATGTTCAGAATAGGTGGGAGTCCCGAGCAATCGGGACAACAGTGAGATACCACCCTTGTATATTCGTAATTCTAACCTCTAGGCCCTTATCGGGTCGGGGGACAGTATTTGGCGGGTAGTTTGTCTGGGGCGGATGCCTCCCAAAAGGTAACGGAGGCGTTTACAAAGGTCGGCTATCCCGGAATGGAAACCCGGGAGATAGTGTAAAGGCACAAGCCGGCTTTACTGCAAGACCTACAAGTCGAGCAGTCGCGAAAGCGGAACTTAGTGATCCGACCGTTCGATATAGGACGGCGGAAGCTCATCGGATAAAAGCTACTCCGGGGATAACAGGCTGGTCACGCCCAAGCGTCCACAGCGACGGCGTGGTTCGGCACCTCGATGTCGGCTCGTCGCATCCTGGGGGTGTAGAAGCTCCCAAGGGTTGGGCTGTTCGCCCATTAAAGCGGCACGCGAGCTGGGTTCAGACCGTCGTAAGACAGGTCGGTCTCCTATCTACTATGGTCGCGGAAACTTGAGAAGGACCTTCCCTAGTACGAGAGGACCGGGAAGGACGAAGCTCTAGTGTACCGGCTGTTCCACCAGGGGCATTGCCGGGTAGCTATCTTCGGTTAGGATAAGCGCTGAAAGCATATAAGCGCGAAGCCGTCTTCAAGATAAGGTTTCATAGAGTCGCGGGAGATTACCGCGTTGATAGGCTCTAGGTGTAAGCCCCGTAAGGGGTTCAGCCGAGGAGTACTAATAACTCATTTGATTTTCCCACATTTTTGGTTTTAACGTTACATACAAATATAAAAAACACCATTGTTCTGGTGGTTCTAGCGGAAGGGTCACACCTGATCCCATCCCGAACTCAGAAGTTAAGCCTTCCAGCGCCGATGATACTTGGGTTTTAACCCTGGAAAAGTAGGTCGCCGCCAGAACAATGGTGTTTTTTTGTTGGAAAAGCATGCCCCGGGAATGCGCAGCATTTTTCGGGGTAGGTCGCCCCCCCGCCCAAGGCGGGCAGGCAGAACACCTGGTTTTTTATTGGAAAAGCATGTTAATCCGGCGGTTATTTGGTTTTGTGATGTTGCTTTTTTTATCCTGAAATTGTAAAGTATAACCAGGGATAAGATTATCACAAGAAATATGTCTTCTATGAAAAAGATAGACCTACATCTTCATTCCAGCCTATCCGACGGCGATTATGAATTCGCCAAAGTTATTGATCTGGCGCGGGAAAAGAAATTAGAAACTATTTCTATTACCGACCATAATACCTGGTTCTGTTTAGATAAAAAAGCCAGTTTGGCAAAGAAAAAGGGGATCGAATTGATCCAGGGGATCGAAATAAGCGCCAAACACGAAGGCGTCGAATTGCATATTCTCGGATATGCCGAAAAGTTCGACGGTAATGTTTTTAAGAAAGGCCTCGATAAGACTTTGGCGGGCAATAAGGAGAGGATGCGCCGGATCACGGCCAATCTCGTCAAACACGGATATTATAATTTGAATTTTTCCAATATTTTAAAAAGCAAACCCCCGCAAGCCTGCCTGACCAAGCACGACGTAATAAAGGAGCTCATAAAGCGTTCGGGAATGGAATACGGGGAAGCGAAAAAGACAGTGGAAGAACAGAGCGTGCCTTATGGGAATTGGGCCATGACACCCCTTGAAGCCGTTCGCCTGATCGAAAAAGCTGGCGGCCTGGCGGTTCTGGCCCACGGCGGGGAAACGATCCATAAATTCGAGAAAAAATACGGAAAAGGAAAAGGCGGAAAGATCTTTTTCGGTTTTATTGGTCTGTTGATCAGGGGTAAGCTTCGCGGATTGGAATGTTTTTCTACCAAGAATGACGGATCAATGACGGAAAAATTGCTGGCCATAGCCGGAAAGAACGGCCTGGCCGTTACCGGCGGCTCCGATTGGCACGGCCCGGTGCATCATCCGGAAATCCCGCTTGGGGGCAATTGGCTTCCGGAAAAATATTATCGATTATTCATGAAGGCAATAAAAAACCGGTAATTCGTACCGGTTGTTTTTTCCGATCAGACGCTTTTTAGCATCTGTTTTATTTTTCTGGCGTTTTCGAAAGCCGGCACGTCGTCGTAAAAGTGCGTGAGGTGGAATATTTCTTCCAACCATTTTTTTCCGCATCGATCAGGATTTTCGAAGCTTAGCTGGGTGGCGATATCCCGGAAGAGGTACATATCGTCCTCTTTTATTTCTGCGATGATCTTTTGCCTTTGGGACCGATCGGCGCGATTGAAAATATTGCCGGCGAAAGATTCGAAATATTCGACGCATTCCGGTCCGAGGGTTTTTTCGTAAAATGCGTAAAGAAGCCCGAGGATCTGCGGCCGGAGCGACGGCCTTAAGCGGCAGAGCTGAGTGCGGAAGACCAGAATTATCCCGCGGGCGTCGAAATGCCGAAAATAGGCGAGATCGTATCCTTTTTTCGATCGGGGGGCGGGGAATTCCACGAGTGCCCGGCCGTTTTTGCGGCACCGGGGCGGCATCAGGTCGATATAGTGGACATTACCCTTTTGATCACGGGTAAAATTATCCGGTTTAGGATCGAGTCCGCAGATAAGTTCGAAGCTTTTTTCGCAGATACGGTTCGTGAAAAATTTGCCGATAACCGACAGGATCGACGATGCCGCCTCCAGACTTTCAGCCTCGGAACCGTGTTTTATGGTTTCGCTTAGGTTGAATCCGCAGAAAGGACTTATGATCACAAGGTCATATCCCCGGTCATTGCGGATGATCCTTATATCGTTTTCGGGAGTGGGAATATTTATTTTTTTCAGTTCATCGTAATATGCGATGATGTCTTTTTGAAGCTCTAAAGCGGCCGCTTCCTCGTCCAAACATGACTTACTAATGATCTTCACTACTTTTTGGCAGCTTTGCGCGTTAACCAGCGTGACCGAAGCGTGAAAACCCGAAGGTAATTCGCATACGCATTCATCGAAACCGAGTTCCTTTAGGATTTTTTCGGACATGGCAGCCCTCCCTTGTATTGATAATGAACGAACGTTTAACAAAAAGCCTTCCTTTTTCAAGGAAGGCTTTTTAGAGGGTTTTTCCGCCATTCTTAAATCGCACGAAAAAAGAATGGCCAGAAAAACTCTCGAGAAAGTTTTCCTTGCGCATCGTGCGATTTTTGCTGTAAGCGGATCTTAGACCCAGCTTTGGACGGCGTTTTTGTATATTTCCGGATTGCCGACATCGAACCAGTCTCCCGCGAACAGATAGCCGTTCAAGGCTTTGTGTTCGACTAAAAGAGGCAGGACCTCGTGTTCCAGTTTTTTCATGCCCGGCTTCAGGTATTTGAAAATTTCCGGTTCAAAAATGTATATTCCGGCGTTTATCAGATGCGACAGGTCTTTGCGCGAATCCGGTTTTTCCAGATACGAGTATATCCGGTTGCCCTGCATCCTGACCACTCCCCAATCGGAGGATTTTTTAACCGAGGTTATGGCCATAGTGGCGACGGCGCCTCCGGCTAAGTGGAAATCTCCCATGTCCAGAAGGTCGATAGTAGAGAGGACGTCACCGTAATAAACGAGAAAAGGCCCGTCTTCCACGAGTTTCATGGCGTCCAGAACAGGCGTCACGGTTCCGCTTTCCTTGCCCTGCTTAAGATACCTTATCTTTACGCCGAATTTGGTTCCGTCCGAGAAATATTCCTCGATTTTTTTTCCGAGATAACCGATAGAGACGATTATTTCCCGGATATCGTTCCTCCGGAGATTTTCTATTATGTACTCAAGTACGGGCCGGCCGTTGATCGGGATCATGGCTTTCGGCATCTCATAGGTAAAGGGGCGCATTTTAAGCCCGCGCCCGCCGGCCAGGATTACGGCCTTTTTAACCTTGGGGGAGAAGTGCTTCTCTAGGATATACTCGACCGCGTGCGAACGATTACGTATGCGTGAGCCGTCGATATATTTATCCAGATTTTTAAGCACCTCTTTTTTTAAAGTAACGGTAAGACGATCGCGTTTTTCCATAATGCATCTGCTTAAGTTATCAACATTACATATTTTCATATTACATCATACTTTACTCGATGTCAATGGACTTGATCGGGCGTACGGGATCGTTAAATACTGTATTTAGCGGACGGCAATGCCGATCTTTGCCTGCCCTTGTGGATAACTATTTATTTTTTATAATTTTGTTATTTTATTTATGACACTTTATTATATATTTATTATTTAAAATTAGATAAAAATAATATATATTTACTTATACTGTAGGACTATTATTGACACATTTATGAATAAGCAGTATATTTATAATATATTTTAAAGATATTTAAATATTATGGATTTGTCAGTTTTTAAAAAAATAGGTTTATCCGACAAGGAAATTAAAGTATATCTCGGACTTCTGGAATGCGGAGCGGTTTCCGTGCGCGGACTGGCGGAGCTTACCGGCCTTAATCGCGGCACGGTTTACGATATATTGAAAAAATTGCAGGAAGACGGGCTGGTAAGTTTTTATCATCATGACACGAAACAGAGATTTGTCGCCGAAGATCCGGAAAAACTTAACGATATTATCGGGAAGCAGGAGCGGGAATTTTTCCGGACAAGGGAAAAGATAAAAGAAGCGATCCCGGAGCTTAGATCTATCCAGGATAAGGGCGAGACGAGCCAGCCAACCACGAAATTCTACGAAGGCAAGGCCGGCATACGCACGATCCTTGACGATGTACTTTTGGCCATGAAAGACGCGGACAAAAAGGAGCGGGAATATTACGTTTATTCGGCCACTAAGGCGTCAAGCGATATTAATAATGCCTATCCGGAGTTTACGGCCAACCGGATAAAGAAAGAGATACGAGTCAAAGCGATCTCCCTGGCATCGGGCGGGAAGGTAAGCGGATTGGACGAGCGCCGCTGGCTTGGAACCAGAAAGGATTCGGCAACCTTTATCATCATTTATGGCGGAAAATGCGCCTTTATTTCCCGCGACAAGAAAGGCGCGCCGGTCGGCGTTATTATCGAGAACGAAATGATCTATGCGACGCAGAGGATCATATTTCTGGCGCTCTGGGAGAAAATTTCATAAGCCCGCCATGACGCTTCGCGGCCGCGTGGCCGGCGCGTAAATCGCCGTAAGATATCCAGCGGCAAATTGATATTTTTTTTATTTTATATTTCCCCGCCCGAGGCGAATAAACCTTGGACGGATAACTTCAATAAATATGTGCGGCATCGTGGGTTATGTCGGCCGGAAAGAGGCCGCGCCTATCCTTTTGGATGGGATAAGAAAATTAGAATACCGGGGCTATGATTCCTCGGGTTTGTCCGTTTGGGACGGCGACTTTTCCGATTTTAAAGCCGTCGGGAAGATCTGCGAATTAGACAAGAAGATCGCCGGCCGGCCGATCGCCGGACGGGTAGGGATCGCCCATACCCGCTGGGCCACGCACGGCCGTCCCACGGAAGAAAACGCCCATCCCCACCTGGACTGTTCCGGCAAGATCAGGGTGGTCCACAACGGCATTATTGAAAATTACCAGGCCTTAAAGACCAGCCTCCGGGACCGCGGTCACGAATTTATCTCGGAGACCGACACCGAGGTAATACCCCACCTTATAGAAGAGGTTTATGACGGCGATATAATTTCGGCCGTTATGGCTGTGGTCGGCATGCTGGAGGGGGCTTACGGACTGGCGATCATCCACGCCGATGAACCGGATAAGATTGTGGTCGTAAAGCGCGGCAGCCCGCTCATACTCGGCATCGGGCCGGAAGAAATGATCGTGGCCTCTGACGCCGCGGCCGTAATCCGCTATACCCGCGACGTTATTTATCTCGAGGACGGCGAGATCGCGGAAATAAAAGACAGCGGTTACCGGATATTCGACGGCCAGGCGCGGGCTATAGAAAAAAATATCCACTCAATAGAATGGGATATAGAACGCGCCGAGAAAAGCGGCTATCCGCATTTTATGCTCAAAGAGATATTTGAGCAGCCGCGGGCGATAGAAGACAGTATCAGGGGGAGGATTATCGCCGAAGAGGGCTTGGTCAAGTTCGGCGGTTTCGACGCTATTATAGATAAATTAAGAGAAATAGACCGGCTGGTGATCGTAGCCTGCGGCACGGCTTATCACGCCGGACTCGCGGGCGAATATATGCTCGAAGAGCACGCCGGGGTGCCGGCGGAAGTTGAGTGGGCGAGCGAATTCCGCTACCGCTCTCCGGCACTTGGCCCGTCTACGGCCGTTTTGGCGGTAAGCCAGTCCGGCGAGACGGCCGATACATTGGCGGCGGTACGCGAGGCGAGGGCCAGGGGCGCTTTTACTTTAGGGATCGTGAATGTGGTCGGGTCAACGATCGCGCGCGAAGTTGATGCCGGCATCTACAATCATATCGGTCCGGAAATTTCCGTCGCTTCTACCAAGGCTTTTACGTCGCAGGCAACGATCCTGGCCCTTTTGACCGTTCTCTTGGGACGGCAAAGGCGCATGACCCAGGGAGCGGCCCGGGAAATACTTGAGGAAATAAAGCTTTTGCCTTTTAAAATAGAAACAATCCTGAAACAAAGCGACTATATCGCCGCGATCGCCGCCAAATATCGGGACGCGGAGCATTTCGCGTATCTGGGGCGGAAATACAACCAGCCGACCGCCCGGGAGGGTGCCCTGAAGCTTAAAGAAATATCCTATATCCACGCCGAAGGTTTCGCGTCCGGAGAGATGAAGCACGGACCCCTGGCTATGATCGACGAGGATTTCCCGAGCGTCTTTATCGCGCCCCGGGATTCGGTTTATGAAAAGAATTTAAGCAATATGGAAGAAATAAAATCGCGCGACGGCCGGATCATCGCGATAACGACCGAGGGCAGCAACGAGATCGAGGTGATCGCCGATGACGTTATCTATATACCGCCTACTTTGGAGATGCTCACGCCGATACTCGCCGCCGTACCGCTTCAGCTTCTCGCTTATTATATCGCGGCATTGAACGATCGGGATGTGGACAAACCGAGGAATCTCGCCAAAAGTGTTACCGTGGAGTAAGGACGCCTGCCCCGTCGGATGACGGGGTGGATAGGCCGAGGAATCTCGCTAAGAGTGTGACAGTAGAATAAGTATTATTGTTCTTCGCACAACACCCCTCCCCATCCCTCCCCTAATTAGGGGAGGGTGCCGATCCGCCAGCCGGCGGAGAGGCGGGAGGGGGATGGTATCGGATAAAAATAAAAAAGGAACCGTTTCGGTTCCTCGGGCAGAAAGAGCTTTTTTGAACTTTTTATTTTTTTACTATAGCGATGCCGTATTCGTATACCATAATATTAACGCCTATCTGTTTAGCTACTTCAATTATGCGCAGGTTGTAATTAATAACCGCGAGCGTATTAGGCGGCAGTTTCACGACATGTTTTTTTCCCACATCTCGCATGCTCATATAATCAGCGCCTTGGACACCGACAAGTTCATGGTTTGTGAAGGGATCTATGCCGAGTGCCGAGAAATTAATGTTTCCTGCGGTGTCAGGTAAAAATTGAATGTTGGGATATTCGTAAGTTTCGGCCAATGCGGCTGGAGGCGAAAAAATGGCGATGGCGACCAGTAGGGTCAAGGCGATGATGGTTTTGCTTTTTTTCACGGTTTTTTCTCCTTTTTGAATTTTTTTTTACGATAGATTTTTTATAAAATCAGCTATCTGACTGTAAGTGCCGGAGAAATCGGCGCCGGAATCTTTCCAATCAATATCGGCGCAGCCGTAATTATCAATAACGATGATCTTTCCTTTGTAACCGGCTTCTCGGAAAGAGTTGATCGCAGCGGCCGTTGCCCAAGAGAGCTCTTGACCGGCGTATTCATCTATCACAATGATATCCGGGTCATTATTCTGGATGATCATCTCCAGAACTGAATTTTGACCTTCATATAAGCGCGAAAAACAACTGGTGTTATCCATAAATCCGCGCTTGTCAATTTCGCCCCCGAAAAGACTATAACACATGATTTCATCATGTCTGGTTTCAAAATGTTCAGAGATTATGATAATTTTTTTCTTACCCATTTTTAGCCTCCGTTTTTGAATTTTGTCAAAGAGCTTAAATTAATACTTTAAATTAGCATATATTTTAAATTATGTCAACCCTTAAAATCACAACGATAATTTTCGATCTGGACGGGACATTGTCAGATACCAACAAGATACAGTCCGCAGTGGAAGCGGAAATTTTGAATCGCTATGGCGTAAAAATAAGCGCGGCAGAGATCGGTCGGCGTTTTTCCGGAGTGAAGACAAGTGAATTCTTCCGGGAGCTTTTGCGCGGCCAGGATCTTGATATTGACGGGATAATTGAAGAAAAATGGAGAAGAGTTATCAGCCTGGCAAAGAGAGAAGCCGGGCCGATACCGGGAGCACTTGAACTGGTGGAATATTTTAAAGAAGCGGAGTTTGGTTTGGCTTTGGCTTCGTCCTCGCGCAAAGAATACGTCATGGCGGTTTTAAATAAATTGGGACTGAAAGATAAATTTAAGACCATCACTTCCGGCGACGAGGTGGAAAAAGGCAAGCCGGATCCGGCCATATTTTTACTGGCCGCGAAAAAGATGGGCGTCCGGCCGGAAGAATGTCTGGTATTCGAAGACGCCATGAGCGGCATGACGGCGGCTAAGCGCGCAGGGATGAAATGCGTCGGGCTGATCGCGCGGGACGACGAACGCGAATATCCGGCGGATGTTTTAGTTCATGATTGGGCGGACATGGAAAACATTAAATCGATTTTGAAATAAATATATGTTAAATCCAAGGGAAACAAATAAAAAAATCGTGACGATCGGCGGCGGATCGGGACAATTCGCCTTGCTTTCGGGCTTAAGAGATCTTCCCGGCATTGATATTACCGCCGTCGTGTCCATGATGGATTCGGGCGGTTCAACGGGGCGTCTTCGGGACGAGCTCGGAGTTTTACCGCCCGGCGATATCCTTAAATGCGTCCTGGCCCTGTCCCGGAATCGGGAAATTTACCGGGAACTTCTGCAGAAGCGCTTTAGCGGGGAAAATAAACTTAAGGGCCATAGCGTCGGCAATATGCTCTTAACCATGCTGTCACAGTATACCGACGATTTCCCGGAAAGCGTTAAGGCCTTGGGAGAGATACTGGACAGCGCCGGTTCGGTTCTGCCGGTTACCATCGACAAAGCCACGTTAGTGGCGGAATTAACCGATGGCCGGCGCCTTTACGGAGAGGCGGCTATTGACGTGCCGCGCGGAGAAACGCGCGGGCGCATCAAGCATACTTTTTTAGCTCCCCACGCGAGCGAAGAGGTCAGGGTTTATCCGCCGGTGCTTGAAGCGATCCGCGCCGCCGACTATATATTAATCGGCCCGGGAGATCTTTATACGAGCATTACCCCGAATTTTCTGGTCGAGGGTGTCGCGGAAGCCATTGCCAGGACGCGGGCGAAATTGGTCTATGTGGTCAATATTATGACTAAATTCGGCGAAACCGATGATTTTACCGCCCGCGATTTCATTGCCGGTCTGGAACGTTTTCTTAAAAAAACCGTTGATATCGCCATACTGAACTCGGCCCGGCCGGAAGAAAAAGTATTGGAAGAATATCGGCAGCAAAAAGCCGGTTTAGTGGAAATAGGCCGCCGGGACACTTGGGGGAATCGGATAATAATCAGAAAAGACCTCTTAAACGCTTCCGGCGATATCGCGCGGCACGATCCGAAAAAATTGGCCGGAGCGATAAAGAAGATTATTTTTGATTAGGTGCCGGCGACACCCCTCCCCGCGTTCCTCCCCTAATTAGGGGGCGGTGGCGACCCCGACGTTTCGGGGGAGTCAGGAGGGGTGTTAAAAGGCAATATTTATACTATATGATCTACGTTTTTGATCTTGATTTCACTTTACTCGATACTAAGAAATTTTTAGCGGTTTTGCCCGGAGCCATGGGCGTGTCAGCGCGCATTTTTAGATCAACCCGGGAGAAATATTTTCCGGAAATATCGTTTTCCCGTAAATACAGCGGCTATAAGCATATTGATTATTTAAGAAAAGAGGGGTGTATTGCCGATACGGTCCGGGCGCGCAAAAAAGTTGGAGCCTTGTTTAAAAATATGGACAGATATCTTTACCCGGCCGCGGTTCCTCTTCTCCGGAAACTCAGGGAGGAAAAGAATGAATTGATATTGCTTACCTTCGGCGATATCCGTTGGCAAAAAGCGAAAGTGAACGGACTCAGTATTAAAAAATATTTTGATAGAATGATTATAACCGACAAGAATAAAGATTCTGTTTTAATGTTTTTAAAAAAGAGCCGGGGCCAGGCTCTTGTAATCAACGATAATGCTCGGGAAAATATCGCCATCAAAAAAGCGATGGGCGACAGAATCAGTTTGATTTTAGTGAAAAGCTCGCACTCGAGAAATGTCAGGCACACTATGAAAGAGTATTGTTTTAATGATTTATTAAGAATTCTGTAATAATGTTATTATTAAATATCATGATTTTATTTGATAGTTTAATTTAGTATGTAGTAAAAGCATTTCGTATTAAGTATTAAGCCGATTGATTTTTTAGCGCCGCCCGATATTTAATGCGTTATATTAATGAATATATGCAAGCAGTGATACTGGCCGCCGGGCGAGGTACGAGGCTTAGGCCGTTAACTTACCATGTGCCCAAGCCCATGGTCAAGGCGGCAGGAAAAAATTTAATCGAACATAATCTGGACAGGCTTCCGGATGAGATAGACGAGATCATTTTTGTCGTCGGATATTTAGGCGAGCAGATCGTGAATCATTTCGGTCATGAGTTCGGTGGCCGGAAGATAAGCTATGTTAAACAGCAAAAATTATTAGGCACCGGACATGCTATCCACGCCTGCCGGGAAAAATTAGGAGAGCGTTTCTTGGTCATGATGGGCGACGATATTTACGGGTTCGGCGACGCGGAAAGATGCCTCGGGCACGAACAATGCATCCTGGTCAGGGAGGCCAGCGGAAAATTTTCCGGCGGACGGGTGGTTTTAGACGGCGCCGGCAAATTAGCCGATATTATCGAGGGCACGCACAACAAAACTTTCGCCCTGGCCAATGCGGCCATGTACGTACTCAAGAAAAAATTTTTTGACTATGATCTCGTGCCGGTCCACGACGGAGCGGAATACGGCCTGCCGCAGACGATCGCGAAAATGGCCCGGGATTGGCCGGTCGGAATCGAAAAAACAACCGATTGGATACAAGTGTCGGATCCGGCAAGCCTTAAGAGGGCGGAAAATATTTTGACCAGGTCGGAAGTAAGAAGCAAAAATAAAAATTAACACCTATAAAAGCGCCAGGTAATTTATGGCGCTTTTTGTTTGCTGAAAATCGGCAAAAATGATACATTTATATTGAGGGATAAAATAATCAAACGTTTTATGGCCAGGGAATTCAACATGTTAAAAGAGATCCGGGAGCAAGCGCTGATCATAAAAGATATTATAAATAAGCGCGTGGACTTTAAAACAGGTTGCGCGGTTTTCGACGAGTTCGATCATGGTAAAATCAGGATCCTTAAAAATGTTCAGCGGATCATTTTTTTGGGTTGCGGAACCTCATACCACGCCGCCTTGTACGGGAATTATGTTTTTGAGGAATTGACCGGCTTGAATTGTGAGTGCGAACTGGCGGACGAATTCACAAAGCGCGAAGCGGTGATAGAAAGCGGTACCGCGGTCGTACTAATAAGCCAATCCGGCGAGACCGGAGATGCTCTTAAGGCCGCTCGTCTGGCCAGGGAAAAAGAAGCTTTTATTATCGGCCTAACGAACGAAATCAATTCCTCATTGTCGAAATATGCCGATATCTGCATCTATACGGAAGCCGGCGAAGAGATCGCAGTCGCTGCCACTAAAACCTTTACGAGCCAAGTAATGCTTTTGGGTCTTTTGGCGGTTTATTTTGACAGCTTGAACAGGAAACCGCCGGTTTTGAGCCAACCGGCTGTTTTTGAACTTAAAGGTCTTTCCGAAAAAATCGCCGCCGTTCTCGGATCGGAGGAGGAAATAAAGATTATAGCCGACAAGTATGCCTCGGAAAAAGGTTTCGTTATATTGGGCGAAAATTATAATTATCCGATCGCGCTCGAGGGAGCGTTAAAATTCAAAGAAACCGCTTATGTGCACGCCGAGGGCCTCGCCGCCGGTGAATTTCTGCACGGACCCCTGGCGATCGTGGATACGGATTTTCCGGTAATATTTTTAGCCCCGATAGATCCAGCCTATGAAGATAATGTCAAGATAATGAAAGAGATAAAAAGGGCGGGCGGAAAGATTTTAGCCGTTACCACCGCCGGCAACCACAAGCTTGATGATTTAGCGGATGACGTAGTTCGCGTTCCGTCGGCACTTGATATATTTGTACCGATCTTATCGATAATTCCTTTGCAGTTTTTGGCTTACGGGATAGCGGTCGGCAAAGGGCTCGAAATCGATAAGCCGCGGAATCTGTCTAAATACGTAAATTAAGGCCTGATCATATAAAAACCGGAAGCAAAGCTTCCGGTTTTTTATTGCGCGCTTTAATATTATTTATTTTTCCGCTACCAGCAGATCTTTCGCCCTCTCAAGCTCTTTATTGTAGGTTTTCAGGAACATTACGCCTAGATTTTTATGCGGAGCGACGTAGTCGCGGAAATTGGGATTTTTACCCAGCTTTTTTTCGGCTGAAGCCCAAAACTCCGGCCAGGAAATATCTTTCCCGGATAAAATTTCCTCGTTTAACATTTTAAATAAAGGATCATTGACATACATGGTGCCGGTACCCTTGGTGGAGATAATGTGAGCGCCAGGAGATCCCTCAAGCACCAGAAAAACATTGTTATAACCCCCGCAGGAGCCCAGGGAAACTATTTTAGTGGTCGGCGAAATTCTCTCGATGGTTTTACGGGCATGATAGCTATGACCGCGGTGCGCCATAATATTGGTTTGGAGATTTTTTTCCTTGAGCGCCTCCGCTATTTCTTCCGGAGCCTCTCCTTCAAATTCCGGATAGCTCGCATATATCTCTATTCTTTTTCCGTTTCCCGCGGAACGGATGACGGCGTAATGGTCTTTTTTCTCTATCTGCCATTTGCGGTCATTCTGGTATTGGGACATAAAGCTCCGGAATGAATCCTTGCCGTCTTTATCGTTATAAAAAAGATATTGCTGGACGTTAAGATCATCATCGTTAAAAAGATCAGCGGATTTTATTTCCTTAAAATTGCCGAGCGGAAATTCAGCGGACATCTTGTTGAACCAATCTTTGTGGACCAGGGCCCGGTCCCCCGACATTCCGGCCAGGATGCCGTAAATGATCTTGCCGTTAGCGTCCGCCGGCGACTGCCCGTTCACCCGTTCGTATTCCTGTTTTACCTGCTCCTGCAATACGGCCAAAGCTTCCTTGTCCGTGATCACTCCGAAAATATCGGCTACCGTAGTGGCTTGGGACAATCCGTCTTTAGCCGCGTCAAGGTTTTTTACGACATCAGAAAGCAGGGCGTGGGCGTTTTCTTTGTCCATTGTCCCTAAAAATTCATTAAGGCGGTTATATCCGGCGCATTCTTTTATAAAGGTCCTGAATTTATTATTATCGACCATTCTTAATAATTCCTGACCGTTAATTTTTTCGTTCCGCATTTTTACCATCATCCGGTCGAATAAGCCGTTAAAAGTAGAGGTAAAGATTTCTTCTTCGCCGTATGCCATCAAACCGTACAATTCCCGGGACTTTAAGCCGTTAGCCGGTTTGAATCTTACCGTATTCGATTCTTCGTGAAGATCGTTGATTTGCTTTACCGTCTTTAAGCTTAAATCCCGCAGATGTTCCTCGACGGTCAAACCGCCGATATGGCCGGGTTCTGATTTTATTTTAACCAGCGCTTTGAACAATTCGTTTTCGTTATTTGCTATTTTTACTGCCCCTTCTTCGGATAGGCCGTGTCTGACCATATCGTTCAAGAGCAACGCAGCCGTCCAGTCGTTTATTGTCTGGAGAACGCGGGTCGATTCCAGTTTTGGATCCTTTATGCTCTTTAATGTTTCGCCATAACTCTTGATCGCTTCAGGATAAGTTTCGAATGATTTTTCCAGTTGCTCCTGCCATTCAGACGGTCTCATGACGTTTTTAAGTTTGTTTGCGCTACCGATGAAGCGATAAGGAATCCCGTCGCAGACAGAGATAGCTTCGGATGTAAGGTCAACGTCGGGGATGTCTTTAGGGATGTATTGGACGGTATTCAGGAATACCCACGGATTTTTAACGCTGGCCGCCGCCTCCTCCTTGGTTATTTTAGACAGATCCAGATCGGGAATATCCCTAAGATATCCGAGATTAATATAGAACCCCCCCGGATCCTTAAGAGCCGCTTTTGTTATGAGCGCGGCCAGATCCAAGCCCGGGATTTTCAGTAAAACCAGATTAGGAGCCGCGTTAAAAAGGCTTTCAGGCGCTTTTAGCCCGGCCTTCTCTATGTAGGGGACCAGGTCTATATCGAGGGAGGCGAATTCATCGATTCTCCCTAAAAATTCCCAGGGAGCTTCTTCCGCGATCTTTAATACGCTACGTTCTTCGTCGGACATAGTTCTTTCGCGCGCTTTGTCGATTTCTTCGCCGAAAGGACGGGTAGACGCTGCCGCTTCAATCTCTTCGGCCGCGGGTCTTGCTTTACCGGGTTCGAATCCGTCCTCTTTCTGTTTCGGCAAAGCGCAGCCCAGGCTCGCCAAGGTAAAAAAAGTTAAAACCTTGGCTATCTTCTTCGCTTTTTTCCCCAGTTTTCTCATTGTGCCGGCCTCTTCCGCCAATATCTCTCGCGGCTCCGGATGGACCACTTCATGGGCTTTGAGGTTTTTCTCTAAATTCATAACTTTATGATTTATGCTTTAGTGTTTAATTTTTTTGATCTGTCGCGAGCCGCCGTTATGACGCCGGCCAACAATTCGTCCAGATTTTTTTTCTTAAAATATGCGAGTCCGGCCTCGGTCGTACCGCCTTTGCTGGCGATACCGCCTATGAGATCAGCGATGGTTTTTTTATTTTGATTTTTTCGGAAATGGACCAGGGTGCCGGCCATGAGATCGGCCAAAAGGAGGTTAACGTCCTTTTCCGCTATGCCCAGTTCTTTGATCATATTTCCGAATACGCGCATTATTTCTAAAAGGAAGGCCGGGCCGCTTCCGAAAACAGCCGTGAACAGGTCGAAATGTTTTTCGGGCAAGTCGATCACGCGCCCCGATCTTAAAAGAACGCGCCTGATTATTTTTGCTTTGACGGAATTTTTTTTATCCGCGCAAAAAGCGGTAACCGATTTTTTATAAGCGATCGCCAGGTTTGGCATTATTCTTATTAATTCGGGCCCTTTTCCCAGGTTTTTCCGAATGAAAGCGAGGTCTATGCCGGCTACGGGCGAGACGATCGTTTTGCCGTTTAATTCCGTCTTTCGCAATTCGGCCAACACTTCCGGCAGATCACTGGGCTTTACGCACAACCAGACCACGTCGGAGAATGAAACCAGAGCCGGAATATTCTTCATTGACCGGATATCTTTACGCTTGTTGTTTTTCGACACGTATGCGAAGGACAGATTTTTATCGTCTTTCAGGGAGAGATATAAGGCCCTGCCCAGGTTGCCGAAACCGATAAAGCCGTAGTTCATATTTAAAATTTGAATTTAGTAAAGGATATTTCGCGCCCAAGCGCTTTGACCAGAAAACCGTTTTTTGCGCCGTTAACGATCCACATCTCTATCTTGTTTTTCCGGCAGATAGCGGCCGCCTGGATCTTCGAGGTCATTCCGCCGGTCCCCGGACCGGATCTTTTTTCTTCCGCGAAGGCGGCGACCCGTTTCAGGTTCTTTACCTCTTCGATCAGGACCGCGTTTTCGTTAAGATGAGGGTTTTTGTCGTACAGCCCGTCGATATCGGAAGCGATAACCAGAAGATCCGCTTTTATGATCGAAGCCACCAGAGCGGATAATTTATCGTTATCTCCCAGGATTATTTCTTCGATCGCGACGGTATCGTTTTCGTTTATTATCGGGATATAATCGTTTTCAAGCAGTTTTCCTATCGTGTTTCTCGTATTGTTTTTAGCCGTTTTGTCCTCGAAATCCCGGTAGGTCATTAGGCATTGCGCGGTCTTTAACCCGAAGCTGCCGAAAACCTCGTCGTAGATACCCATAAGCTTAGGCTGCCCGATCGCCGCCATCGCCTGTTTCGAATCAACCCTTTTCCTGTGGCCGTTTATGTCTATGAACTGCCGGGCGGCGGCGATAGCGCCGGAAGAGACCAGAACGATATCGTAAGATTTTTTCAGGGAGACTGTCTGCCGGGCAATATCCTCGATTTTGCCGTAGGAGATCCGGTCGGTGCCGGCCGTAAGTGTCGATGTCCCTATTTTTACCACTAATTTTTTTTTCATATTTTTTTGTCTGTTCATTTCCTGATCTGGCCGCGGCCGTTTATGAACCATTTATTGGTAACAAGCTCGTTCGGCCCGATCGGCCCCCGGAAATGCAGCTTTTGCGTGCTTATCGCTATCTCCGCGCCCGATCCGAATTCTCCGCCGTCGGTAAATCTCGTTGAGGCATTATGATAAACGGCCGCGCAGTCGACTTCATTCTGGAATTTTAAGGCCTTTTTCGCGTCGGCCGTGATTATGGCCGCCGAGTGGCCTCCGGAATATTCATTTATAAGGTCTATGGCCGTGTCGATATCCTTAACGAGGCTTATGAATATTTTAGCGGATAAAAATTCTTCCGCAAATGCGGAATCGTCCCTGATCTCTTTGATCTTTTTATCGAGGCGGCAAACCGGACGATCTCCGTACACGGCGATGCCGGCGGAGAGAAGGGCTTCCGTTAATTTAAAAAGACTGTTTTTCAGATCAGGGAGATCGCGATTTATAAGAACCTTATCCAGGGCGTTGCATACGCTTATTCTTGATTTGCCGTTAATTATGATCTTCGCGGCCATGGCCAGGTCGGATTTTTTATCGAGATACAAAAAATTATTTCCCCGGCCGCTCGCGATCACGGGAATATCGGTATTTTTTTTGACGAAATCAATAAGTCCCTTCCCGCCGCGCGGAATGATCAGATCGGGCTCTCGGCTGTTTTTAATAAATTCTTTTATTTTTTTTCGGTCGAGATCGAGGTAGGAGACGTAATCTGCGGATAGACCGCAAGCGGCCAATGCCCTCCGCCAGAGTTTCGTCAAAACTATGTTAGTCTTTCTTGATTCGGTCCCGCCCCTAAGAATCACTTTGTTCCCCGCTTTAAAGGCGGTAGCGGCCGCTTCGATCGTCACGTCGGGGCGGGATTCGTAGATTATGAGGATCGTGCCGAAAGGAACGGTTCTGTTTTCTATTTTAAGTCCGTTGCGGTGCTTATAAGAATAGATCGTCCGGTTTTCCGGATCAGGCATTTTTTTTAACAGTTTAAGAGACGCTATCATGCCGGAAATTTTAGATTCATCCGTTTTTAGGCGGTCGAGCATAGAAGCGCCGGCGCTTCGGCAGGATAATATATCGCGCCGATTGGCGTTCATGATATTTTCTTTATTGTCCCGCAAGAGCCGCGCCAGGACGCCCAAGGTATCGTTTTTTTTCTTAGTGCGCATAATATCCGATAGACCTTACTTTATTATCAATAAATTAACGGCCAAGAATACCACGTAAATCAACAGGAGTATCAATCCCTCGCGCCGGTCCATTTTTTTTCCGCTATGATAGAAAGAGAGGAATGACATCAATAACAGGATAATGAAAAACATCAAAATCCAGTAAGCCGGTCCGAGGGTAAAAGAAATCGGCTGGATCGACGCGAGAACCCCCAGGACAAGCGTATTGGTAAATGCGGAACTTAGGAGATGACTCAGGGAAAGTTCGGATATTTTTTTGCGCCAGGAGGTCACGGTAATGGTTATTTCCGGCAAATTCGTTCCGATAGAGAAAACTAAAATTCCCATGAGCAGCTTGCTTATGCCAAAGTACCGCAATAGGTTTAAGCTAATCTCCACTATCCAATGTGAAGCCAGGAGGATGAATATTATCCCGAAGATGGACAAAAGCGCCGCCCGGGCGATTTTATTCTTGTCTATAAGACCAAAATGCGAACCTCCGAAAGCATGGTTGGCGCGATAGAGATAGTAGAGGAGCGCCAGATATAAGCCGATCATCATAAGGCCGTCCAAAAGCCCAAAGTGTCCGTCCAGGCCGAATAACACCGGAGAAAATATCACGGCCATTTCCGGAATAAGGGTTTTTAGATTATCGTCCGTATCGATCTGGCGGTTAAGGAAAAGGCTGGTTCCCAGAACGAGGCCGAAAAGAACGATCACTCCGCCCAGAAGATTTCCGGCCGATAAGGAAGCGGCCTTGTCTATTGTGGCGTTTATGCCGACGGACAGTTCCGGCAAGGTGGTAATAAGGCCAAGCAGGATCCCGAAGGCGAATAATCTCATTTTCAGGACCGAGGCGATATATTTTATATTACGGACAGCGAAATCCGCAGCCACCCCGAGGACCGCGAACAGGATCAAAAGCAACAGTGAATTAGTTAATATAGACATATTGGCTTTATATATTAAACATGGTTATTTATCTTTAATTATACAGAAATATCCATAAAAACAAAAGACCCGGAACGCAAAGAAAAAACCGAACTGTCCGTTCGGTTTTTGGCATTAAAAAGAAATGAATTTTATAATGAGCCAGATAAGGAAGAGGTGCATGGAATTATCGGTTACAGCATAGACTATACAGGAAAACGAAAGATCTATTTCCCGGTATTTATCGCGCGACAGGAATGCGCCCATGACGTTCCGGCCGTTAATCAGTTTGAGCCATTTTTCCGCCAAAGACCAGCGATCGAGCGGATAATGGCTCAGGAATATGAGGACCGCCAGCCAGGGGTCCGGTGTCCGAAGAAAAGCGCAGAAGCAGGCGGTATAGACAAGGGAGTGAAGGCAACAGGTCAGTATGCCTCTGACGCCTTTTTTCGATTTGTTTAAGGCCATGTTTTTCGTCTGCAGCCAATAGTCCCCGGCAAAATGGGCGAGTAAAACCGGAAAAATCAATTCATCCATTTTTCGTCCCTCCGTAAATATCAAGATCGGTAAAAGCGAATTTTGCGTTCAGTTTATGCGCCATTTGCCTCAATTCGGCCAGAGAGCAGTTCGTGTCCAGGGTATAAACGTACAATCCTTTCTTTTTCGCGATACGGACTGTTTCCTTTCGGCCGGGTATTTTTTCGATAAAAGGTTCCAGCTCGGGAGTGGCTCTCTTTTTATTCCTTTCCAGATTTATTTTTTTGTTTCCGCAGCCGACGAAAATTATCTTGCCGCCCAGGAATCTGAACATATTCTTGTCTTTTTCCAGGCCATAGGGAATTTCTACCAATACGTTGGCCTTGTTCCGTATATGCCGCAAAGAATCCTTAAGGAGCTCCAGCCAGGCCGGCCCGATCGTCTTTTTTAATATTTCACTCTGTTTTAGCGCCAGCTCGACGAGGTCTTGCCCGGGAAAATACTCCCGAAGGAGCGGTTTAAGTTTCTCGCTGAATTTATCCGTATCGATATGGAGGTTGCCCCCGTCAATTTCCCCGAGTATTTTCATAAGCGTGGATTTTCCGCTTGCCGGCGGACCGACTACCAAAAAAAGATTTTCGATATGAAGGATCTTTTCCAAAAGGCACGAGATGATCAGAGGCGAAGCAAAGGCGGACAATTTTTCGAGTTCGAAATTCTTCGCCGCTTGTCTGACCGCGCTGGATGAGACGCGCGCGTATGCCGGATCGGCGTAAATAAAAAAGTATCTGCTTATCCCGAAATCCCGGGTATTAAGTTCCATCACCTCTGTTTCATGGTTTATATCTTCCTGTCCGCGTATTCCCCTGATCATAGTTAAGCGGTCCGGATCGATATTCTCTTTTTTAAGTTCGTCCAAGGTGTTTACCCGGGCGTTTTCCGGAAGGCGGTAAGCTTTCCATAAGCGGGCGCATTCGTAGGCCGGAAACCATCGGTCTTTTTTTCTGTCGTTATCCGAACATACGACCCTTACCAGGGGGAATATTTCGCAGGCTTTTTTTAAAATATGGAGATGGCCATAGGTCGGCGGGCAGAAGGTCCCCGGATAGATGAATATGTTTTCCATATTTTTCTCCTTTCTTTTTAAATTTTTAAAAAGATAAGCTTGTCAAAGATCTGTATTTAAGTATATAATTAAAACAGGAAAAAATGCCGGAAAGCAGGAGTTGTTTAAAGAAAAAACAGATGTTTCCTTATTTTAGCAAAAAATATAAAATAAACTGTCGTAAATTTTCGACAGCAAAACAGCATGATTTCCAAGATCAAAAAAAGCCTCGGGGAACTGGGTTTTTCGGAAAATGAAATAAGCGTTTATATCGCCCTGACCGAACTAGGCGAATCGAGCGCGGCCAATATCGCGAAAAAGGCCGATATGCCGCGGACCACGGCCATAAGCATCCTGGAAAAATTCAGGGAAAGCGGCTATATCACGACGCATAAATACCGCGGCACCACCTACTACTGGATAGAATCTCCGCAGACGATCAAGAGTATAATGGAAAATAAGGTAAAGATCGCGGAGGAGCTCGGGAAAAGCCTGGCCGGCCTTTATCGCAGCGAAGCCGATTTTCCCGGCACCCTCGTTTTTGATACCAAGAAATCCATAAAAACATTCATCGCCAAAATCTTAAGCGATGCGCCGGCAAAAAGCTTGATCTGCACCATCGATTGTCCCAGCGCCGGCAACTACGATAAAGTGCTGTCGCGCGAGTATGGAAAGATCCTTGTCGGTCTTAAGAATAAAAAGGGTATGAGCACGCGCACGCTCGTGCCGTATCGAACCCTAAAGACTATAAATCCGGACAAGATCAGGACGCAGAATATCGTTATCAAAGAAATGCCGCCGACGATCGGATTTTCCGCTTCGCTTTGGCTCATAGGGAAAACCCTGGTGCTTTTCTCCGGCCATCCGCCCTTCGTGACGGCAATCAAAAACCGCGAGATAGTCGAAAGCTTCCGGAGTCTTTACGATTATTTGTGGAGTATTTCCGAATAAATTTATGCCGTCGGTTTTAATATGATCCTATTTTTATAGTACGATATGGAGAAGTTTTTTGAATATTTATCGAAAGTCATGATATTTTTGTTTAAAGCGTTTTTGGTTTTATTCGTTACTGGCGCGATTATTTATTTTTCTTTAGCAGCTTATGTTGATCACCGGCTTAAAAAGACCGCGGAGCAGGGGGAGCGGATCGGGACAATAGAGACGGAAAAAACGGAAGAAGAAGCGCGCGATAGTGTGAACAGCAAAGAAGAGGAATATATCAAATGTCTAAAAAAGGCTTACGAGGAATACCGGGCCAAATATGACGAGGAGTGTAGCAAGAAAATCATTGACGGACAATGTCAGGTGCCGAAAGAAAAACTGTATGAAATCCAGGGAATTTATATGCACGACAAGGAAAATTGCGAGCAATTAAAGCCATAAAATTTATGCGCCAGATAGCCGATCTGCATATCCATTCGAAATATTCGCGGGCCTGCTCCAAGGATCTGACTTTGGAAAATATTGATAAGGCCTGCCGGATCAAGGGAGTCGATATCATCGCCACCGGTGATTTTACTTTTCCGGACTGGTTTGCTTCCATAAAAAACGAACTGGAAGAGATAAAAAACGGCGGATTATATAAATTGAAAACGGCGCCGGACGATAAGATAAAATTCATTTTATCGACTGAATTGGCTTTAATATATAAAAAAAATGACCGCTGCCGGCGGATACATATCGTTGTGACCGCCCCGAATGTCGCGGCCGCGGAAGAATTAAATAAATACCTGGATAAGCATTACAATATCCGTTCGGACGGACGGCCGATACTCGGCATGAGCGCAGAGGAATTAATGAAACTTTGTCTCTCTATTCATCCGAAATTCCTCGTCTATCCGGCGCATATCTGGACGCCATGGTTTTCGGTCTTCGGATCAAAATCCGGTTTTGACACCATGGAAGAATGCTTCGGGGAATACACGAAAGATATTTACGCATATGAAACCGGCCTGTCTTCCGATCCGGAGATGAACTGGCGGCTTTCGGCCCTGGATAAATTTACGCTTTTGTCGAATTCCGACGCCCACTCGCTTCCTAATATCGCCCGCGAGGCCAACGTTTTCGAGCTGGAAAAGGTTGCTTATGATGAATTGCATGATGTCATAAAAGGCGTAGAGACGCCCCGCCGGGGCGTCTCTACAACCGGTAAATCCTACCTGGATTATACGATCGAGTTTTATCCGGAAGAAGGCATGTATCATTTCGACGGCCATCGTGATTGCGGCGTGCGCTTTACGCCCGCCGAAACGAAAAAGCATAAAAATATTTGTCCTAAATGTAAAAAACCGCTGGTGGTCGGTGTCCTTAACCGGGTGGAAGAGCTCGCCGACCGGAAAGAAGGTTTTAAGCCCGCGGGAGCGCCGGGAGCGAGGAAATTGGTCGAACTCGATAAGATCATCGCCGAAGCGTTAGGGGTAAAGAGCCGGACGTCCGTCAAAGTGCAAGCCGAATACAATGATATTATCGGGAGATATGGCAACGAAACAAACGTTCTTCTTGACGAACCGATCGAGAGTTTAGCCGGGGGCTTATCGCCGGCCGTTGTCGAGGGTATACGCCGGGTAAGGGAGGGCCGGTTGCGGATCGAGCCCGGTTTTGACGGGCAATACGGTCGGGTCAGGATTTTTACGGACGAAGAAAGGGGACAGGCTAAGCTAATTTGATTGTTAAATCCTGTTCGCGAACCGTCTTGATTATAGGCGGTTTTTTTTAATTTTTCATTAATAAAGTGTTGTTATACTTTCATTATATCGTAGTATAGGTAAAAATAATATAATTTTTTTGCTAGTTTTAAATAAAATATTTTTATTGTGGCATTTAAGTCTTGACAACTTTTCTGTGGTGTGCTAAGATGATATATTAACTTGAATTTTTAAATAAAAGGCCGGTTAAAGCGGCACAGGCACGACAAGCATGGGGATCTTTCTGTTAGGAAAAATTCGGTTCTAGAACTAAGTTTTTCCTGACGAAAATTTCTTGCCTGGCCGCTTTAGTTGGTCTTTTTTTGTTGGCTAAAAACAGCAGAGACGAGGCACGCCTCGTCTCTGTCGCTTATTTTAAATAGTTATCGATCGATCATCGCGGAATCGCTTCGGGCGAAGAAGTGGCCGTGTCCGTCGATAGTTTTTCAACACCGATAAGACAGACCTCGCGCCAGGGCACATAATGGGATTTGAAAGTTTTTTCCTCAACCTTTCCGTCGGCGTAGGTAACAGTGTAATCGAATGACGCATCGGCGCCGTTGTGGGCGTGTTCGGTGCATTTTTTTTGCCCTGGCTTAAGATCAAGGGTTTCGATGAATTTTGTCGGCGCCGGTTTGACGATATTATTTATGACAGGTTCAGTCGTCTCCGCCTTCCGTCCGTCACGGGTTCCCCAGAAATCGAAATAAAGATCGTCCCCCTCGATGCGCGCCTGGATCAGGATATGGTTTCCGGTATCATTTATGAATTTATAATCCGGCCAGGGGTTATAGATAGTGGCGTCCGTTCCGGCGGGCTCGTAATACGACACCCGGTATGAGTGATTGCGCCGCATGGTAACCGGCAGGCCGGTTTTAAGCGTCGCCCGGAACATGGTCGTGCCGATCTGGCAGAGACCACCCCCGTATTCCGGAACGGTTTTGTTGTCTTTGATGACAAGTTCCGGCAGATAACCGCCCTCTTTATCGATATTCCCCAGGGTCGTTATCAGCGAAAATTCTTCTCCCGGTTTTATAAGAACGCCGTTCAAGGAATTGGCGCCTGTTTTTATGTTGTGGCGGCGATTGGCAGGCGAACCGGAAAAATTCGAATGGCCGGTACCGATTATTTCTTTAATGCCTAAATTATTGATCTCTTCGGTTTGCAGAGCGCTTTTTTTGTCACCGACCACCAACTCCACCCGATTGCGGCCTTCACGTAATTCCGCTTCCAGCCGATCGAAGCTTTCGTTTATGTTAAGCTCTAAGCCGTCCCGGCTTGCCTGGAATTCGGCTACCCGGCCGTCCTTGATTTCGAATTTGGCGTTTTGCGCGGGGCGGTCTATTTTGGGCGCCACCCATTCAGATATGAACCTTTTCCCTTTTGCCGGATCAAGGCCGACCACCACCTTGTCTTCTTGTCCGGTGCCCGGACCGGGTCTAAGTACGATCCAGTCGGTCAGATGGCTGAAGTTTACCTGCCAGACGTCGGAACCGTACGCGAGGGAAACAGGCGCCGCCGAAAGCATTTTTTCCGCTTGAGACTCGATATTCAGACAATCGCTTTCATAAATTTTAGGATAGTCGATGTCAGTGATCACTTCGATCGGATTATTATCGAGTATTCCCAAATTTCTTTTCAGTAAATCGACCGTCTTTTGATAGTCGATACTTTGTCCGATCTTTTCCGCTTCGATGGAAAATTTCAGGTTATTCGCGTCGGCGGCGTTAATTACCAACCGGGCGTCTTTCGCCGACTCCACGAAGCGCGAGAAATTTTCGTTCAGGAATTTTTCCGCCTCCTTTTCGTTGATAATGTAATATATATCGAAACGATACGGAATAAGCAGGGACCTCAGCCGCGCCTTTAAATTATCGTAAAAGCCGCCCTTCCGGCCGAAGGCATAAGCGTCTTCCGCGTTTTTTTCGATATCGAAATCGAATATCCGGTAAGCCAGATCTCCTTCGACGGAAGATATGAGCGGAAAGAGGGAAGCGCGATATTGGCCGTGAGAAAAAATAATCCCTTGCTTGTGGATAATATCGGTTTTTTGGTTCATGATGCTTTTTGCCTCATCCCGCGTCAACCCGGAAAGGTCGTATCGGCCGGCATGCACGCCTGGGTATATCTTATCGGCGTATTTTTCGGAGTATCGCCAATAAGCGGCAGACAAACAAACGGCCAATACAAAAAAAATGGCCATGACAGTCAGTAACCATTCTAAGAAAAGATGTTTTTTTTCCTTTTTTTCTCCGGCCATAAATTATTCCGGCTGTAGAATTTCGTTCAATATATCCTTGGCCAGCCGCTTGTCGTTATCTTCTTTGCCGTTAGAGTTGTTTATCGTAAAAGTTAAAACCATGCCCTCGTGGATATTTTCCGGCAGGGCATCCTTGGGCCAAACGATCGTCGCGTTGTTTTCAGTTTTAAACACCACCTTGTCTCCCTCAAAGCGGTCGATAATTAGGTTGAGGCGCATAAATAGCCGCTAAAATTTTATTTTTCCCTTACTTTTATGGAAATTTCTTTGGCGCTTTTAGCTTTCGGAAGGACTATTGTCAGAATCCCATTTTCCAGGAACGCCTCTATCTTATCGGGTTCTATTTCCAGGGGCAGGATAATAGAGCGCGAGAAAGAGCCCCAATAACATTCCCGGTAAAGATAGTTTTCCTCTTTTATGTTATCCTGCATTTCCCGTTTACCCCGGATGGTCAGCATGTCATTATTGATCGAGATATCGATATCATCCGGTTTTACGCCGGCAATGGTCGATTTTACCACCAGATCTTTGGGGGTTTGATAAACATCTATGGATAATTGACCCTCTTCATATTCTTCTCCCAGCCATTCTTTCTCCTCTTCTTCCCCGGCTTCCAGCTCTTTGTCCAATTCTTCGTAAACTTCCTCATTCTCGGAATCGGCTTTTTCATCCGCTAAATTGATCGGGTTATCACGGCCCAGACCGGATATTTTTCGGAAAAATTTTTTCATGATATTTTTTTGGTCTTCTGGCGTTTTTTTGATATTCCCTGATTGGAAATATAATCTTTATAAAAACACCCAACCTATAAATGATTGTTAGTCTTATTAATTATTATAATACATTATCGATTTAAAAGCAACATATTACCGTCCCTTGAAAAAAGTTAATAATAGTGCTATATTAATTCAAGAGTAAAGCGGTTTTTTTGTTTTAAGATATTTATCGCGCCCATAGCTCAGTTGGTTAGAGCACAGGCCTTATAAGCCTGGGGTCGATGGTTCAAGTCCATCTGGGCGCACAAAATTATAACGGCCCGCCGCAGGGCCGGTATAATTTTGCGTGTTCAGAGATTTGAACCATTTTGAAGAAGATTCAAAGAAGAATGGACCTTAAATATCGGTATCGGCAAATTTTACGCGAAAAACCGGTCCTATGATGGTGTGGGGCTTCCGCCCCTTCAAGTCCATCTGGGCGCACATATTTACATTTATACTATTATTGTTTATTATTTATTTATCCGGGCGGCTAGCTCAGTTGGTTAGAGCGCTACGTTGACATCGTAGAGGTCACAAGTTCAACTCTTGTGTCGCCCACACAAAAAAACATCCCGTTTAAAGCGGGATGTTTTCTGTTAGAGCGCAGAGTTCTATTTCGCCGTATGGCGGGATTGACATCGTAGAGTTTACCCCGCAGGCCGCGTCAGCGGCTTTGCGGGGGTCACAAGTTCTCCGCCAAAGGCGGATCCGCCTCGGGCGGAAACTCTTGTGTCGCCCACACAAAAAAACATCCCGTTTAAAGCGGGATGTTTTTATTCGTGCGGGTCGTTTATATCGATAGTTTATTTAAATTTTCCTTAATGTGATCGACGATTTCCTTTTCCGCCTCGGAAACTGGTTTCGGGATATTAATTCGGACGAAATTTTTAGTTCCGACGGGCGAGAATTTTTTTACCAGATTGAGGGAATTGATGTTTTTTATCGAGTAGATCATGGCCTGCGTATTTTTTTCAGCCCCGTATTCATAAATAAGGAGAACGATCTTAGCCTGGGGGATGTTGATTATGAGCTCATCTATGACCTCGGGAAGGTCATTTTCTCCGGTATTGGTTTTCTGGAAATCCATCTCGGTCAAAACCGACCAAACAAGGGAATTATCCATGGCGGCCGTCAACCTGGCCAATACCCGACCCCAGAGCTTAAGGACATCCAGGGACCGGGAGCGGTAAAGTTGATTTACGATCTCTTCGCGCCTGGCTCCCAAGGAAATAAGTTCCGAAGATATCGATAAGGATTGCGGCGTGATATTCTGGGTTTTGAAGCTGCGGGTTTTCGAGATAATGCCGGCCAAGAGGCAGGTGGCGATATCCTCGTCGATGAGGTCGCGGGAGTATCCGGAGAACAGGTTAAACAGGATCTCGGCTGTGGCGATGGCGGTAAGTTCTATTAAGTTAATTTGGCCGAATTCTTCGTTATTTGAGCTGTGGGCAATATTTATTACCGGTACTTGATAGAAAAATTCCGTGTCTTTATCGTAAATTTCCCCCAGGGATTCAAGGTCGGGAGTATCAAGGACGATCACCAGGTCATATTTAAAATCACCCGAACGGGATTTTATATCGTCATGCGTAAAAAAACCCTCTTTGGGGGAAATAATGAAGTTAAGGACGTTTTCCTCAACTTTGTATTTTATGGCTCCGACCTTAGCGTTCGTAATATCCAGGGAAACGATGAATTTCCTCAGATTATCCAGGGAGTGCCGGATGGCCTCGTAAGCGGGAAGAAAAGAATAGGATTTTCCCTGATCGAAGTTTTCCGCCGCGATCTCAACGCTCTTGCCGAGTTTTTTAAGCAGCAGATAAAAGGCCAGGGATGACGCGACCGCATCACCGTTCCAGGTTTTGCCGAAAGTGATCAGGACGCTTTTGGCCTTTTTAATTTGTTCGAAAATTTGTTGCTCTTGCGTCAGCATGTGTCAGGGTTGGATAAAATAAAAAACTAAAAACCATCGAGAAGCATGGTTTTTCCGCACCTAAGCGGGTCACGATCATTAAGTATAGATTAAAATGTTTAAGATTTTAATATACACGATAAAAACGAGCATGTCAAGGTTTTTTGAAAATAGCCGACAAGAAACGGGTAAGCGTGCGCGATTAAAATAATTTTATTTAATATTAAACAAAATTGTTTAAAGATTTTAATGAAAAGTCGCAACCCGGCAGCTTGCCAAAAGGAGCATTATTTGGTAACGTAAAAAGTAGTAATATAAGTAATATTTTTAATATATGAACAAAGAATTGCCCAAAGCGTACGAACCCGGGCTTTACGAAGATGAGATTTACAAAAGATGGGAAGAGTCCGGTTTTTTTAATCCGGATAATTTGGATCTGCCCGCGGACGCGCCCGGCTATACGATCGTTTTGCCGCCACCGAATATCACGGATAAATTGCACTTGGGGCACGCTTCGATGCTGGCCATAGAAGATCTATTGATCCGTTATTACCGGATGCGGGGCTACCGGGCGCTTTGGCTTCCCGGCACGGATCACGCGGCGATCGCGACACAGAACGTTGTCGAGAAGAAGCTATTTAAGGAAGATGGTAAAACCCGGCATGATCTGGGTAGAGAAAAATTTTTAGAAAAAGTCTGGGAATTTTTGCGCATAACGCAGACGACAATACTGAAACAGACCCGGAAAATGGGTTCATCCCTGGATTGGAGCCGGACGGCTTTTACCCTGGACGAACAGCGCGAAAAAGCGGTCAGAAAAATGTTCGTAGACATGTATAACGAGGGCGTTATTTACCGCGGCGAACGGATCGTCAACTGGTGCCCGCGTTGCCACTCGACCCTGGCGGATGATGAAGTTGAATATAAAGAGACAAAAAGCAAGCTGTACTGGATAAAGTACGGGCCTTTCGTATTGGCTACGACGAGACCGGAAACAAAATTAGGCGATACGGCCGTTGCCGTCCACCCGGGCGATAAGCGTTATAAGGATATGGTCGGTAAGGAATATATGATACCGGGCGTATTGGGAGAATTCAAAGTAAAGGTCATAGCCGACCATCACGTTGATCCGGAATTCGGCTCCGGCGCGGTCAAGGTTACCCCGGCCCACAGTTTCGCCGATAACGAGATGGCCCGCCGCAACAATATCCCCTGGAAGCAGATCATAAACGAGGACGGGCGCATGATGGACAATTGCGGCAAGTACGCCGGATTAACCACCGTCGAAGCCCGGGAAGAGATCGTCGCCGACATGGAGAAGATGGGCCTTATTGATCATATCGAAGAGGGTTACGAGAATAAGTTGTCGGTCTGCTACCGCTGCGACACCCCGATCGAGCCCCTGCCCTCGAAACAGTGGTTCGTGTCCGTCGACAAGAAACTGCCGCGGCTAGGGAATATGTCCCTCAAAGAAAAGGCGATCGAGGCGGCGAAAAAGGGAGAGATAAAATTCATTCCGGACCGTTTCGAAAAAAGGTTCGTCAATTGGATGGGGAATCTGCATGACTGGTGCATCTCGCGCCAGATCTGGTTCGGGCACCGGATACCGGTGTGGTATAATTCGCGTAACGTTGACGATATTTATGTCGGGGAAAATCCACCGGAGGGCGAAGACTGGGAGCAGGACCCGGATTCGCTCGATACCTGGTTTTCGTCCGGTATGTGGACATTTTCCACCCTGGGTTGGCCGGATACTTTTAAAGACGGCAAAAAAAGCGGCGATTTAGCCCGGTTCCATCCGACCCAGGTGCTTGAAACCGGCTATGAGATATTGACGCTCTGGGTGTCGCGGATGATCATGATGAGCTTTTTCGCAGTCGGCGAAAAGCCCTTCGATACGGTTTATCTCCACGGCATGGTATTGGATAAGAACGGCAAGAAGATGAGCAAATCCAAGGGGAACGGCATCGACCCACTGGACGTTATCGCCAAATACGGCACGGACGCGGTCCGGTTATCCTTATTGATCGGTTCGACGCCGGGCAATGACGTGCGCATTTTCGAGGAAAAGATAGAGGGGGATAGGAATTTCGTGAATAAGCTGTGGAATGTGGCGAGATTTATCCTGCAGACCGCAGATGAAAATACGACTGAAATAGAGCTTAAAAATTTGACCTTGGCGGATAAATGGATTATGGCCCATTTTAACGCATTGGTAGACAAAAACGCCACTTCGGCAACAAAATTTTTGAGCAACTATAATTTTTCTATAGCGGCGGAATTACTGCGTACGTTTACATATGATTATTTGGCTGACTGGTATTTAGAGGCGGCAAAATTCGATAAATCCACCGAGAAGGTCAAGGTGTTGCGTTATGTATTGGAAAATTTATTGATTTTATGGCATCCGTTCATACCTTTTGTCACTGAAAAGATATGGGAGCTTATGGGTAAAGAAAAATTATTGATGGTCGAAAAATGGCCGGAAATAAAATATGATCCTGGAAATAATGGAGATGATTTCGAATTGATAAAAAATATTGTAATTGCTATCCGTAACGCGCGGGCCGAAAACAAGATCGAACCGGGGCGGAAGATCGACGCCGTGATCTATACCGGCAACAATAAGGACCTGATAGAATCGCAGTCGGAGATCATAAAGGGGCTTAGGACCGGTATCGGGAAGCTCACGATCGCCAAGGACGGGGATGAGCCGGATGATTCGATCTGTATTTCCGTAAAAGGCGTTTCTAACATGGATATATATCTTGTCGGAGCTATCGACAAAGACAAAGAGAAAAAACGCCTGGAAAAAGAGATCGCTAACCTGGAAAAACTGATCGCTGGAACCGAAAAGAAGCTGGCTAACGAAGAATTTACGTCCAAAGCGCCGCCGGCGGTAGTGGAGAAAGAACACAGCAACCTTCACGCCAGAAAGAACGATCTTACTAAATTGTTGATCCAGCTAAAGCAGTTATAAGGGACGGTTGTTTTGTTTTTGGTTTTGACGCTTTGTCAGTTAATGCTTAATCCTTGTTCTAAAGAGGGATACATATTTAAATTAAACGGTTCTTCGAAAAATTTTGTGGATAAAATAATCTATTTTATGACAAATCTTAAAAAGTTCGTGAATGAAAGTTTGTGCCCGTAATATTTTTAAAAGAACCTATTAAACAATATTAAATTAAAATACGATCCTTAAAATTTTAAGTAAACAAGGAGAATCCCAATGAAACCAACAGTGATCCTGATGATTTTCTCCCTTTTGTTTTTACCGGATCTGGCCATGGCCAAGGATGACGGGTCGAAAAATTCGGAATCAATCAAGTTTTCGGATGAATTTGCGGAAAAGCTCAAAGAAAAATCGAAATATGAAATTTTTGATTATTCGCGGGAAATAAAGATCAATCGTCAGTCCTGGCTCGATTATAAGAGTTTTTACAAGAATCGTTATAAGCTTGATAACAGGCTGGGAGCGATTTTTCGTAAGGCCCACTACCACATCGGCGCTTGGAAGAAATATTTGATCGAAATTTTTCGTAACGAATTCGCGGGTTCCGGATTGCCGGTGGAAACGGTAGATAAGCTTATATATCTGGCTATACCGGAGTCTCATTGGATACTGCGCAAATCACCCGTCGGAGCGGCCGGTTATTACCAATTCATGCCCAGAACCGCTAAAGATTACAACTTGAGTTGTGACCGACATTATAATATTGACGAGCGGCTTGATCCGCTTCTGGCCGGACAAGCCGCGGCTCGATATTTGCGCAGGTTGTATGATATGTTCGGATCGATCGATCTGGCCTTATCGCGATATAACGGTAGCTTTTCAGAGACTTGTCTGGAGGAAGCCAGGGAAAAAGACGAGTTCGCCGTTATCGACTACGACGATTTTCTGGCTTATTTGGAGCGCCGGGCCAATATTCTGAAAAAAGATATTGAGCGTCTTGATGTTTACCCGTATCGGATCAGAAAGAACGATACACTAGGCGGCATTGCGCGTGTTTTCCGGGTAACAAAAAAAGAATTATCCGAAATAAACCGCCTTTCCGCCGGAGATATCCTGAAAAGGGGTATGGTCATTTTGATTCCGAACAGGACGGAAAGCACCAAGCGGATCGTATTTTCAAAAGAAGCGGCCGGCCTGAGGGAGAATTTTCGTTTTGCGGCTCGTTTTTGGGCGACAATAGAACTTATTGAGGAGGGTTTTGCCGGGAACGAGGAGCCGACTTTGGAATTCGAAATTTTTACTGTCGGGCAAGTATGCGCTACTCGAACATATATCGTTAAATCCGGAGATAGTCTTTCGCGTATCGCCCTCCGATTCGGTGTACGTTTATCCGATATTTTAAAGATCAACCATCTCAAAAACTCCAATTCTATAAAAGTTGGTTTAAAACTCGTTATTCCATCGGGTGTGGGCAAGATGGTTACCCTTAAAACCATTGCCGGAGAAATTGCTGAAAAAAAAGGAATCGAACGTTATGGATTGCTTAAGCGTCTTATCGCGTTGAATCCGGCGGTTAAAAACCCCAGTCTACCCCTGCCGGAAGGCCTCAGGATCAGATATTGATTTTAAACAAAAGTCCGTACGCGGGCTTTTATTTTACTTTGCAAATAGGCCAATATTAATAAAAATTATATTGAGTTGGCGGTTCATTATTGACAGATTACGGCCGACATGCTATAGTGACAGCATAATTAAGTAAAAGTTTGCGTTAATTTTTATTCTTAAAATCTACGCGAACCAATATCAAAGTCAATGTACAACAACAACAACCAGGCTGGCGACCGCCAGATGTACAAGGGCACCTGGACCTGCTCCCAATGCGGAGCCGAGATCACGGAACTGCCTTTCGAACCGGATGGAAATCGTCCCCTTTATTGCCGGGACTGCCACCGCCAACAGAGGCAAAGCCGCCCGCGCCGGTTTTAAGAATAAATTATTTCGATAAATCTTTTTATCATCTAATATATTTCTTATCAAAAACTGTCCTTTTAGGGACAGTTTTTGTTTTTGGCGTTTTTCATTTTGCGGATTGTGTGTTAATATAATTTTAAAAGATTCCTAATCACTAACCTTTAAAATTATGTTCTTGTTTTTCGATACGGAGACGACCGGCCTGCCGAAGAATTGGCGGGCGCCGCTTGCCGATCTTGATAATTGGCCGCGCCTCGTACAATTAGCCTGGCTTATGTACGACGGAGAGGGAAATAAGGCCGGCGGCAATAATATTATAGTGAAGCCGGAAGGCTTTATTATTCCCGAAGAAGCTTCCCGGGTGCACGGTATTACCACAGAGAAGGCCATGGCCGAGGGCGTCGACCTTGCGGAAGCTTTGAAATTATTCGCGGCCGACGTGGAACGGGCGAAGATCATCGTGGCGCACAACATCAGTTTCGACGAAAAGATCATGGGCGCGGAGTTTCTGCGCAATAGCATGAGCCATAATCTGTTCGATACGGTCAGGATCTGCACGAAAGAGGAATCGACAAATTTCTGCCAGATTCCCGGCGGATACGGCTATAAATGGCCGACCTTGTCCGAATTGCACATGAAATTATTCGGCTGCGATTTCGACGGCGCGCACGACGCCCTGGTCGATGTCGAGGCCTGCGCGAGATGTTTTTTTGAATTGGTTAAAAGGGGAGTAATAGGGGGTAATGCCTAATAATAACTCATGCTAAGCGCCGCAATCCTGATTATGGAGCAGCAAGAAACAAGGACACAAGATACAAGAATACAAACAAGCTTCAAAACTCAAAAAACAAAAATCAAATTTTTTTGCAATAATTTTTATGTTTGAAGTTTGTTTTTTTGGAAATTGTAATTTGTTTGTATCTCGCATCCTTGTATCTTTATAGTTACAGCAAGTTTGCGTAAGGTAAATTAATAAATTTATGTTGCAAAAACATCAATCAAAATTAGATCCTAAAAAGAAATACCTACAAGTGGCCTTAAACAGTACTTTAGAGGAGGCTCATAGGATAATAAACCAGCTGCCCCAAAGCGACCGGATAATAGTCGAGGCCGGCACCCCCTTGATCAAGCGTTACGGCGAAGAGGGCATAAGGAAGATAGGGGAATGGTGGAGCGCCCGCTTAAACGGATTGCCGGCAATGCCACAAATCTACACGAAGACCGGCGGACTTTTGGGTTTAATAATAAACCAAGCCGTGAAGCAAAACCGGACCAAGAAAGCCGGCAGAACCGATGCGAGAGGGATAATCGAGCCTTATGTGGTGGCGGATCTTAAGATGATCGATCGCGGCGAAGCCGAAGTCGAAATCGCTTATCGGGGCGGGGCCAGCGCGGCCGTAGCCATGGGTTCGGCGCCGGCCGAAGCGCTTAACGCCTTTATCGCCGCCTGTGAAGCGCGCGGCCTTGATCCTATGATCGACATGATGAATGTCGACTATCCTTTGGCGGTTTTACGTAAACTTAAAAAACAGCCCCCGATAGTGATCCTGCACCGAGGCGTGGATGAAGAGAAGGGCAATAAACAGAAAATGCTCCCGCTCCACGAGATCAGGCGCGTTAAGGGGAATTACGACATGATGATCGCGGTAGCCGGCGGAGACACGATCCGGGAGGTGGAGAGCGCGATCTTCAACGACGCCGATATCGTCGTGGTCTGGAAAAAATTCTATGAGAGCGCCGATAATACCGCCTCACTGGCCGAGGAGTTTTTAGCGGGAATCAAATGACAGCTGAAATGAAAAAATATGTTTTCAGGAAATACAACCCGGCATATCCGGCTTTTTTCATGTCGGAAAAGGAGAAACTGACCGGGATACTGAACCCTGCGGCCAGGATCGAGCACGTAGGATCGACCGCTGTTCCTGGTTTGGGCGGAAAAGGAATAATAGATATCGTGGTCGGAGCGTCGAATTTTAAAACGGCTAAAAATAAACTCGAAGAGGCCGGTTATGAATTCTGTGAAGAAGCCAGCTATCCCGAAAGATTGTTTTTTTGGCGGGATTATACTCGTAAAGGCGGTACAAGAAGAATCCACATCCATTTAGTAAAATTCCCGGGCCGGGGTTGGAAAGAAATGGTGGGTTTTCGGGATTATTTGTTAAAACATCCGGAGCTTATTAAAGAATATGCCGCGATAAAAAAGGAGGCCGTTAAATTCGCCGGCGGGGACGGCGGGAAGTATAAAAAGTTTAAGAAGGGGTTTATCGAAAAAACCATTATAAAATTTTAATGTGCGCATCTCCTGATTTTTATAAATTTAAATATCTAAAAACTCCGGAATAACCGGAGTTTTTAAATTATATCGGAATTTTATTTTTTTGCCTTATCCGCCATAAAGTTCGCGATCGTTTTCATGCCCTCCATGAATTCGATCGGCAGGGCGAAGAGGACGGTTTTTGACGGATCCGGGTTGATCTTCTCGATGGTTTGGAGGGTGCGCATGGACATACCGCCCGGTTTGCCGGAGAGAAGCTCGGCCGCCTGAGAGAGTTTGTCGGCGGCGGTGTATTCGCCTTCCGCCTGGATGATTATCGCGCGGCGCATGCGTTCCGCTTCCGCCTGCTTGGCCATAACCCGTTTCATGTCCGCCGGCAGTTCGATATCCTGCATTTTTATGTACTGTACGTCGATACCCCACGGATCGGTAGCGACGTCCACCACTTTCTTTATATCGCCGGCGATCTTATCCCTTTGAGAGAGAAGGGTATCAAGCTCGACTTCGCCGATGACGTCCCGGAGGGTCGCCTGGGCATAGAGCGCGACCGAATGCTTAAAGTCCTGGATCTCCAATACCGCCTTTTCCGAATTCATGACCCGGAAATAAACCACGGCGTTTATGCCGACCGTGACATTGTCTTTAGTGATCACTTCCTGCTGGGGAATATCGACGGTATCGATGCGCATATCAACTTTGAGGATACGCTGGACTCCTATGAATATCCAGGTAAGCCCGGGTTCTCTGGTAGAAGTATATTTTCCCAGAGTGAGAACTACGGCCCGCTCATATTGGTCGATCACTCTTAGTCCGGCCAATAAAAGCAAGAAGCCTAAAATCAACAAGAGATAGACAAATCCCATAAGTTTATTATTTAATTTTTAACGTTATAAAATAAGTATAGCAAAAAACAGGAAAATGTATAATATTAAAATTTAAAATACTTGACAAAGATATTAAATTGTGATATAATTAAATATTCGTGTAAAAATTGGGATTTAATGAAAACTTAATTTTCATTCATTAAGATAATGAATCTTCCTAATCTTATTTTTAGCGGTAAATACATAATATCAGATTAAATTATGCAGAAAATTAACTCGATCAAATATTTTGGTTTTCTGGCAGATTGGACCAGGATGGGGGAAGAAAAAGCCAAGACAAAGTTTAACCTGCCATGGTTTTTCTCCGTAATCCTGATTTTAGCGGTATTTTATTCCGTCAGCCGTTATAACTATCTTTTGTTCCATTTTATGGCGGAGATCTTCAGCGTTATTATCGCCTGTATGGTCTTTGTGTTGGCTTGGCACTCGAGGCGTTACGCCGATAACCACTATTTTGTTTGGTTGGGGATCGCCTATCTGTTTATTGCCGGCCTTGACCTTCTGCACGCCTCATCTTATTCCGGCATGAACATATTCAAAGGTTTTAACTCCAACACCCCCACCCAGCTTTGGATAGCGGCGCGTTATCTGGAGGCTTTGGCGCTTCTGGCTGCGCCCCTTTTCCTTTCCGGGAAAATTTCCATAGGCAAGACCTTTGCCGGTTTTAGCGCCATTTTCATCTTGATTTCGGCCGCTATTTTTTCTTCTTATTTTCCTGATGCTTTTATAACCGGATCAGGCTTGACGCCGTTTAAGGTCGTAAGTGAATACGTAATATCTTTTATTTTATCAGCGGCGATCATGTTTACCGCCGCAAAACGCGGTTATTTTCAAAAAAATGTTTTTAGTCTGCTTATAGCTTCCATGTCGTTTACCGTTTTATCAGAACTGTCCTTTACTCTCTACCAGGATCCGTACGGCTTATTCAACGCGCTGGGTCATTATTTCAAGATCATATCCTTTTATCTTATTTACCGGTCGATAGTCATAACCGGCTTGCGGGATCCGCAGAGCATAATATTCAATAAGCTCAAGGCCAGTGAAGGGGCTTTTCGAAAAAGCGAGGAGCGTTTTCGGGGGACGCTCGATAATATGCTGGAAGGCTGCCAGATCATAGGTTTTGACTGGCGTTATCTGTATGTCAACAATACGGCCGCTCTGCACGGCCGCGCCGTTAAAGAAGATTTGATCGGCAGGACCATGATGGAGGCGTATCCGGACATCGAGAAGACCGCGTTATTCGCCGTTTTGCGTCAGTGCATGGAGCAAAGGAAGCCGGTAGCGTTGGAAAATGAATTTGTTTATCCCGGCGGCAATAGCGGTTGGTTTAAATTAAGCGTTCAGCCGGCAGAAGAGGGCATATTCGTGTTGTCTATAGATATTACGGAAAAAAAACGCATTGAAGCTGAAATGCGTAATCTGGCGCGGTTTCCGGAGGATAATCCCAATCCGGTCATACGCGCCTCCGGCGACGGACAGGTGCTTTATGCGAACAAGCCGGGCCGGGAGATGCTTGGTATTTCCGGAGAGGATGGCGGCACCGGCGCGTTGCCGGCGGCTTTGCGCGCGACCGTAGACAGAACCATAAACCTGAATGTAAAAAATAATTTCGAATTCACGGATCGCCGGGGGAGAATATTCCTGTTTTCTCTATCTCCGAATACCGCCGAAAATCACGTAAATCTGTACGGCAGCGATATCACGGAACTTAAAAAAACCGAACGGAAATTAGCGATCGAGCAAACCAATCTTAAAGCGATTTTTAACGGCGTTAACGTCGGTTTGCTTCTGTTGAACGAAGACAGCACGATCGACCGCGCCAACGATACGATACTGGAATGGGTCAATAAAAAAGGATCGGCTATAACCGGAATCCGGCCCGGGAACGCCCTTGGGTGTATTCATGCCGCCGGCAAAAAAGGCGCGCTTTGCGGACAAATGGAATTTTGCCGGGATTGTCCGCTGCGCCGTACCTTCGAATCGGCGCTTTCTACCGGAGAGCCGGTTCATGGCATCGAAGTTGAAGCGACCCTGGTCATTAACGGAAAGGCCGCGCACTTTTGGTTCGAATTGAACGCCGATCCGGTAGTGTCCGGCAGGCGGCGGCAGGTGATCATGGCCATGAACGACATCACGGGGCGTAAAGCCGCGGAAATGGCGCTTAAAGAGAATCAGCGCGACCTGAACCGGGCTCAAGCGGTGGCTCATATCGGCAGCTGGCGGCTTGATACAAAAAAGAACGAGTTAGTCTGGTCGGAAGAGAATCATCGGATTTTCGGCGTGCCGCCGGGCGAACCCATGGCCTATGAAACTTTTCTGGCCTCCGTCCATCCGGCGGACCGGAAATATGTCGATGAAAAATGGACGGCGGCCCTGGCGGGCGCTCCTTATGATGTCGAGCATCGGATTGTTTCCGGGAACGAGATTAGGTGGGTCCGGGAAAAGGCCGAGTTGGAATTCGATCCCGCAGGCGAGCTTTTGGGCGGTTTCGGCACGACTCAGGATATTACCGAGCGCAAGCGCATTCAGGAGGCTTTGCGTCAAAGCGAGGAAAAATATAAAGCCTTGGCCGAAACCTCTCCGGACTGCATCAAGCTTTTCGATCCCGAGGGCAGGCTTCTTTACATAAATAAAGCCGGCCTGGAAGAACATGGCCTTAAAAGCATTGAAGAAGCGACGGATTGGGATTATTTCGGATGCATGGTCGAAAAAGACCGGGGAAAATTCAGGAAAACATTCGAAAAAGCCTTAGCGGGAGAAACCAGTACGATCGAGATCGAACACACCCCGGAGGGCGCGAATCGGGATGTTTGTCTTGAGACCATGACCCCGGTCAGAAATAAAAAGGGGGAGGTAGAAGCCGTATACGGCGTTTCCCGCGACATAAGCGACCTTAAAAAATTCGACCGAGCCAAAACGGAATTCGTGTCCATGGCGTCCCATCAGCTTCGCACCCCGTTAACGAGCGCCGGTTTCGCGCTGGAATTGCTGCTTAAAAGCTCTAAGGGTAAAATCGACGGGGATGGCCTTGATTATTTAAAAAGTGCTTATAAAGATATCGGCTTCATGACCGATCTGGTCAACCGACTCTTAAACATCTCTCGGATAGAAATGGGAACCTTTACGGATAATCCAAAAGATATCGAGCTCCGGCCATTTCTTAAGGAGGTTGCCGGCAATCTCGGTATACTAGCCGCCAAGAAGAGTCAGCGTATCATCGCGGAATACGCCGATGATATTCCCGGCACCATGACGGTCGATCCTAATATTTTCCGCAACATCCTCTCGAATCTCATATCCAATGCCATTAAATATACGCCCGAAAAAGGCCGGATCATCGTTTCGGCCGCCGCTAAAGATTCCGGAGTGGTTATCGGCATAACCGATACCGGTCCGGGTATTCCGGCCGAGATGCAGCCGAAAGTATTCACAAAATTATATAAAGCCCATGAAATGCTCCGGACCGAAGGAGAAAGCTCCGGACTGGGTTTATATATCGCCAAACTTTTCACCGAAGAATTGGGCGGCCGTATTTGGTTCGAATCAAAAGAAAATGCGGGCACGACCTTTTACGTTTATTTGCCGCTTAACGCTAAAAAACAGTAATTTTTTTATGATTTTAGGGCTGCGGATTGTTCAATGATTATTCCGCGCATAAATAATTATTTAGACAACAAAAAAACAGACGACAGCCGGAATATTCAATATCCGCATTCTATTTTCTGTCGTCTGTTTTTTTGTTTTTCTAAGATCGTAATGGTCGACTTTGGAATTTTAACTAACAAACCTGAAAATATCGCCTAAACGCGTCTGTTTATTTTATTTATCTACGGCCAGGAAGAAAACCTTTAGGTATTCACCCTCCGTAAACGGCACTAATTCCGGATGATCCAGGCCGTGCGTATAAGATTCGATGATTCTTAAGGTCCGGCCCGCCCGGGAGCCCGCCTCGCCGAGAAGAAAGCGGAAATCATCGCGCTTAAGATGCGTGGAGCAGGAACAGGTCAGAAGTATTCCGGGCAGAGAGATTTTTTCCAGCGCCAGGGTATTGATCCTTCTATAGCCGTTCATGCCTTCTTTTATTTTTCGCCGGTCTTTTATGAAAGCCGGCGGATCGAGAATAATAAGCGGAAATTTTCCGGGTTCAAGGCGGGCGAGATAGTCTTTGACGTCGGCGCGGATAAATTCCGCGCGCTTGGTATCAAGACCGTTTAATGCCATGTTCCGTTTCGCGATCTCCAGGGCGGCTTCCGACAAGTCAACGTTTACCACTCTCTTTGCTCCGGCGGCGAGCGCGTAAACCGAGAACCCCCCTGTATAAGAAAAGCAATTAAGTATTTCCCGTCCACGGCAATATTTAGACAGAGCGGCGCGCTTGTCCCTCTGATCCAGGAAAAACCCTGTTTTTTGGCCTTCTTTAATGTTTACCGAAAAGCGGAAGCCGTTTTCACGGATATCGATCAAATCGGGGATCTTTCCGTAAATAATTCCTGTTTTAGGGGTTTCGTTTTCCAGTGATCTCACTTTAAGATCTGAGCGTTCATATATTCCGATCGGTTTTAAGGCGGCTACGAGCGCTTCGGTTATTTCTTTGCGCCAGCGCTCCATTCCGGCCGTATGGAACTGCACGGCCAGATAGGGACCGTAACGGTCGATCACTAAACCAGGCAAGGAATCGTTTTCCCCGTTTATAAGCCGGTAGGCGTCGGTTTTTTCCCTGTCGAGATACTGCTCGCGCCAGGCAAGGGCGCGGTCGATCCGGCGGCGGAAAAAATCGCGGTTGACTTTTTCGTTTTTGTCATATCCCCAGATCCGGACGGCGATTTGGGAGTAGGAATTAAAGTATCCGCTCGCTAAAAATTCCCCTTGCCCGTCAAAAAGCCGGACCGGTTCGCCGGATCCGATCCCGTCGGGAATCCTGGTTAGGGCCCGGGAAAACACCCAGGGGTGTCGGGCTCTGACCGGCCCGACCCGGTTTGCTTCTAGTTTTAGATCGATCATGCTGGTAAAAAGTTATAAAATTTTGAATAAAGGATAGAATATTCCTAATTGTAGCAGATTTTTTAGTAAACGAAAACGCGATTATTTTGTTTTTAAAACCGGTTAAATCTTACAATAAATCACCGCAATTAGCAAGAACTCGCCTAATGGAAGGTTTTTTGTTATAATTTAATAAAGAGGCGTTACTTTCCTGCCGCCGCTATCGTATATTTATTTATAATTATATATGTAAAAAAATTATGGAATTTTTAAACAAACTCAATCTTAAGCCGGCCATTATTTTTAAAGTAGCCGGTCTGGTACTGGCGGCTCTTTTGGGAATCATATTGCTTACTCTCGTTTTTCGGGTGATCGGCTCCTCTTTCGGATCGGTAACGCGGCAAGGCCTCGAAGAAAGCGCGGGTGGCTTTAACATGTTGGCCTATGATTCTGACGGGAGCAAGGCATCCTTCGGCGCCGCCGCACCGGAATTATCGGCCCGCAATATTGCGCCCATGCCTCCGTATGAAGAGACCGTAACCGGCGATAGATCGGAGGATTATGAGGTTACCCAGTATAGCGGAACCATCGAGACTCGCGACCTGGACGGGACCTGTGGGGCACTGGCCGCCCTTAAGACCAAGGATTACGTGATCTTTGAGAGCGCCAATGAATATGATCGCGGCTGCAATTATAATTTTAAGGTGGAGCGTTCGCATAAAGACGAGATACTGGAAACGGTCAAGGGACTTGATCCGAAAACCCTGGTCGAGAACACTAATACCATCAAGCGTCAGATCGATGACTTCACCAGTGAGACCGAGATACTCACGAAGAAGAAAGAGTCGATCGAAAGGACGCTCTCCGACGCGATCGCTTCCTATGACGAGATCGCCAGGGTAGCCACCCAGGCCCGGGACGCGGAAAGCCTGGCAAAGATCATAGATTCCAAGATCAGGATCATTGAGCGTCTGTCGCAGGACAGGATCAGCGTCAATGAACAGCTTGATCGATTGTCTCGGGCAAAGGCCGAGCAGCTTGATCGGCTCGACTATACTTATTTTTATCTGAGCGTTTACGAGAATAAATTCGTGGACGGTGAAAATATCAAAGATTCCTGGAAAGCGGCGGTCAAGGAATTCGTAAGGGATGTAAATATAACCCTGCAGACGATGAGCATCGGTCTTTTAGCCGCAATTCTCCTCGTTATCCAGTACGCACTTTACATCTTCCTGTTGATCCTGGCGGCTAAGTACGGCTGGCGGTTCGTCCGATATATATGGAATAAATAATAATATATACTCCCCACAAAACCATCCCGAAATCCGGGATGGTTTTTGTATCAGCCGGTTTTGTGTTCGATAACTGAATATGTTATAATATAAAAGCTTAGTAATTTATTATTTATCATAGTCGTCATCTTCAAAGACGGCTGTTATAAAGGAAGTTTTTTATGTTTTTATACCGCGACATCCTTAGCCAGGCCTGGAAAAATACCTGGCGTCATAAGTATTTATGGTTTTTCGGCCTTTTTGCGGCCCTGCTAGGAGGCTGGGGAGATCTTGAAATCGTTTTTCGGGGGACTAACAGTGATCAGGGTCTGCCGTACGGCCTTCAAATACTTAGCGGTATTTTTTTAAACGGGAAATTATTTTCTAATTTAAGCCAAATATCCAGTAATAATTATTTGTCGCTGTTTATGTCTTTGCTGGTTCTTTTGATCATCCTGGCTTTAAGCTTATTCCTATTTTGGCTGACGATAATTTCACAGTCCGCGCTAGTGAACAACACGACCAGGATCATCACGGGTAAAAAGCATGATTTCTCGAACGGGCTTCATTCCGGAATCAGCAAGTTTTGGCCGGTCGTCGGTCTTAATCTATTGCTTAAAATCGTTATTTACGGTATTTTCAGCTTATTCGGTTTATATCTTCTCGACGGCGCAGAGGACATGCTATCCGCCGCATACCAGATAGCGGCCTTTATGGTGTTTATTCCTTTGGCGGTTATTTTGTCTTTTATTACCAAATACGCGATATGTTATATTGTAATAAAAAATGAAAAGTTTTTGGATTCCCTGCGTTTAAGCTGGCGGCTTTTTCTGAAAAACTGGCTCATCAGCCTGGAGATGGCCTTTATGTTATTTTTCATTACCTTCCTTTTTGCGTTAGGACTCTTGCTGCTGTTTTTGATCCTGTCCATTCCCTTTTTGTTCGTAGTGATCGTTTTATCCAGATTTGCCCTTATTTTTAATTTATGGCTCATCGTGGCGGCGGGCCTGATATTGCTTTTGTTCGTTATTATAGCGAGCGGCGCGATATTGGCCACTTTCCAGATATCAGCCTGGACCGGTTTATTTTTGGATCTTATCAGCCGGGGAGGGGAAAGCAAGATCTTGAGGCTATTCGGAAAATAGTTATCAGTTCAAATCTGGGTTTTAGCTTATAGCTTTTAGCTTATAGGGTTTAGTTTTTATGATCCTAAAAGCTATAAGCTAACAGCTAACCGCTAAATATGGCCGATGACATACCATCAATCGAAGATCTAATCAGTTCTTCCCAGGGGCGCCCGGTCGATGAAGACAGTCCTGAAGGAAAGTTCGAAAAAAAACAGCGCGACATCATGATGAAAGAAATGGAAAGACTGACCAATCAGAAGGCGGCGCAGGCCGGTATTCCCTACGTGAACTTATTCGGATTTCCGATCAGCCCGGACGCGTTATCCCTTATAGACATAGAAGACGCCACTCGGCTAAAAACCGTTTGTTTTTTTTATGACGGCGAAAAGATCAGGATAGCGACCACCGAACCGGAAAATCCCGGAGTCGGAGAACTATTGGACGAATTGGACAGGAAATATTTTTGCCAGGGAAAGATCTACCTTATTTCAGAGCGCAGCCTTGCTTACGGCCTTGATCTATACAGGATATTGCCTAAACTAATTCCCGCTTTTAAAGGCGTCGAGATCGGAGAAGAAGATCTTAAGAAGTTCGATGCCGACATAAAGGATTACCGCAGCTTAAATGAAAAGATAAACAAGGTTAACATCAGCGATGTTGTTACTCTCGTATTGGCCACGGCGTTAAAGACCCAGGCCAGCGATGTTCATATCGAAGCTGAAGAAAACGGGATAGCGGTCAGGCTACGGATCGACGGCGTTTTACAGAACGCGGCCGAAATTGCCAAGGAAAAATGGAAAAAGATCGTGTCGCGCATGAAACTTCTGGCCGGGGTTAAGATAAATATCGCCGACAAGCCGCAGGACGGCCGGTACACCATATTGTTGTCCAAAGAGAAGGTCGAGGTGCGCACCTCTTTCCTGCCCACCTCGAACGGCGAAAGCGTGGTTATGCGCCTGCTTCGGTCCGGTGAGATCAAGGTTCCCTTTGATCATCTGGGAATACCGTTTTCCGCTTTCCAGGTATTGGAACGGGAAATTAAAAAACCCAACGGCCTTATTCTTACGACCGGACCGACCGGCAGCGGAAAAACCACCACTCTTTATGCGATTTTAAACGTATTGAACAAGCCGGGAACGAAGATCGTTACCCTGGAAGATCCGATCGAATATCACCTTGAGGGCATCAACCAAAGCCAGGTTGATGAAAAAAAGAAATATACTTTTTCCAACGGTCTGCGTTCGATACTCCGCCAGGATCCGGATATAGTCATGGTCGGCGAGATCCGCGACCTGGAAACCGCCGAGATCGCGGTCCAGGCGAGCCTGACCGGGCATTTGGTCCTGTCGACGCTTCACACCAATGACGCCGCCGGCGTGATCCCGCGCCTTATCGATATCGGTATCAAGCCTTATTTTCTCATGCCCTCGATAAACGCGGTTATCGGACAGCGCCTCGTGCGAAAACTTTGCGACCACTGCAAGATAAAACACGAATTGGACGTCTCTGAAAGGGAAAGGGTAAAAAAGATCCTGGCCGTCATATCTCCCCGCGCGGGAGTGAGCATACCGAACAAATTTCCGACCCTTTATAAGCCCGGACCGGGATGCAAGGAGTGTAAAGGCATCAGCTATAAGGGCCGGATCGGAATTTTTGAGATTTTTACCATGACCGACGATATTAAACAGTTGACCCTGGACAACCAGCCGGCTTTTAAGATTCTGCAGCAAGCCATCGAGAACGGCATGATCACGATGCTGCAGGACGGAATCCTAAAATGCTTAAGCGGAGTAACTAGCCTGGAGGAGATTTATCGGGTAATCGGAAAATTCGATTATGTCGATGCTTTGTATGACATCGTTATTTCCCAGACTATCGGCCGCGGCATAGAAATTACGGATGAGGAAATGGGATGGGGCGAAGAAGCCGCCAAGAATCTTTCCGATATAAACGCCAGGATCAACGATGTCCCGAACCGGCAGATGATCGCCGTCATTATGGCGGCCGGGATCAAAAGCAGTGCCGGCGATATCCATATCGAGCCTACGGAAGCAGGAGTTAAGATTCGTTTCCGGATAGACGGCATCCTGCACGAAGTGGCCGCGCTGCCGGAGGAATATCACCTGCAGCTCATTTCAAAGGTCAAGGTATTGGCCGGTTTTCCGACTAACGTCAAGCGGGCCACCTGGGACGGCCGTTTCAGTATCCAATTGGGGAGCAAAACCAGGGAAAAACTGGATTGCCGCGTTTCGATAATTTCCGGCGGTTACGGGGAAACCGTGGTTATCCGGCTTTTGACGAGCCAGGCCTCGGCTCTTAAGATGGACGACCTGGGAATGCGGCCTTACGCCTTAAAGCCGGTTTTGCGGTCCATGGGGAAAACAAAGGGTATAATCATAACTACCGGACCGACGGGCAGCGGCAAGACAACAACGCTCTATAGCATTCTTAACCATCTGAATAATCCCGATATTAAAGTTATTACGGTTGAAGATCCGATCGAATACCACATGGAAGGAATCATGCAGACCCAGGTAGATGTGGAAAAAGGCTATAGTTTCGCGGCCGCCTTAAAATCCCTCCTGCGGCAGAATCCGAACGTGATCATGATCGGCGAGATCCGCGACGAAGAGACCGCCAGGATCGCGATCGAATCGGCTATGACCGGCCACCTTGTCCTTTCAACCATACACGCCAATAGCGCGGCCGGCGCGTTTCCCCGTTTCGTTGGCTTGGGTATTGACCGGCAGATGCTCGCCAATTCGGTCGAATGTTCGATCGGACAAAGGCTGGCACGTCGGATCTGCCAGAACTGCAAGGAAGAGACCGATCTATCGCCGGATACTCTTAAAGAGGTAAAAAGCGTTTTAGACAGTATTTCGCCTGTTACCGGAGTAAAAATTCCGTCGGTATTCAAGTTCTATAAAGGCAGGGGCTGCGAACAGTGCGGCGGCATCGGTTACAAGGGCCGGATCGGACTTTACGAGATCATAGAAATGACACCGGAAATGCAAAAACTCGTCCAGGGGCGGGAGGTTACCGATTACGAGATCGAGCAGACGGCCCTAAAAAGCGGGGCCATGCTCATGGTTCAGGACGGCATCTTAAAGGCCTTAGAGGGAGAGACGACCGTTGAGGAGGTTTTTCGGGTGGCGAGATGATAATTTAGTATTAGGGTTCTAGGCATTAGAGTTTTAGGCTTTAGGGTTGATCCGCTAGGGCCTAACCGCTAACGTCTAACGCCTGTTTAAATCAATGATCAACAAAAAATTCATTCAAGAGCTAAAAGAGGAGTATAACAAGCACGAGGGGGAGAGGCGGCAGATAATCAGCCTTTCGAATGTCGTCCTTCACGATTCGAAGCGGGTTATTTTTTCTCTGCATCGGGGAGACGCGAAAAAAGCCAAAGCCGACCTAGCCGAGATAGAAAAAATGATCAAGAAGCTCGAAGGTAAATTCGGTTTTGAACGAATAAACGAAGAAGGGTCCTATAAGGCGGGCGCGGAAGAATACGCGGAGGCCAAGCTGCTTTATACGGTGCTTGCCGGCAAGAAAATAGACAGATTCAAAGAGGCGCGGTTAAGCTATGAAAGCTATTTGGGGGGCATTTGCGATCTGACCGGCGAATTGGTCCGCCGGGCCGTTAACGAAGCGGCTGACGGCCGCCCCGAAGAAGTGGAAAAAATCAAGAAGATCGTCAATGATATCATGGCGGAGCTTGTTGAATTCGATATGACCGCTTATCTCCGGACGAAATACGACCAGGCTCGGGGTAATCTTCGAAAGATCGAGCAGATCGATTATGAGATAAAGATCAGAGCCGGAAAGTAGAACTCGAAATTTGCGTACCGCAAGACACAAGGATACAAGATACAAATTACAAACAAATCGCAAATCCCGATAACCAAAAATACAAATAGTTTGATATTTGTGATTTGCGAATTGAAATTTGTTTGTATCCTTGTATCTTGTTTCTTGATATTTTAATATTTTTAATGAAAAACAATCATTCCACAAATGATCTTGTTTTTATCATAACGGCGTTAACACCGATTTTTTTTGTTTTTTTAATATTTTATTTCGCCTGGGACAATGGCGCGGGCACGGACAGGGGGGTGGAGAGCGCTCCGGCAATCGCCGATAATCCAGCCGCGGTTTTCGCACGCCCGGCCAAAAGTTTCGCCTTTAACCTGCCGGGATCAGCCGCCCGCCCTTTAAAAATGCTTTTTTTCGGCGACCTGATGCTTGATCGGCATGTCGGTGAAAAGATCGCTCGAACCGGACTGGATGATATTTTCTCCGGATTCGTTTCTGAATTTTTCCGCGGATACGATTTGATCGGCGCCAACCTGGAGGGCGCGGTTACGGATAATGGCGAGCATTATCCGCCGGCAATGTCTTACGATTTCGCTTTCCATCCCGATCTGATCGCGGAGCTTAAAAACTACAATTTTAATTTTTTTAATATCGCCAACAACCACCTGTCCGATCAGGGGGAAAGGGGTATAGAGGAAACAGGGAAGAATCTGGACGCTTTGGGTTTTATTAGCGCCGGTTGCGCCGATAGAAAAATCGGCGAATGCAGTTCCGAAATTTTGGCTTTAAGCGGCCGGAAAATCGGCCTGGCCGGATTCAGCATGGTTTACGGCTTGTTGGATCAGAATAAAATGGAAAATGCGGTCAGGAAACTGGCCAGCTCGACCGATCAGGTAATAGTTAATATCCATTGGGGGCGTGAATACGAACATAATTTTAACGCCACCCAGAGGTCAGTGGCCCATAAGCTTATCGATGCCGGAGCGGACATAGTGATCGGCCACCATCCGCATGTGGTCCAGGGCATGGAGATTTATAAAGGCAAGCCGATATTTTATTCTTTGGGGAATTTTATTTTTGACCAGTATTTCTCCGCGGACACGCAGGAGGAGCTGGCGGTGGGCCTGGAAATAGTCGATGGCGGCGTGACGATAGATCTATTCCCCCTGCGGTCGAAATCGAGCCGGCCGGAACTTATGGCGGACGATGAAAGAAGAATATTTTTTGACAAGTTTGTTAAATGGTCGGAGGTGGATAATGGTACGGCGCGGCAGGTAGAAAATGGGCAATTGCATATATCGACAAAGTAAATAATCGTAGTTTGCGGAAAAGCCCTAAATTCTAAGCTCTAAATTCTAAACAAATTCAAAAGATCTAAATTCAAAGCGTTTTTCTATATTTGAATTTTGGTATTTATGATTTATTTAGGATTTAGAATTTAGAGCTTAGGATTTTTTATCAATTTATAAGAAAATTATTTAGATAAATCTATGCTTACATCCAGCCGTCACAAGAATTATTATAAAGCCATCGCCGTCATGGTCGGCTACATCATCGGCGTCGGGATGTTCGGTCTCCCCTTTGTCGTCGCGAAAGCCGGACTTTTGACCTTTTTTGGCTTTCTTTTATTTTTAGGACCGATACAATATTTTTTGCATTTAGTTTACGCGAATATTATCTGCGTTTCAGGTACCAGCCGCCGGCTGCCAGGTTATGCGACCGAGTATTTAGGGAAAAAATATAAAATTTTCGTCCTGATCGCGAAGATGACGGGCAATTTCGGCGGACTACTGGCCTACATAATCATTACGGGCATATTTTTACACGAGCTTTTTTCTCCGTATTTCGGCGGGAGTGAATTCGTTTATGCCTCCGTTCTTTTTGCACTGGAAGCCGTCGTCGTTTACTTTGGCATCGGCATGATCGCCAAGGTGGAATTAGTCCTGACCGCGTTTCTGCTTTTAATGCCGGCTCTTATCGCCTGGAAAGGATGGGGAGAGATCAGCGCGGTTAACTACAGCCTGCTTGACTGGAAATATATCCTTCTTCCTTACGGCGTCATGCTTTTCTCCCTGGACGGGAACGGATCGATGCCTATAATATCAAAACTTCTCGATCGCGACAGAAAATCCATAAAAAGCGTGATACGTATCGGCACGTTCCTGCCGGTGGTTGTCATTATAATCTTTACCCTGGTTATCGTCGGTATTTCCGGGTCCGCTACCACGGAAGACGCTTTAGTGGGAGTCAAGCAAGTCCTTAATGACGGGGTAGTGTTCTTTTCCCTGATCTTCGGGGTGCTAACCATGATAACATCGTTCTTCGGGGTGTCGGAATCCGTCAAGGAGATATTGAATTGGGATTACGGAGTGGGCAAGAAGTTGTCCTGGGCGATAGCGGTCTTCGTACCTTATCTTATGTATATTACCGGAGCCAGAAATTTGGTGGACGTGATCGGTTTCGTCGGTTCTATCGGCAGCGGTTTTTGCGGCATCGTTTTGATACTTATATTCCGGAAGCTTCAGAAACAGGAGGGCAAACTGGTCCTATTCGACCGGCAGCCGGGGAATTTTATTACGAGCTTTTTTATCCTGATGTTCCTGGGCGGTATTGTATATAATTTAATTTATTATTTTATCGTTAAATAATCCTCTATTTAAGAAGATTAATTTTGGCGTCTTTTTATCGGGTCCTAAAAATATGCACAGAACCTGGTTTTTGCATGTCCAGATATATTGTCTATGCCCCTTTTTCTAAGTATAACTCTCATTATTTTAATCTCCTATGTTTTTACGCGATTAGCTAATCGGCTGCATTTTTCATCGGTTATCGGTTTGATCGTGGCCGGATTGATATTGGCCATACCCCCGATAAGGTCATTGGTGGTGGCCGGACACAAAGAGATGTTTGGCGGTCTGGCCAACATAGGACTTGTTACCCTTATGTTTCTAGCCGGCTTCGAGGTTTCATGGAATATGATCATCAAGGAACGCCGGGGCGCGCTGGTTATAACCTTATTTACGGTGGCTACTTCCCTTTTTTTGGGTTTCGTTGTTTTCACCGTTCTTGGATTTAAAATCTCAACGTCCCTTATTATGGGTATTTGCTTCGGGATCACGGCCGAATCCGTCAAGGCCAGGGTGCTTATGCAGATGGGCAAAATAAGAACCAGGCTTGGTTCATTGCTTATGGGCACCGGCATTATCAATGATATCATCGGTGTCTTTATGTTGATCCTGGTCGCTTATTTTTTTACCGATAACAATATTTCCATGGAGGAGGTTTGGCTTTTGGGCGGGATGTTGGCGGCATTTTTTATCGGTATTTTCGTCCACTGTTTGTTTAACCGGGAAAATAGACACTTAAAGCGGCTGGAAAATATTCTTTTAGCTACTATAGTACCCTTCTTATTCGTTAATATTGGTCTGAATTTCGATCTAAGCAGCTTTCGTGTCGATATCCCTATTCTGGTTCTGGTAATTACCACCGCCACCGTCGGACAGATTTTGGGGGTTTTTTTGACGAGGCCGATAACCAGACTGAGTTGGAGCCAATTATGGCTCGTGGGATGGGGGATGAACGCCAAGGGAGCGGTTGAGCTGGCCATTGCCTATATTGCCATGACGGTCGGCATATTACCGTCGAATCTATATTCAGCTCTGGTAGTAACGACGCTGGTAACGACAACAATGTTCCAGGTCGTGATATTCAGGATGGTAAAAAGGGACCCAGAGATCATGAATTAACGCGGATAATATGAAAATCGTTATTATTTCGGATACACATGATAATATAACCAATCTAAAAAAGTGCCTGGATTGGTGCCGTCAAAACGATATTCAGGAGATTATTTGCTGCGGCGACGTGACCACCGATGAAACTTTGGAATTTTTAGCCGGCAATTTCGCCGGTTTTGTCCGTTTAGTGAAGGGTAATGCCGTCCTTTTCGATGAAGAAGGGGTCGGAAAATACGGGAATATAAAATATTACGGACGGATTGGGCGCTTCGAGCTGGACGGCAAAATGATCGGTGTGTGCCATGAGCCCTTTTTAATCGATTATGTCCTCCGGCACGGCCCGTGCGATCTTGTTTTTTACGGCCATACCCATGAACCCTGGATCGAAAAACGGGGCCGGATGCACGTAGTTAATCCTGGAACGCTCGGTGGGACGTTTTCGAAGGCGACGTTCGCGGTTTGGGAGACGGAGAGCGGTAAGTTGGAGTTGAAGATATTGGAAAAGTTATGATCCTAGATATTTTATATTAAACTATATGCAAAAAAGCGATTTAAGCCGAAAACAAAAAAATATATTATTAGATATCGCCAGAGAAACCGTGGAAACTTACGTCAAGACCGGCGTCATACCGGATTTCGATATCAGAGATGAACGTTTGAATCGGCCGGAAGGCGCTTTCGTCACTTTAAGCAGGAATGGACAGCTGCGGGGATGTATCGGACTTATCGCTCCGGCCGGTGAACCGCTTTGGGCGGTAATCCGGGAAATGGCGATCGCGGCCGCGAGCGAGGACAACCGCTTCCTGCCGGTCGAACCCGAAGAGCTCGAAGACCTTGAATATGAAATAAGCGTTTTGTCCGCGCCGGAACCGATAAAAGATTGGCGGAAGATCGAGATGGGCAAGCACGGCGTTATAATCAAAAGCGGCCTCCGCTCCGGCGTGTTCCTGCCTCAGGTAGCTGAACACTTCCATAATAATCTGGAAGCTTTTCTGTCCGAACTTTGCGCCGGAAAAGCGGGATTGCCGCGGGATTATTACAAAGAGAAGGACGCTTTAATATTAATATTTACCGCTCAGGTTTTCTGAAGCCTTTATTTGTTATTTGCGATTGACTTTTTTTCTAAAAAATAAGATACTTTGAGTATATAAATTCAAAAAGATCTTTACAAAAATCCAAAGTTTCCACGGAGGAAAGAGATGAAAGCAAATACGAATCTTCTCGATTATTGGGAAGCCTGGTTAACGTGGTGGACAATAACTTTGTGTCCGATACCGCAGGAAATTCCCTGGCCCCACCCCTGTAAGATCGTACTCGACGAACCGGGATATATCCTTTACCGTTTTTTTCCGGATGACGGCCGGGATAATGCGCCATTCGCTTCCTTACTGGCCGCTCCCGAAGCCGGACATACCGGAAATTGCATGGCTTTATCCGAAGAGCAGTCAATCGTCCGGATGGTCCACGACAATACGATCGGTGCGGTATACCTGAAGGTCTCCAAAGACGCGACTATGGACCGGAAAAACGAAGGTTTCGACGAGTTCGTCGACGGCATCCGCCAGTGCGTTAAAAAGATCGGCAAACCGACCATAGGAATCGGAGTTTGCCAGGGCGGATATCCCAGCCTGATCACTGAAGCGCTTTATCCCGGAACTTTCGCCGGACTCATGCTCGTAAATTCGCCGGTTGATTTTAAGATCGACGGCGGTCCGATCCAGAAGGCCCTTGATACTTATGGATACGGATTTTATGAATATATGGTGGCGTGCGGCTATGGCCTTATGGACGGGCGCTGGCTGGTAGCAGGCTTCATCGCCATGAGCTGGCAGAAGCGCATCGAAGACGACGGTCCGAAACTTTTTGAGATGATCCTCCGGAAAGAGGCGGGAAAACTCGCTAAATACGAAGATTTCCGTCGTTGGTATTACAAGACGCAGTGTCTGCCCGGCCGGCAGTATTTACAGACCGTCAAGGATCTTTTCTTCGAAAACCTGCTCATCAAGGGAGAGTTTGCGGTCCACGGCCGCAGGGTAAACCTGGCCGATGTCCGCTGCCCTTTAAGCGTTATTTACAGTGAAAAGGACCAGATTACCCTGCCGCGCCAGGCCACGGAAGTGATCCATTATGTTTCCTCTCCGCAAAAAGCCGTTTTCGCCAGTCCGGGCGGACATTTTTCCTTCGCCTCGGGAACGTCCCTCCGCAAATATTATCCGCCAGCCGTAGCTTTTTTACGGAATAATTTTTTGGCGAATTGACATTCTAAAGCAATTATCAGGGCCGTTCGCATGTGAGCGGCCTCTCTTTTTTCGAAAGCGCCTGAAAAGCGGCCAGGAGGCGAATATGAACGGTCATTACGATCATTGCCGGTTTCCCGATACGGGAGACGAAAAAGACTGCCATTGCGAGATCGAAAGATATAAGCGGGCGGTCGGCATAACCCTGGGAATACTTTTGTTTCAGCTTATCGCGGTTTGGTTTTCGAATAACTTAGCCTTGCGGGCGGACACCTTTCACGCGTCATCCGATCTTATCGTCAACATCGCCTCTCTCATTATCGCCTGCATCTGCCTTAAAATTACTAAACGGAAAGAAGGATTTATCCGCGGTTTGTTCGCTTGTCTCGGCACTCTGCTTTTGTTCATCGGCGGTTTGCATGTTTTAAGCGAGGCTCAGGAGCGGTTGATTAACCCGGCGATCTTTATCGTCTGGCCGGTAATGCTCGTTGCTATGGCGGGCGCGGCCGGAAACTATCTGGTGCATAAGATCTTGGGCGCGGCACCGGAAAAGCATCGGAGCTCGACGCACGAGGTTTTATCAGCGCATGTTCTATCCGATCTTTTCTGTTCGCTCGCCGTGATCGCGTCTGCTGTGATTATATTTTTTTCCGGCTGGACAAAGGCCGACCCGTATATTTCGATATTGCTCGCCGGATACATATTTTTCCTTTCGGGACGGCTATTTTCTAAATTTTTAAATGAGACCCGGCGCTATAGATTGCTATCATTTATTCTGGTTTTCGTGGCCGGTCTTTCGTTCGGCCAGTATTCTGTCATTACCGGCACATTACTGTTTTTATCCGGTTTTTGTTTCGGAACAAAGCATGAAGAATGCTGTCATTAAAAACTATAACCCCGTAATACGCGGGGTTTTTTTATATAGATTAATTGAATTTTAGCCAATTGTGTTTAAATATTTAATTTACTATTGACAAATATTCTTGTGTGTGTTATTATACAGAAACGTACCTTGAAAGATTTTTAATATCTGCTAAGATAAAATTCTGCGTTAAATATGAAAACGCGACGTAGAGACGCGATTAATCGCGTCTCTACGTCGCGTTTCTACGATTCGCTCTTTGTCTTGCGGTGGTATCTCCGTTCATCCGCGGCCGCTTCTTTGAAGGCGGCGTGACCGGATAACGGGGTTTATCATAATATTTTTTCCCCTAAGGGCGCCCTTGAGGGAAGGAAAGGAGATCCGGGATGACCTATTATTTGCGTCCCATTCGGGACGGTACCGTTATTGTGAACAGAAACGTGGCCTTCACTCGTTGCCGATTTTTCTGCCCGTGATCAAGTTGGCCGGCCCGTCCTGGTCGCCAGCGCTCCACTCCCTATAGGGTTCTTCGGCGGAGTTCCGATTCGTTTCGGGACATTGAAACCGGGAATACCTATGAGGAGCGTCGGCTTTTGACCGCCCACAATGTTCGGCGGTAGGTCGGCGTATCCAAGCCTTTTGGTCAAAAAAAATGAGTCGGCCGCGCCGAATATCGGCCCGACTCCGGCCCCCGTACGGCTTGGATTTCCCAAGGGCGGGGGCGCGGCTAGAGACGTCCCCCCATCGGCCGCCGCCGGACGCGCGCGGCCCCCCGGTATCGGGAGACACTTCCGCACCCCTCGCCCATCCCTTGAAAAAGGAGAAAAGATGACCCCTGCAGCCCCGGTTTTTCGCCCGCCAGGCAAATGGCCGTAGTTGCGTCCAATAACGCGGCCGTCCGGGTGATCCGCCCATGAGGCAAGGGGGCCCCAAGGGCTCTCTCCCGCTCTGCGGCCGGATCGCCCACCTTTCCATCAACCCAACACCGGTCGCCCGCTGCGCGCGCCGGAGAGGAGGTATGAATGTACCGAAAGACCTACGGCCAACGCCGTGGAAAATATATCTAGCGTCGCTAAAAACGTGACGCACCGCCCGCTTATTACCAGAACAATCTGGTCCAATAGGCGGGCCTTTTTTTGTTTAAAAACAAAGAGACGCCCCGCCGGGCGCCTCTTATGGCATTAAATAATTTGACGCGATTATTTCAATACTTTGCTTAAATACTGCCCGGTATAGCTGTTTTTTACTTTGGCAATATCTTTGGGCGTGCCTTCGGCCACGATATAGCCGCCCTTATCTCCGCCTTCGGGTCCGAGGTCGATCACCCAATCGACGGATTTTATCACATCAAGATTATGTTCGATGATCAGGACCGTATTGCCTTTGTCGACCAGCTGGTTCAAAACGTCCAAAAGACGCTTAATATCATCGAAATGCAGGCCCGTCGTGGGTTCGTCCAATATATAAAGAGTTTGTCCGGTGGCCCGGCGGGAAAGTTCGGTCGCAAGCTTGATCCGCTGCGCTTCGCCGCCGGAGAGAGTCGTGGCCGATTGGCCCAATTTTATGTAGCCCAGACCGACCTCGTTTAAAGTATCGAGTTTCTGAAAGATTGCCGGTATATTTTTAAAGAAGGTCATGGCCTCCTCTACGGTCATGTTGAGAACCTCGGAAATATTCTTGTCCTTGTAATAAATATCGAGAGCTTCTTTATTGTAGCGGTGGCCATGACAGACTTCGCATTCGACGTAAACGTCGGGCAGGAATTGCATTTCGATCTTTACCATACCGTCGCCGGCGCAGGCCTCGCAGCGTCCGCCGACGACATTGAACGAAAAGCGGCCCGCTTTATAACCCTTGATCTTAGATTCCGGCAAGCTCGCGAAGAGCTCGCGGATAGGAGTAAAAGCTCCCGTATAGGTAGCCGGGTTGGAGCGGGGGGTGCGGCCGATCGGAGACTGGTCGATATTGATGACCTTATTTATCTGTCTTAAGCCTTCGATCGATTTGTGCTTTCCCGGTTCGGTCTTCGCCCGGTAGAATTTTTGGTTTAACGCCCGGGCCAGGATATCGGTCATAAGGGTCGACTTACCGGAGCCGGATACGCCGGTAATAGCGATGAACTTGCCCAGGGGGAAGGAAACGTCGATATTCTTGAGATTGTGTTCGGAAGCGCCCAAGATACGGATCGCCTGGCCGTTGCCGGGGCGGTATTTTTTCGGGATCGGGATTGATTTTTTTCCTGACAGGTATTGTCCGGTCAAAGAAGCGGCTGTGTTTTTTATTTTAGCCGGCGTTCCGGATACGACGATCTTGCCGCCATGTTCGCCGGCGCCGGGACCGACGTCGACGATCCAGTCGGCAGCTTCCATCGTAGCCTCATCGTGCTCGACCACGATCACCGTATTGCCGATATCCCGGAGTTTTTTCAAAGTATCGATAAGCTTGTTGTTATCGCGCTGATGGAGCCCGATCGAAGGTTCGTCCAATATATAAAGCACCCCAACGAGAGAGGTGCCGATCTGGTTAGCCAGCCGGATGCGCTGGGCTTCGCCGCCGGAGAGGGTATTGGCGGACCGGTCAAGCGTCAGATAATTCAAACCGACGTTTAAAAGGAATTCAAGCCTGGCCTTTATCTCTTTGATGATCTGGGACGCGATCTTCTTTTCCCGGACGGTAAGGGTTTTCGAATTTTCCAGCCCCGTAAAAAATTCTTTGGTCGACTCTATCGTCATGGTGGCTATATCGGAAATCGACAGTTCGGCTACTTTAACGGATAGCATTTCTTTTTTCAGGCGTTGGCCGCCGCATTTCGGGCATACCAGGACGCGCATGTATTGTTCGATCTCCTTGCGCACGTAATCCGATTCGGTCGCTCCGTAGCGGCGCTCGAGATTAGGAATAACGCCCTCGAATTCGGTGGTCAGCTCGCCAGAGAAACGTTCGCTTTCGTAGTCGACATTATAGTTCTTGTCGCCGGTGCCGTAAAGAACGATATCCATCTGTTTTTTCGTTAGATTCTTCAGGGGGGTGTTCAGGTCGAAACCGTTCTTGTTGGCGACCGTGCCGAGAATGCGCATGAGCCAGGTCTGGCCGGTCGCGGTGTTATGGGCCCAGGGCCGGATCGCGCCTTGGGCGATCGTCAGATTCGGATTAAGGATCAATTCCGAATCGATCTCCAGCTTCGTGCCCAAGCCGGAGCATTCCTCGCAGGCGCCGTGGGGGGAGTTAAAAGAAAAGTTGCGAGGTTCCAATTCGGGGAGGCTGATGCCGCAATCAGGGCAGGCGAATAGCCGGGAGAAAGTCTTTGCGTCTTCTTTTTTACCGCTGTTATCGCCCCCCAAGACCGTTACCAGTCCGTTAGACAGGTCCAGGGCGCTTTCTATGGCCTCGGACAGCCTCGCCATATCTTCCTTATTTTTAGAAATTTTAAGCCGGTCGATCACTATTTCCAGATTATGTTTTAATTTTTTATTTACGGTCATGTCCTCGAATTCGTCAAGCGCGTAGGTCTTATTATCGAACCGGACCTGGCCGTAACCGGCTTTTTTTATCCCGGGCAGCGTATTCTTGTGTTCGCCTTTTTTGTCCTTGATCACGGGCGAGAGGATCGTGGTCTCCTTATCGGCGTATTCCGCCGAAATCTGATTGACTATCTCGTCGACCGTGTATTGCTTTATTTTCCGGCCGCATTCCGGGCAATGCGGAATGCCGACGCGGGCAAAGAGCAGGCGCATGTAGTCGTATATTTCCGTGATCGTGCCGACCGTGGAACGGGGATTATGCGGAGCCGTTTTCTGGTCGATCGAGATCGCCGGACTTAAGCCTTCGATCGAATCCACGTCCGGTTTGTCCATAAGCCCGATAAATTGCCGGGCGTAGGCCGAAAGAGATTCAACGTAGCGCCTTTGCCCCTCCGCATAAATCGTGTCAAAGGCCAGAGAAGATTTGCCGGAGCCGGAGAGTCCGGTAAAGACGACATACTTGTCGCGCGGGATCTCCAGACTTACGTTTTTCAGATTATGCACCCGGGCGCCTTTTATTTTTATGGTGTTAGAATTGGTTTTTGGCATAAAATATAATACTGATCGGCAAATAAGCGCCAATCAGCCGATAGCGAATTATGTGATTGTAAACGGAGTTTATTATACATTAAATATCGGGTTGTGGCAAGAGCGGTGCGCTACAAAATAAAAATTATGGAAATTAGGCTATTTTTAGCGTTCGGTTGCGGTAATCGTAGAGAATTGGTAATATAAGGTATATAGTATTTTGTATTTAGTATTTAGCCGGACAGCTAAATACTAGATATTAAACACTAATACAATAAATATGCAGGTTTTCACTATTATCTTATTATTTCTTCTTTTAGCCGGCTTGGCGGTAACGATATATCTTATGCTTAAAAAGAAAGACGGTGCCGGGAGCGAAGAGAGACAGGGGGCGATGATGGAGCGGCTCGCGATCCTGGCCGAGCAGAATCGGGAACTTAGGCAGATGATAGACGCGAAACTGGCCGAAACGCATCAGGCTACGCAGGCGCAGTACCGCAGTACCCAGGAGCAGATCGGGCAAACCATTAAAACGGTGCAATCGATAAGCGGCCAGTCGGCCAAGCTTATATCTTCAGTAACAGAACGCCTGACCAAACTTGACGAGACCAACAAGCAGGTGGTCAATTTTTCCAGCCAGCTCCAGAATCTGCAGGATATACTTAAAAACCCCAAACAGAGAGGGGTGTTGGGCGAGTATTATCTTGAAGAAACGCTTAAGAATGTCCTGCCCCCCAATTCTTACCAGATGCAGTACCCCTTTAAAGACGGTTCGATCGTGGACGCCGTCGTATTCGTCAAAGACAAGGTTATTCCGATCGATTCGAAATTCAGCCTCGAGAATTACGAGCGGATACTTAACGCCAGCGACAAGGCGGAACGGGAAAAACTGGAAAAGATCTTCAAACAGGACTTAAAAACCCGGATCGATGAAACGAGCAAATACGTAAAGCCGTCCGAAAAAACCATGGATTTCGCTTTTATGTTCATTCCTTCAGAGGCCATCTATTACGATCTCCTTATAAACAAAGTCGGGGCCGTAAAGGTATCGACCCGCGACCTTATTGAATACGCGTTCCGCGACCGGCACGTGATCATAGTTTCGCCCACTTCGTTTTTGGCCTATCTCCAGACCGTTCTCCAGGGACTCCGGGCGCTGCAGATAGAGGAAAGCGCCAAAACGATCCGGGCTAACGTGGAAAAGCTCGGGAAGCATCTCCTCTCCTATGACGATTTCATGCGCAAGCTGGGCATATCCATGGCCGCGACGGTCAACCATTATAATAACGCTTACATCGAATTCAGAAAAATAGACAAGGATGTCGTTAAGATCACGGACGGGGAATCGAAGATCGAGGTATTAGCCATAGATAAACCTAAAATAGAATAAACGGGTAATTAGATATTGGATATTTGATATTATAACAACAGATATTAAATCCTGATGCCGATTTTTATTGATATAACGATTCAAGCCTGTAGCATAATATCCTATATCTGATATTTAATATTCATTTTTTTATGCCGCCAGAAGGAAACGACACGGGAAGATTGAAAAATGCTATTATCAGGACGATAGCGTTCTTCGACATGTTCGATTATCCGTTGACGGCTTTTGAGATCTGGCAATATTGCGATACAGCTTTCGTGTTCGAAGAAATATCAGCCGTGCTCAAAAAAGATGATCTGAAGAATATTTTAGAGGAACAGGACGGGTTTTATTTTTTTTCCGGAAGGAAGCAGACAGTGGAAACGAGAGCCAGGAGATATAATTACGCCAAGGAGAAGCTAAAACGCGCGATTTTAATGGCCCGGATATTCAAGTTGATCCCCTGGATAAACCTGATCGCTTTAAGTAACGTGATAGGCGCCAATAATCTTAAAGACGAAAGCGATATCGACCTTTTTATCGTAACCGAACCGAAAAGGATCTGGATAACCCGTTTTTTTTGCGCGGGTTTCCTGAAATTATTGGATTTGCGGCCGAAAGAGAATAAGACCAGAAACAAGATCTGTTTAAATTTTTACGTGGCCGCTGGATCACTGGACTTAAGGCCCCTAATGCTAAACGGCGGAAAGGATATTTACTTTATCCATTGGCTTGCCGGCTTGATCCCCGTTTTCGATAAAGGCGATTTTTATGGCGCGCTTATCGAAAAAAACGGATGGCTTCGGGAATATCTTCCTAACCGGAAATATCCCAAGCGTCCTCTTCCCGGGCAAACCGCCGGAGAGGGTCTATCGGGATTTTACCGCGATACGGTCGATTTGTTCGTCGGCGGGCTTGAGAAGAACCTTAAGGCCTGGCAGCTGCGGAAACTGCCGATTGCTTTGAAAAAGGGAATGAATAAGGATACCCGGGTAACCATAAACGACCAGGTCCTAAAACTGCATTCCAAGGACAGAAGGGAAGAATATCGCAGGCGGTGGCAGGAAAGACTGGAAATCGTTCTTGGCTGACGCTTCCGAAATATGCCCTCGCTTCAGCCTGATACGTTTTTATGAGAAATATGTCGACAACGTATAAAAAAATAATCGAATACGGCCTGTATTTTTTGGTTTTTTTACTGCCCTGGCAGACGCGATGGATCATCCGGCCGGGAATAATAAACGGCGGGTATTCCGAGTTTGGAACGATCAGTTTATATGGAACGGATGTAGTGCTCGCTTTTTTGTTATTTGCGGCAGCAGCGTTTTTTCTATTAAAACGTTTTCAATATCCAATATCCAATGCCCAATATCCGATCAATGATCAATTATCAATTTTTAAACATAAATTTTTTTTGTTCAGCATTGCTTTGTTTGATTTGATTATTTTTATATCTATATTCCGCTCACCGGATAAGCTCGTAGCCCTGCAGAAGTATTTTTGGTTTTTATTAGGAGTCGGATTGTTCTGGATGGTTGTTAGTGCGGATTATGACCGGATAAAAATGCTTTATGCGTTCTTGACCGGAGCGGTGGTGCAGGCTATTTTAGGTATTTGGCAATTCCTGTCGCAATCATCTTTCGCCTGCAAGTGGCTCGGTCTCGCCTCGCACGATCCGGCCGTCCCGGGAACATCCGTCATAGAAACCTTATCAGGGGAAAGGTGGCTCAGGGCCTATGGAGGACTTGATCATCCGAATATTCTGGGTGGATATTTAGTGGTCGGTTTGCTTTTTTTGTTCATGCTATTATTCAAATCCTCGGAAGCTAACAGGCCGATATTAGATATTAGATATCGGATATTGGGAGGTAATAAAAACTTTTTATCAGATTCGGGCTTGCGCAAATATCCAATATTCAATATCCAATATCTAATATTTTTATATCCGTACCTGCTTTGGTCCTTGTTTTTAGTTTTTTTATCCGCAATATTCTTCACCTTCTCAAGAGCGGCCTGGGCGGGATTGATCTTTGGGATACTGGCCATGTTTTCATCTGCTTTAATAAAAAAAGATCTGTCGACGCAGAAATATCTATTGAAAATTGTTTTAGCGGGAGGAATAATGATTTTTATATTTTTCAATCTGTTTTCCGATCTTGTCCTGACCAGGCTTTCCCGGGATACCCGCCTGGAGATAAAATCGAATACCGAACGGATAGAATCCCTCAAATCGGCCCGGGAAATTATCAGCGACAACTGGCTCTTCGGCGTGGGAGTCGGAAATTATACTCAGTATCTGCATAAAATAGAGCCGAATTTAAAAGCCTGGGATTACCAGCCGGTCCACAACGTTTTTTTATTGATCTGGTCTGAAATTGGGATTATCGGATCGGTTTTATTTTTATCCGTTTTCTGCGCCATTGTTTATATATTATGGAAACGAGACGGAACGACGAAGGACGAAATTTATATTATTGCGTTATTAGCCTCAATGTTCGTGCTGTTTCAGGCTGATCATTGGTGGTGGAGCGGACATTTCGGAATGTTATTTTTGGGGTTGATCATGGGATTGGTATTTGACAAACTACCGGCTGGTAAATTATAATATTATCAGAGGACGGGTAATTTTTAATAAATATTATGACGTTAACGCCGGAACAATTCAATAAGTTGGCCACGAAAGACGAGTTTAATGAATTAAGCAATGATTTAAAAGATGTGAAAAAGGGCGTGGGCCAATTGCTTACCGCAATGGACGCTCAAAGGAAAAAGCTTGATGACATTGAACATGCTTTCGTCTCTAACCAGGCCGCTCATGACCGTTTTGAAAAAAGATTGGAGAGAATAGAAAAACAGTTGAAGCTGGAACCGATGTTCGGTTGATCCTTAAACGGTTCAGAGGAAATACAGGAATTATTTTTAAACAGGAATGACTAGTCGCGCGCTTCATACATTTGTTCGAAAATAATTTTTATATTGAAACATGCCTTAGTTTATTGTATAATAATACCAGGATATCGCTCCCGGTATTTTTTGTAATTTTAGGCCATCCCCATGCTTAAGGAAAAACCTACTTTTATATTTTTTTGTTGCAACTTCCACGGTTTTTAACCGTGTTTTTTGTTTTTATGATAAAAATCAAGCATTTAACCAAAAAACAAGCGCTTATTGCCGGATTCGTTTTGGCCGGACTTGTTATTTTAGGGGTGCTTATAAATTTATTTTTTAAACCCGCGCCGAAAGCGCTTTATGAGGTGGCCGTATTCGCCCACGATCAAGGCGATAATAGCGCCGAAAGTCTTAAAAACGACATGAAGATCGGTGACGTGCTGATCATGAAAAAACAAGAAGAGGGAAAAATTTTGCAGTGGTCCACCACGGAGCGTATCAGCTTTCTTATCCTGAAAATGGAATTAACCGAAGACGAGGTCCAAAAACTTACGATGGCCGATGAACGGGAGATCCCGAAAAAAGAATGGAGCGAAGAGGAGAAGAAAAGGGCCGAGGAGGAAGAGACGCGCGCTAAGCAAGAAGGGAGAGAATACCGTCCGAAACCAAAAACGGAAACGCTCCGGCCGCGGTTATACCGCATCCGCCTGGAAGACGAGATTTTTGCCGGCTTTTTACGCGAACAGCTCATGAATGGCCAGCCGTATACAGAGAGGGTGTTTGATTGGGGGGTGGTGGAGAAGAAGAATGCATTATAAAAAATAGGTTTATAAATATAAAACTATAAGCATTTTGAAATACACGAAATTGAAAATTAGAAATTGGAAATTATGCCCGATTATATAAAATTAGGCAATTTGGAAATATATAAATTGGCAATTGAGTCATCTGATTTAGCGTGGAGCGTTTTTGAAAAAATGGATTGGCAGACGAAAAAAATTATCGGAGATCAATTTATTTGTGCCATTGATTCTGTCGGAGCAAACATCGCCGAGGGCTATGGACGTTATCATCATAAAGATAAAATCAAGTTTTATTATAATTCTCGCGGCTCGCTTTTAGAATCAAAACATTGGACTTTGCTTTTGCAAAAAAGAAAATTGATCCAAAAACCGATCTACAATGAAATGCTGTCTAATCTTGAAAAAATGCATAAAAAATTAAACTCTTACATAAAAGCTTGTTGTAATAATATAAAATGAGAAAGTATAGTTTTAAATTTCCAATTTCTAATTTCCAATTTCTAATTTCCCTTTTGTTGTCAATCGGTATTTTTTTATTATTTCCAAGCCCGTCAAAAGCAACCACCGAATTCATCTCCATAATTGATCCCGACAACGCCGTCGGTACCGATTATACGAGCTTGGCGGCCTGGGAGGCGGCGGTGCAGTCGGATCTCGCGGCCACCACCACCCAGGTCTTTTCCGGCACGCGGACGGGCGGGATCGCGGACAACACGGCGGTCTATCTCTGCCGGAGCGGAGTATACCAGACCGGCAATACGGCCACTCTTGTCCATGCCGCTTCTTCCTCCCAGATCCTCCTCCGGTCGATCGCCGGCGGGACGGCGAAACAGGCGAATGACGTTTGGTACACGAACACCACTTGCAACAGCGCCTCGTATTTCACCCTTTCCGGCGCCCAGGCGGCCGGCGACTCGGCCATCGCCGTCGCCACTTGCCGCTCTACCGGCGGCACGGACGACACAACGGCGGTTGAAATTCTTGGTTGGACGACCGCTACCACGACCTATATTAAAATCTGGACCGATCCGACGGATACTTACGGGAGGCACAAGGGGAAGTGGGATGATGCTAAGTACGTTTTAAGCACATCCGACGCTTCGGCATCGGTCAATATATCAGAGGATCATGTGCGGGTTTACGGATTGCAGGTAAAAAGAACGATCAGCGGAAATTATAGATATGGAATAGTGGTAAACGGAACATTAACTGCCGGGCAAAATGAAATTTATCTTGGAGATAATATTGTCCAAGCCGTTAACAGTTCAGCTTACAATTCCGGCATTGGCTTGGGCGTTGCGGGCGATAATCGTTATGCCAGGATTTACATAACTAATAATATTGTTTTTAACTTTGATAACAATATCGGCATCAGGATCAGAGGCGATTCGACCGGCTATATTTATAATAACACCGTGTTTTCCGCCCGCGAATGCTTTTATAATCAAACCACACTTACTGTTTACGCCTTCAATAATATCGCGCAGGATTGCGAGATCTATGGATTCCGCGGCACTTACGGCGCTTCAGGCAACAATATCTCTAATTTGAATGACGCGGAAGGCGATGATTCTAAATCATTAACAAGCGTGTCGTTTCTGGACGCGGCAAATTATGATTTTCACCTGGCGTCCGATGACACAGCCGCTATAAACGCCGGCACTTCCACGGTTTTTTGGGATGCTTCCGCGCCCGTCCAATATGATATCGATTATACGGCCCGCGGAGCGGCTTTTGACATCGGCGCCGACGAAGTCGGGCAAGAATTCGTGTCCACGATCTGCGAAACGAATTCGGCCGGCGGGGACTGCGCCAATCGCGACTATAGCCGTCTTTTTGACTGGGAAAACCTAGTGGAATCAAATCTCTCGGCTTCCACGACCCGGGTTTTCTCGGGCTGGAAAACCGGCACTTTGAACGAAAATAATTCGCTGGACGTTTATGTCGGCGGGTCTGACACCGGCATTAACGTCGTGGTCGTGGCCACGACCACGGACCAGATACTGGTGGACGGGATCACCGGCACCTCAAGCCCCTTAATCGCCGCTTCCGGAACGCAGTTCCGCTATACCGGCGGAACCACGAATATGTGGACCGTCACGGGTACCGGCGACTCTCTCGGCGCCTCTCCGATCGCGGTCGCGATGATAGACGGAGAATGGAGCGCCTCGGACACACAAGCGGTTTCAATTACCGGCTGGACGACGGATAATGATAATTATATAAGAATTTATACGGCCGACGCGGCCCGGCACAACGGCGTTTTTTCCGATTCAAAATACCGCTTGGTCTCAATTGACGAGCCCTTGAATATCGTGGAAGATTACGCGAAAGTCCAGGGACTCCAGCTCGTAAGCACGGCTAACGGAACCTGGGACGCTATAACGAATTTTGACTCTTATAACGATTTAGGAGAGTTTGAATATTCCTCCAACCTGGCTGTCGGCTACACCAATACGCAACTCGGTTCCGGCGGAGTAAAATTTACGAATTGCCGCTTGGTCAAGGCTTTTAATAATATTATCTATACTACCGGCTTTTGGTTATACGGCGGAATATTTTTCAATTGCGATCTTGGCACCGGCTATTTTTATAACAATACGATCTATAATTTCGGGCGGGGCATTGAACAGGATAACGGGACAGTTATCGCGATAAATAATATTATCGCCTCTTCCACCGATCCTTTTAACGGTGCTTTCGCGGCCGCGACGACCCATAATGCCACCGACATAAGCGATACTCCGACCGGGGGCGCCAACACGCTCGTCAATCAGGTTTTTTCTTTCGTTTCTACAACGGCCAATGCCGAGGATTTCCATCTGGCCGAAAGCGACGCGGGTGCGAGAAACGCCGGTTTTGATTACAGCTCAAGCTCGACTTTGGACGTAATATCAAGTTTTAGTACCGACATTGACGGCGCTCTCCGCAACCCCGACGACCTTGGCTGGGACATTGGCGCAGATGAAACCGCGGCCAAACAGTATCGTAGCGTCGGCAATGACACGGCTTCGCTTGGTTCGACCGGCACAGTGACGATTTCTTCGTCAACGAGGACAGCCACATTTTCCGCCGCGCAGGCAGATAATGTCGGGGTGGGGGATGTGATCCAATTCGGCGGGGCCGGGTATTATGATCTGGCCTTCATCACTGGCCGTTCTTCTTCAACCGTCTATAGCGTCCAGGCCTGGGACACGCGTGCGCCGACCGCGACCACGAGTGCGGCGTTCAATATCTATCGGGCGCATTTGACTTTGAATGATTGGGAAACGCAAACAGTTGAAAACGTCAATTCCGGTATCTCCGATACTGTTGATGACTGGGTGGTTTTAGCGTCGGACGACCTGGTCGCATCAAACACTGTCCAAATGATCGCCGCTTACGCGAGTTCAAATGGAGATGATGAAGCGGTGGTGGTTGAAGGCTGGGCTACGAGCGAACAGAATTTCATCAAGATTTTCACGCCTGTAACATCCAGCGAGGTCGGCGCATCGCAAAGGCATCCGGGCAAATGGGATGACACTAAATATAATATAAGCGTAGAAGATTATTTTGGGGTTATAAGCATTGGACAGTCGTTACTTTCTATCCGTATTGATGGCCTGCAACTAAAAGAAACCGGTGTTTTAGATGAAGCAGGAGAGGCACATTGCGGAATTCAGGATAATCATGGCACACATGATAACGGCGAGTACTATATCAGCAATAATTTAATTTATTCCGATCACGGACATTCAAGTATCACACCTGACGGACCATTAGGGATTGACCTACCTTACGGCAAGAATAAGATGTATGTATGGAATAACATAGTTAAAGGATTCAACGTCGGTATATATACAGGTGGAACAGAAGATTCGAATATTTCAATACATAATAATACGATAATTAACAATAATTATGATGGCATAAATATAGCAGGGTGGCCGACGTCTGCTTATCTGAATATAAAAAACAATTTAGTCCAAAGCAATGGAACAAGTTTTGATCTAGGCAATGTCGGAGCCGGATTTATAACTTCCTATGGCAACAATATTTCATCGGACGCCACTGCGCCGGGTGATGATTCATTACAGGATACAAATGTAATATTTTGGGACGAAGCCAATCAAGATTACCATCTCGCCCCCAATTCTCCTGGCATCGACCAAGGCACTTCGTCCGTGTCATCGATTGTCACAGATGACATCGACGGCAAACCGATCCGCACCTGGGATATCGGCGCCGATGATGCCTCGGTTGAATTCGTATCCACGGTAATGGAGACAGGCGGCGATTTCTCAACTCTGTCATCCTGGGAAGCCGCCATCCAATCCGATTTGACCACCACTGGCACCGCCGTCCTCGACGCCACCAGCTCCACCGGCATCTTTCAGTCTTTTGCCCTGTCATCCCGCCTCATGACCGGCCAGACCTCCGGCGCTACCGGACAGCTCGTCCATCTCTCCACCACGACCTCCGCCGTAATGGACCAGTTTTTGCTGGTTAACATTTCCGGCGCCTTCGTCGCGGGCGAACAAGTCGGAGACGGCCAAGGCACCACCACCCTGATCAACGGCGGCAATCCGGCAATCGCGGTGGCGAGGATTGATGGGGTTTGGACTAATGAAGATATTAATCAGGTTTGGCTTATTGGTTGGACGACGGAAAGGTATAATTATGTAAAGATCTATACGACTGAATCAGCCCGGCACAGCGGGAAGTGGGAAGAAACAAAATACAGGATTTATACCGATGCAGATTCCGGCCTAATTCTGTATGACATAAAATATGCTATTGTAGACGGCCTACAGATAGAAATCGGCGGATCTGATGATTATCGAAGTGGTATTTATTCTACGGGTGCTGGCGGAAAGAGAATAATTACAAATAATATAATCAAATCAACCAATTCTTCGAATATTGGAAATCAAGGGATAGAAATTAGCGCATGGAATGAGGCTGCCGATTACAATATATATAACAATATAATTTATGGATATAACACCGCGGGCATGTACATCTCGTTGGATCCTGGCTCAGAAATAAATATTTATAATAACACGATTTACGACATTGGTAGCGTTGGTATTCATTCAGAGTTAGTCTACCCTAATGCAATAAATAATATTGTAAATAACGCCAATGTTGATTATGATGGGAGTTTCAGTGCCTCATCGTCGAACAATATCTCCTCCGACGCCACTGCTCCTGGCACCGACTCGCAAACCAATACCACCGTTACCTTCGTCGACGCCGCCAACAACGACTACCATCTGATGCCGGAAAATGATGATGCGGATGGCGGCGGCAAGAATCCGGCCATTGACGCCGGCTATGATCTGACATTAAGCACTTCCACCGGCTCGATAAGATCAAGTATTATCTACGGCGCCGACGGCCAGGAGCGCTATGATGCCAAATGGGACATCGGCGCTCTGGAGGGGCCGACCATTCTTTATAGGAGCGTTGGCCGCCATCCTTATGACCTTAATTCCAGCGCCGCAACCGTAACCATTTCATCGACGACCGCAATCGCTACTTTCTCCGCCGACCTGCCGGCCAATGTCGGCGTCGGCGACGTGATCCAGTTCGGCGGGGACGGTTATTACGATGTCGCCTTCATCCACAGCCGAATCTCATCATCAACCTATGACGTCCGTGACCGCTATGGCCGCGTACCGACCGCCACTACGACGGCAAGCGTCGGGGTGTTCCGTGCACATGAATATATAGCAGATTGGACTCTTAACCAGGCAAATAGAGTTAATAGTCTAATTAATGACACAGTTGATGATTTAGTCTTAATACCTAATCAAGATCTGACCGCCTCAAATACCGCGCACCTTGTCGCTTGCTATGCTTCCACTAGTGAAGACTACCTTCCCGATGCAGATATTATTTTTTTCGGATGGACGACAGCAACATCGTCATACATTAAAATTTACACCCCGTACTTATTAGATGAAGTCGGTGAGAGTCAAAGACATGAGGGGATATGGAATCCACAGAAATATGCAGTAAGAACAAACATAATAGATGTCTTTGATGTTGAAATTTCTGACGTGAGGATTGACGGTCTGCAAATCAATGCGGATCAAAGCCAGGCGATGAGCGGTTTGAGTTTTGGAAACGCTATCACATATCGAATCGAAATTTCCAACAACCTAATAAACGGCAATAATACAAGCGGGGCCAGTAACTATGGTCTTATTTTTAGTAATGTTGTTGCGGGAAATCGAGCAAAGGTTATTAATAACGTCATATTCGGTTGGGGCGCCGGCTTAGATTCGCATGCGATCTATCAGGAGGGATCGGGTTGGAATTTGGAAATATACAATAATACAATATATGGCAACAACAACGGCATCGCTGTCGATTCTTCCGCCTATGTGGTCGCGCAGAATAATGTGATATTCAATAATTACACCAATGACTATAATAATTCGGCTGATTTTGATATATTCAGTTTCAATGCGTCAGATGATGCCACAGGAGACAATGCCATAAATTTAGGCTCATCAACTGCCATCTGGGACGCGACCTTTGTCGATTGGCAAAACTACGATTTCCGTATCCGCGACATCGCCTCGGTTCTTTATGATGCTGGCACGACGATCACCCTGGTCACTGACGACATCGCCGGCAACCCGCGGCCGTATGATGACGCTTTTGACATCGGCGCGTTCGAATATTCCGGCGCTACGCCGAAATACCGTTTCAGCCCCGGAGGGACGTTTAAGATGAAAGGGACGATTAAATTTAAATGATTTGAACGGAAGCAGATAAGAAAGAGCCTTTTTGTAAATTTTTCAACTCCTGAGCTAGGAATATATCGTCCAATCTACACAAATGATATAAAATCATTCATGGTAAAAATTTCTATTCGTGATAAGTAATCAACTGTAAACAATTTGTGTTTTTGTCAGTTTAGCAGAGTACGCCTTAAAATGGCGTATTTTTTTGTTTAAAAATTAATAATATAAGCCACTAAATAATACTTTTTGTGACAATAGTAAATTATTATGTATAATAATTATATATAGTTTAAAATAATAGATATTTAATAATTATAAATAAATATAGAAAAAAATAGATTATAATTAAATAATATAATATATTTTTAAATATTATTGATTATTGTGGATAATATTTGTTGACAATAGTGTACAAAATTTATATAATAATATTAGTTGTGCACAACTGTTTTTAATTAATTTTTTAACTTAAGTTCATTGTCAGTTAATATAAAAACCAATAAAACTCCGGCTATTAAATATATTTTTATATATAAATCATAATTCTTAGAAAGATCCCCAGTGTTTTTCAAGGATGACATCCTCACAATCGAAGAAGTCGCCAAGGTCCTCAAGGTCAACAAGAGGACTGTTTATCGTTGGATAGAATCCGGCGATCTAAAGGCGGCTCGGATCGGACGGAAAACCTACCGGGTCTTTGAGAGTGACGTGAGGAAGTTTATCCGCAAGTACATAAAATAGCATGATGACCATAAAAATAAAATTAAAGATATTCTCCGTTCTGATCCTTTTTGCCATGCTCTTTGCTCCAGCGGACGGGATCATGGCCGCCATGCAAAGCACAAGCTATATAATTTACGAGAACGCTATGCATACCTTTGACGGCCCGGTAATCTCCGGCGTAAGCGAATCCGTTGCCGGGAATATCGCTACCGTAACCTGGGGCACTAATATAGCGGCGGACTCTTTCGTTGTCTACGATACGGATAGCGGTTTCTCATCAGCCAAAGAGCAGGGGACGGGCGTTAAAAACGCGACCAGCCACAGCGTAGACGTTACCGGGCTTGATTATTCCACGACCTATTTCTACAAAGTCAGATCGGAACGGATCAACGGCGGTATTACCACCGATAATACCGTGCGCAGCTTTACGACCGGATCAGCGCCGGCCGAACCGGAACCTGAAGAGCCGGCATCTGGCGGAGGCGGCGGAATACTGATCATAGACAAGACCGATAAAATCCCGCCTGTAATTTCCAATGTTGCCGTCGATACGGTATCGGAAGATTCGGCCCGGATTACTTGGCAGACAGACGAAGAGGCGACAAGCTTTATCGAGTACGGTCAGACTGCGTCATACGGCAATACGTACGGACATTGGGAGGAGGTTGCGGAACACGCCGTTGTCCTCATTAATCTTACGCCGGGACAACGTTATAATTTCCGCGCTTTATCGAGCGATACCTGGGGGAACGCCGGTTACTCTGAAAATTTTATCTTTACCACGACGGAAGGGCTTGTTGAAGAAGCGACCTCCACCCCCGAGGAAGAAGAGGAGCCCGAGCCAGAGCCAGAACCCGAAGATACGTCAGCGCGGATATTAGAATTTTTCGGCCGTCTTTTTCCCGAAATATCATTGAATGAATTAGGGCAGGACCCTTTAACCACGATCGATTCGTTCGATAAGCTATCAGGCCTTTTGCCGGTGCCGGTTATGTCCGGGGCTCCGGATATCGACGTCAGCGCGACCCAGGCTACTATCGGTTGGCGAACCGATATTACGGCCAATTCACTGGTGGCCTTCGCACCTGAAGACAGATACAACCCCGGGGCGGCGGAGCCCTATCTCCAGATAACCGGCGATTCCGAAGAGCAGACCAGGGAGCATGAAGTTACTTTATATAATCTGGCACCTGACACCCTTTACCATTTTCAACTCAGAAGCAAGGCGAGTTTCGGTCCCACGGCCAGATCACGGGATTATACTTTCCGGACTTCGATCGAAGAGCTTGAGATCACGAGCTACTTTACCCAGATAGTGGATAACGAAACGGCGGTATTCAAATGGACGACCAATAAGGAAGCGGATTCGGCTATCAAGTTTTCACCCTATCGCGGCAATGTCCTTTCCATAGACCAATCGAAAACCATCAAAGACACGGCGGTATCGGTCATACACGAGATAGAGGTCAACGAGTTCGAAGCGGGCACTTTTTATGAAGTGCAGATAGTAAGCATCGACGCCAAAGGAAACCTGGCCTCCGAGACAGTGGACCGTTTCTCAACGTCAGAGGACGATCTGCCGCCTATTATTTCGCACATCAAAGCGGATTCAACCGTATTCGTGGACCGGAGCAATAAGACCCAGGCCATAATCTCCTGGCTGACCAACGAGCCGTCGACTTCGCGGGTATATTTTCAGGAAGGGGTGCACGGCGGCGACGCGACCTTAAGCGAGGCCACCGACCTCAACAACAACTACACGAAGGAGCATGTGATCGTTATCACGAAATTCAAACCAGGTCTGGTTTACAGCTTTAAGGTCGAATCTATCGATTCGGGGGGGAATACCGTGATTTCCAAGCCGCACACTTTCATGACCGCTAAAAAGAAAGAATCGATCATCCAGATAATCTTGAACATTTTAGAGAATACTTTCGGCTGGATAAATAAGATAATTTAGAAAATATCAGATCAAATCATTAATTATATCCTAAACGCATAATCAATTAAGTCCATGGCAAAGCGCGCTACCACAATTTGGCGACTGATAGCGATAACGATCCTCATTGGAGCGGTTTTAATGGCGGCTAAGATCACCGATACCCGTGCGCAGATCACATCTTTGCTTAATTTTACCGGCAAAGTCACTGGTATCGACGGCTCGGAATTAGCGGACGGCAATTTTGACATGAATTTCGGCATTTACGAAGGGCCTGTCGGCGGAGCCGCCGTTTGGACGGAAAATCTTACCGCCACAACCTGTTTTAACGGCACTATTTCCGGCGTAACCGTAACCGCGACAGGCATAACTTACGATTATACCGGAGAGACCGCTACCGGCACTTTGCGCGTGGGGCAGTACCTTACCAACGCCTCCACATCCGAAGGCGCTTTGATCGTCGATTACGACCAGAGCGTCAACACGGTAACGGTGGCGAGCGGTTCTCCGGAGTGGAGCGTTGACGCGCCGATAAATAACCGGCCATATGTCGAGGGTGGAATAATTAACGTTAATTTGGGCGCGGTTTCTGATATATCCGGCGTGAATTTCAACCGGACGCTTTATCTGGAGCTTGCTTTTAACGGTGAAACCATGCAGCCCCGTAAGATATTGACGCCGTCAGCGTCCGCTTTTACCTCCGGTAGGGTGGGGGATAAGACGGAAGCGGAATTGGCCGGTTTGGCTGATAACGAAACCGTTATAGGGGAATGGAGTTTTAATAATATCCTGACGATCGCCACCTCCTCCGATCTGGCGGCCCTGAGCATTACTCAGGACGGCAGCGGCAATATCGCCGAATTCAAGCGCGGCACCACGACAGCCCTCGCGGTTTTAGATGACGGCCGTCTCCAGATAGGCGATTATTATCTTCCCGCCAGCCGTGCCGGGTCCGCGGCGGGTTATGCCCTTAAAATAGACGGCGGCGGCAACATGTACTGGGCGCCGGATCTATCCGGTTCCGGTCCAGGGGGCGCCGATTATCTATGGGCGACATCGACCGACGGCAGGTTACTGTTCCCTTTTGATTCGGCCTTGATCACGGTGATCGGCAATAACGCCACCACTACCCTGGCCGGCCAGATATTTGAAGTCAACGGCTCATCTTTGTTCGATATGATAAATATTACCAATCAGCAAGAGTTAAGATTTTACGATGCCGACAGCTCAAATTATACGGCTCTCCGGGCCACCGGCACTTTATCCGGCAATTTCCTCTTGACCTTGCCGAACGGAGTGGGTACGGCGGGACAAACCCTGGTAACGGACGGTAATGGCAATTTATCCTGGGACGCTCCTACCACGGCGGTTTATGTGGGCCCCGGATCTGCCGGCCAGATATCTTTTTACGGAAGCGACGGCAGTCTTTTGTCAGCCACTTCATCGGTATTCATTAGTACGTCAAGTAAGGTCGGAATAGGCACAAGCACTCCGGGGTATAGCTTAACATTGGCTGGCGACCTTATGCTTACCGGCGGTATTTACGATAATTTATACTCGGCCGGCGCGGCTGGCGCGATCATTATGTCCACCGGATCGGGCGTAAATTGGGTATCCACTTCAACATTCATCGTGGACGGCGATTTTGCGAGTAACGGCCTCATGGTCCGGACCGGATCCGGGATATATACTTCGACCTCGACCCTGTCTCTGGGTTCGGGCGGCACCGGGAACGACAATTGGGCCGATCTCTCCATCCCGTACGTCTCCGGCTCGGCCATGGCCGGGATCGCCATCGGCACCCCGGACTATGTCCTCGCGGTCAACGGTTCGG
>MFGB01000005.1:43992-154961 GCA_001780275.1 Candidatus Falkowbacteria bacterium RIFOXYA2_FULL_47_19 | reverse complement strand
GATCTCATAGTGAGCGGCTCGCTCCAGGTTTGGGGCAATGATTCTGATCCGGTCGTTTTTACTTCCAATGCCAATATTACCCCCGGCGCCTGGGGGCATATTTATTTACAGTCATCAAGCGAAAACAATATCATTAACCATGCTGTCATTGAGTACAGCCAGGGTTTAGCCGTCTATTCTTCCGATTCCGCTATCACTAATTCCCGGTTTCAAAACAACATTACCGGTCTGGCTATCCTCGGCTCCTCCCCGGAAATATCCGACAATATTTTTGAAAATAACACTACCGCCATCAGCATTAATTACGGCTCGCCCAGTATTACCAATAATACGATCACGGGCGGGAATACCGGTTTAAGTATTAGCGGCGCTCAAAATCCGGTCATTACCGATAACGCCATCAACACCAACGATTGGCCCGTAAAAACAGACGTCAATTCCGGTTCAATCAACCTAGACACCAATACTTTCGCCGGACCAAAGAAAGGTATTTACGTAAACTACGGGAATATCACAGCCGACACAACTTGGACCAATACAGTTTATCCCTATGTCATTACTGGCATTTACCCCCATAATTATGCCGGCAGTGTCGCTATAAATAGCGGCGCTACTTTTACTTTAAACCCTGGCACAATACTAAAATTTGAACCAGGCGGCAATATCGCGGTCGGCCGCAAGCATTCAGCCGGCATAACGGACGACATCGGTACTCTTATCGCTGAGGGTACCGAACAAAACAAAATAGTTTTTACCTCTCTCTATGACGATCTGTACGGCGGCGACACGATGAGCGACGGAAGCATTACCACTCCGACCACCCCCGGACAAACCAGCCAAGACTATCTCTATTTTTCCGCCCTGAGCCGGAATAGCGTAGTAGATCACGCGGTCATCCGTTATCGCAACCGTCTTTACGCTTTTACTCCCTCCCTCATCATCAAAAACACTCTTTTTGAAAAGAACAACGTCGGTGCCACAGTCATCTCCGCCAGTCCGGTATTTATCGGCAACGCTTTTAAAAACAATACCTATGGCCTGACGGCTACCCAGGGCAACCCGATCATATTTTTTAACGAGTTCCATAATAACGCCATCCAGAATATCTATATTGACCCCTCGGCCCATCCGATTCTTTCTTCGCCGGATCCTTACAAATATACTTACGACAATAATACTCATCGCAGTAAACTCGGGAATTACTGGAGCGGTTATACCGACGCGGACGCGGACAACGACGGAATAGGGGATACGGCTTACGTCGTAGCGAACGGGCAGGATGATTATCCGCTCATGGTGGGGATAAATAGTTATACAGAGATTTCAACTTCAACAAGGAATCCGGTGATTATTGTGCCGGGGGTAATTGCCAGTTATCTGAGGAACAGGGATGCCAATAAAGAGGTCTGGCCGAATTTTTTAGAAATGTTTACGTCTAATAATGATGAATATTTAGATGAGTTGATTTTGCCTGTTTCTGGCGCGCCGTATGAATTAAATATTGAACCTTATGATATTTTTAGAAAAGTAAGTGATTATGATTTTTTTCAAGGCTTAATAACGGAACTGGAAAATAACGGTTATGAAGAGGAAAATGATTTGTTCGTTTTCCCGTATGACTGGCGTCTTGATATTGATTATTTATCCGGCCACGGCGCGGCCGATAATCCTGATACCCTATCTAATAAAATACAATATGTTTTAGAGCAGACACACGCATCAAAAGTCGATATTATCGCGCACAGCATGGGCGGTTTGATAGCTAAAAGATATGTGCAGGTTTTTGGTGCTTCGTTGGTTGATAAATTTATTGATATAGCTACCCCGCATTTAGGTTCGCCTAAAACTTTCAAGATTCTTGCTTGTGGAGATGATTTGGATATGAAAAAATTGACATTCGGTTTAAATACCGAGAGAGTCATGACTATTTCGCAAAATTTTCCCTCTATCTATCAAATCCTTCCCAGTGCTTTGTACTTTGACCCGTTAGACGTGGATTATAACGCTTACATAGCGGATATTCATGATATAGATAATAATGGCATTAAGGGAAATTTGGATTACGGCCAGTCCTTAGCTTTAATGGTTAATAAGGGAAGAAATTATGATTTATTGATTTCTAACGAAACGCTTCATGGCGCCATAGATAATTACTCGCCACAAACCGAAGGAGTGCCTACGTACAATATTGTCGGCTGCGGACAAGCCACACTTGGCAAGATTCTTGTTTTAAACAAAGAAAAATCCGGCCGCTATTCGTATGGGTTAAAATATATTGAAGGCGATAGCACCGTCCCGCTGAAAAGCGCCGAATATTTAATATCCAAGAAAGTTTATTATGTTAACAACACGGAGCATGCTTATCTTTCCAGCGCTAACGGTGTCAGGCAATTGGTGGCTTCTATCTTGAAAGGAGAACAGGACGACTTTGATTTAGCGGCTTATACGAATCTGAATGATAATAAAAATATTTGCTCTTTCTCCGGCGCTCAAATAGAATTTCACAGCCCTATTGATCTCCATGTTTATGACAGCGTAGGCAACCATCTCGGTCCTGACGTTAACGGCGATATCGAAACGGGCATAGACGGCGCCCAATATGATATCATTGAAGACAACAAATTCGTATTTTTGCCCAGCGGCGGTAATTATACGGTGACGGGTCGGGCCAGCGAACAAGGAACTTTTAGTGCTCATGTCAGAAAAATCAGCGATGGCATATACGGCGAAACAATTTATTGGGATGAAATACTGCTATCTACGCCATCTACTAATATTGAAATAGATGTTTACGACAATCAAACCGGATATATCATGCAAATCGATCAGGACGGTGATGACGTTTTTGAGGAACAGAAAGAGCCGGACGCCATCCTGGACACGGAAGAGGCGCAGGACGTGGATAAACCGCAAACCGACATCATTGTCAGCGGCACAAAAGGGAATAATGATTGGTATGTGTCAGGCGTTCAGGTGGAATTTGATGCCCACGACAACGAGGGCGGCTCCGGCGTTCTCAAAACAGAATACAGTTTAGATGGCGGTAATAACTGGGAAAAATACGAAGAGCCGTTTAATATCAACAACGATGGCACGACCACGGTTATTTATCAATCCACAGACCGCGCCGGCAATATTGAAATAACCAAGGAACGGTTAATCAAAATTGACCGAAGCGGCCCAGAAATAGAAATTATTTTTCCCTACGAGGGGCAGGAATTTTACCGTGCGGATATCCTGCAAATCATTTATGGGGCCAGCGACAGTATATCCGGTATAGCTGGCGCCAGCCTAAGCGTTGACGGTAATCAAATCGCGACCGCCAGTTTAGAATTATTAGATTTCAGCTTAGGGGAACATAAACTGGAAATAAAAATTATCGATTTAGCCGGCAACGCCAGTTCTCTGGAAATAAAATTTAATATCGTGACCGATATCGACAGCACAATCAACGATATTAATGAATTGTATGACCAAGGGGAAATTTACAAGGAAGCTGTAAAGAAAACGCTAATAAGTCAATTAGAATGGATCAAAAAATATGAAGAGCACTACGGCCAAAGAGAAAACAAGAGAAACGAACAGCAGGAAAAAGCGATGGCTAAATGCGTGCTTAAAAAAGGCCATGATTGGTGTGCAAAATATCTGGAAAAAAATTTAGATAAAATCAATTACCATTTAAATTTGATCCACAAAAAGATAGTAGAAATAAAATATAAAGCCGCACTAAAACTGCTGGAGATATACCATAATAAAAAATGGTTAAGCGATTATGCTTATGCTACAATTAGAGAAGATATTAATTTCTTGTTAAATAATTTATAAAACTATGCTAAAAAACCCAGCCCTAAAAAAATATTCGCCTCTATTAATTTATTGGTTTTTAACGATTATTGCTCTGTATTCGCTAAACGTTTTTTACGTCACAGAAGAAGTGGTTAATTGGACCGTTGTTTATTTGTTTACGCTAATCGGTATTCCCGTAGGTATTGCCGCGATAGCAATTTGCGTTAAGTATTTTTACGCCAAGGCATATAAAACCAAAGGCGATAACTACAAAGTAAATTTTAATTTTATATTTTATTTTTTAGTATTTTATATTGTTCCTTTTTTAGTTTTAGGATCTGGCTTGGTGTTTAGCGGTATGGACTGGTTCTTTCTTTATATTAAAACCATTTATCCGTTTTCATTTTTGATTTTATTGGTTTCGTATAAAGAAAGCTATAAGAATAAGATAAAGTTTTATAAAAGGAAACTGTTTATTGTTTGGTTTTTGTTTGCTTTGTCTTACGTGATTATTCCTATATATATATATATAATGGTGCAGTCAATGCTTTCTTTGGGAAAAGGATTCCCATTTTAGCAACCAATGTATTTTTACCGAATCAGTCGGGGAATCTTGCCATTGAAATTAAAATTCATTTGTATATAATGAAAAACTTCTTGCAAAATTGTCTAAAATCGTTGGTTATTGCAATTCCTGCGTTGACAATATCTTTGTATGCAATTAACCACAATCAATGTGTTGCCGGCATAAGTTTTTTTGTTGATATTTGCTTTCTTACCTTAAGACAATCTTTGATATATATTTGGGGCACAGTCATTTTTTTTGTTGTTGTTTATTTTTTTATTTTTAGAAAAAATAGCAAGCACAACAAAGCAAAACGTAATGTAGTTGCGATAATTTTCATGATTCTTTCATTGGCATTGGCATATGTTTCGTTTATCGGTAGCATTGCTATCCCAGAGTATATTCGCCAACGCAAAGAACAGGCAAAATCAATTTATATGCGCGGTTTGTTATGGAAAAACGGCGACATTATAACTATTTCCGATATTCAAAAAAGTAACAGATACAATAATCATGGTAAAGTAGAATATGTAGATATTTCTTTCAAAGTAACAAGCAAGACAGATACTGACGCCAGAATAATTTTATCTTTAGATGATCCGCCGATAGGAGTCGGTAATTTCTTTGAAAAATATACTATTCGCGCATCTTTAAATCAGACGCCGCAAGAATTAGTTTTTCCTATCAGGGTAAACGCCGTATCGCCATTACAAAACAAACATTTTAATGGTCCAATTCGAATTAAGGTTTTTTTTGGCGATTTTTCGGAAGAATTTAAAAACAATTTTCAGGTTGATTGTGTATTTGCAAAATATACGAATCGTGATGTGCATTGGGAGTGGGCCCGTCCTTTGAGTTTGCATTGGTTGTATTACTATAATCCCTCGTTAATAACACAATCGTATAGATTATCTGATTTTATTGAAGAAAAACCCCTATAATGAGTGATTAAGTATTTTTTTTCGTGAGATTTATATCCGTAACCAAGAAATTATTTTCCAGAAGAAGATCTGGGTAAGCGAGGTCGGGTATGGTATAATTAAGGAAGATATAAAATTAAATTATGCAAAACAATTATATAAGCGATTATAACACGAGTTTAAATCCGGAAAATCTGGCCCAGTCTTTGTGGGACAGCGTTTTGGTTTATGTTTTTTGGCTGGCTGTTTTGCTTTTGATCCTGTTTTTGGCAAGAAATTTGGTTAAATACCTGATCAAAAGAAGCCGGTACTTTGACCATTGCGTTTTTCTGGTACGCCTCCCCAAGGATAAGCCGGGGGATAAAGAGAAGGAAATAACCGTCCAGGAACTCCGTGAGGATATAGCCGTGGGCGAGATCATCTTCGCTTCGATCGGGGGACTCAGGGCTCAGCGCGGCCTTAGGGCCTGGTTATTCGGCCGCAACGACCACTATTCTTTCGAGATCGTGGCCAACCGGAAAAAGATCGCTTTCTACATGGTAACTCCGAGGGAAATGGCCCGCTATATAGAACAGCAGGTCCACGCTCATTATCCGGATGCCGCGATCGAAGAGGTCGAGGATTATAATATCTTCAATTCCCGGAGCGAAATAGTCGCCGGTTTTTTGCGCACCACCCGCAACCTGATCTTCCCCTTGAGAACCTATAATAAGATGGAGGCCGATCCCATGAACGGGATCATAAACGTCATGTCAAAGCTCAACGAAAATGAAGGTTTGGCGGTCCAGTATACGGTCCGGAGCGCCCGGCCCGGATGGCACCGGCGGGTTTTCGAGTTGCGGAAGAAGATCAGCCAGGGCAAGACCATGAGCGAGGCCCTGGGAGTGGGTCCGGCCGGAAAAATACTGGGCGGCATCGGCGAAATCGCCAAAGCGGCCAAACCGCCCTCCCCCTTGGACAGCCGCAAGAATTACCAGCAGCCGCCCCGGCTGACCGCCATGGAAGAGGAAATGCTCAAGGGGATCGAGGAAAAGAATTCCAAGGCCGGACTGGACGTCAATCTGCGCGTCGTCGTGAGCGCTGAGAGCCGCGGCCAGGCGATGCTTTATCTCGAAAACCTGGCGCACGCTTACGGACAATACAGCTATTACGAATACGGCAATAAATTCAACAACCGGATAGTCACCCGTCACGCCAAGAAACTGATCAATGATTTTATCTATCGGCGTTTCGACGAAAAAATAAGTTTCCTCCTTAATACCGAGGAGCTGGCCGGGCTTTACCACCTTCCTTTAAAAACCGCGGAAACCCCCAATATATTATGGCTGACCGCCCGGCACGCGCCGGCGCCGACGAATATCCCGGAAGACGGCATAATACTCGGAGAGAATGTTTATCGCGGGCAGGTCCGGGAAATTAAGATCAAGCGCGAGGATAGGCGGCGCCATACTTATATCATCGGTAAATCGGGCGTAGGCAAATCGGTGCTTTTGGCCAGCATGGCCATCCAGGACGTGATAAACGGAGAAGGGGTGTGCCTGATCGATCCGCACGGCGATCTTATCGACGATGTTCTTAAACGGATTCCTCCGGAACGGGCCGAAGACGTGATACTCTTCGCTCCGGCGGACACGGAAAGGCCTTTGGCTTTAAATCTTCTCGAATTCGATTCGCGCTATCCTGAACAGAAAACTTTCGTGATCAACGAGATGATAAAGATCTTCGACAAGCTTTACGATCTTAAGGCGACCGGCGGCCCGATCTTTGAGCAATATATAAGGAATGCCATGCTTCTCATTATGAGCCATCCGGAATCGGGCTCGACCCTCATGGAAATTCCGAAAGTGCTCGCCGACCCGGATTTCCGCCGCATGAAATTAAGCAAATGCAACGATATCACGGTGGTGGATTTTTGGCGCAAGGAGGCGGAAAAGGCCGGCGGCGACGCCGCCCTGGCCAACGTAGTGCCTTACGTTACTTCTAAACTGACCCAATTCATATCGAACGACACCATGCGGCCGATCATCGGCCAACAGAAAAGTTCATTTAACCTGCGCGACGTCATGGACACGCGCAAGATCCTTTTGGTCGATCTTTCCAAGGGCCGGGTCGGGGAAATGAACGCCTTTCTTTTGGGCATGATCCTGGTGGGCAAGATCCTTATTGCCGCGTTGTCCCGTACGGATATGCAGCGGGGAGAGCGGAAGGATTTTTACCTTTATATAGACGAATTCCAGAATTTTACGACCGATTCGATCTGCTCGATCCTATCCGAAGCCCGGAAATACAACCTTAATCTTATCATGGCCCATCAATATCTGGGGCAGCTGGTCAAGGGGCAGGATTCTTCGATCAAAGACGCCGTTTTCGGCAACGTCGGTACCTGGCTTTTATTCAAGATAGGTTCGGAAGACGCGGAGGTTATGGCCAAGGAATTCAGCCCGGTCTTTAACCAATACGATCTCATCAACATCGAAAAATACACCGCCTACGTTAAGTTGCTTATCGAAAATAGCTCATCCCGCCCTTTTTCCATGGCGACCCCCTGGCCCCTTCCCGGTACGGAAAGAAGCGAGATCGCCCAAAAAATAAAGATCTTGTCCCGCCTGAAATACGGCCAGGAACGCGAACTTATAGAGGCGGAGATCAAGAGAAGGGTGACGGAAAACCTGTGATCCCGTTCGTTTTACAAAAAAAAGAAAATAATATAGTATGTAGTATAGAGCGTTAAGGTGGATTAAATAATTTAATACAAAAATATGTCTAAAACAAACTTAAAAAACAAAGAACAAAACAGCGGCGATATGATCGATGACCTGGAACTGTCGATGGAGGGCAAAGAGGAAGAACCGGAGAAAAAAACCGGCCAGGGAAAGAAAGAAGACGGCGTCCTTATGAGCAGGACGAAGATAGCTTTGGCAAAAAAACTTCTCGAGAATATCAGGGAGAACAACGATCAGCTTATCCAGCTTTTGGCCGGAACGATCGGCGAGGAAGATGAAGCGCGCCTGAGCATCGGCCAGATGAGCGACGATAGCTTCGTCTCCGACCAGGCGGAAGCGGAAGCGGGCCGCGTTATCGAAGGGGTTTTTGACGGCGAGAACATGATCGGTCCTGACGGCAAGCAGTACAGCGTACCGGCGAACTACGCCTCGAAATCCAAGTTAGTGGAAGGGGATATCCTGAAGCTTACGATCACGCCATCCGGCACTTTTGTTTATAAGCAGATCGGCCCGATCGAACGTTCCCGCGTGATCGGCAAACTCGAGCAAAACGATACCGGTTCTTTTATCGTAATATCGGAAGGTAAAAAATGGCGCGTGCTGACCGCCAGCGTTACTTATTATAAAGGAAAGTCCGGCGATGAAGTGGTTATCCTGGTTCCGAAGGCGGGCCAGAGCCAATGGGCCGCCGTCGATAATATCGTTCGCAGTAAATTTTAATTAGGAGCGGTTTTATTAATTCGTAAATCTTAAATGGGATTTTAAATTTTGTTGAATATGTCTACTTTATACAGAAAATACCGTCCGCAGTCCTTCAGCGACCTCGTAGGACAAAACCACGTGAAGATTACCCTCGAACATGAGATAGAATCGAATAAGATCGCTCATGCCTATATATTTTGCGGTCCGCGCGGGGTCGGTAAAACGACGGTGGCGCGGGTACTGGCCAAATCCTTGAACTGCCTCAGGCGCAAAGATGGCGAACACGATCCTTGCGGCGAATGCGATTCCTGCCGCGAGATCACGGCCGGACGCAGCCTTGACATCATCGAGATCGATGCCGCCAGCCACACGGGCGTGGATAACGTGCGCGAAAATGTTATCGCGGTATCGCGGATCGCGCCGACGCGCTATCGGTATAAGGTTTTTATCATCGACGAAGCGCACATGCTCTCCACCCCGGCTTTTAACGCGCTCCTTAAGGTATTGGAAGAACCGCCGGCGAACGTCGTTTTTATCCTGTGCACCACCGAAGCGCATAAAATACCGGCTACCATAATTTCCCGCTGCCAGCGGTTCGATTTCCGCCGTTTTCCGCTTAGCGATATTACGGCCAGGCTGCAATTTATCGCCAAAGAGGAAAAGATCAAGATCGATCGGGCCATACTCGAAGCGATCGCCCGGCATTCGGAAGGTTATATGCGCGACGCGGTAAGCCTTTTCGGGCAGGTGGTAGCCGTCGGCGGAAGCGAGATCACCGCCGAAGAAGCGGATCTTGTGATACCCAGAAGCGACCTTTCCGAAGTCGTGAAGCTTATCGGATTTTTATCCCAAAAAGACGCCGGCCGGGCGATCGAGCTCGTAAACCGGGCGGTCGACGAGGGCATAGAGCTTAAAAGGCTTTTAACCGACCTGGTCGAGATCCTCAGGAAGATGATGCTCATGAAAACCAGTCCGGCCTTAGCCGAAAAGATCGGTCTGGAATGCGGCGAGACGGTCGAGGCGCAAATTGCCGGGATCATTTCCGGGCTGGAACTCGGCCGGATAATCGCTTTTACGGAAAAATTCATGGCCGTTAGGAACGAACTTAAGGGCAGTTTTATCGAACAGCTGCCCCTGGAGATCGCGATCCTCGAATTGTGTTCGCCCGAACGGAGCGCTCGGCCGCCCCTTTCTTCGGGGCGGAAACCGGCCGAACCGGCCGGTACGGACAACCCGGCGGGACCGGCGTTAGATCAGAAAACTCCCGCAGCGCCGGAAGCCGGTCCGGGGAAGCTAAACAAGGAAATAATCGCGGCTAAATGGAACGAAGTTCTGGCCAAGGTAAAAAAATACAACCATTCCCTGTCTTTTATACTGCGGGTCTGCAAGCCGATCGGATTCGACGGCCGGGAGCTCTGTCTGGCCTTTAAATATAAATTCCACAAGGACAGGATAGGGGAGGTCAATATCAGACAAATGGTGGAAAAAGTGCTTTTTGAGGTTTACGGCAGCCCTTTGATACTGGGCGCTATCGTCGATGAAACGATCGAGGTGGGAGGGGAAGGTAATATTGTCCCGGAAATAACCGCGGCCAAGACGGAAACGTCGGAAACGGCGGACGGCGGCGCATCGGTATCCAATGACGGCGCGAAGGAACCGTCCAACAACATGATCGAGAACCTGCTTAAGACTTTCGGGGGAAGGGTAATAAACTAATTCGCGTTCTTCATGCCTAACGCTATAAGCAAAAAAAAGATTGGTTTGGTTTTGGGGGGAGGAGGAGCAAGGGGGATCGCGCACATCGGCGTCCTTAAGGTTTTATTGGAAAATAACGTGCGCGTAGATTGCGTCGTCGGCTGCAGCATCGGTTCTATCATAGGGGCTTATTACGCGATACACGGCAACGTCGATGAGCTTGAGGAAATGGTGCTTTCTTACGATAATAAGATGAAGATATTCCGGACATTCATCGACTTCGGCCGGCCGGGGAAAACTATTTTGCGCGGCCGGAAGATAGGGAATTTTTTGCGGAAGAATCTGGTCAAGGGCCGGAAATTCGGCGACTTGCGCACCCGCATGTTCATCGTAGCCACCGACTTTTTGACCGGCGAAGAGAAGGTCTTTAGCAAGAACGATCTTTTGCGGCCGATCATGGCTTCGATCAGCGTACCCGGGATCTTTCCGCCGGTTAACATAGGCGGAAGATTCTATATGGACGGCGGCGTGGCCAACCCGACGCCGGTTACCGTCGCTGGCGAGGCCGGCTGTGATATCGCCATCGTAGTTGATTTTATGGCTAAGAAAGAAACCGTAAAAGAAGATCCGAGCCTGGTTTCCGTCCTCCTGCACGCTTACGAGCTTATGCGGGCGCAGGCTTTCAGGCATAACGCGGCCGGTTTTTCCGGCGATAAGATCCTTATCCAGCCGGTTCTCCGGAAAACGATAGACAGCTTTAAATTCGCGGATGTGGGAAAGTTCATCAGGGCCGGGGAAGAGGCCGCGAAAAAAGCCTTGCCGGATATCTTGCAAAAAATAAATAGTTAGAGTATACTCATTATTATAAAATTCGGGGATCGTCTAATGGTAGGACATCAGGTTCTGGTCCTGAGTATCGGGGTTCGAATCCCTGTCCCCGAGCAAATAAAATAATACGCCGCAAAAGCGGCGTATTATTTTATTTGTTTTTGGGGGAGCGGGAGGGATTCGAACGGACGGCAGCAAGATAAATTTTTTGACTATTAAATATTTTTGTGTTAAATTTACTTAACGAGAAGAAGTATAATTATATGAAAACAAATATTGTTAAACCATTCCGTAAGGTGAGTTTATTATTAGGATTCGATACTGAAGCGCCGTTTGACCAACCACACCAAGAAGAAGATATCAAACCAGCAATTTATCAAACAATAACGATCGTCAAAAGCTTGAATTCACTTTTTGATTCATATAAGGTATCCAGAACATTCTTCCTCTTGGGAAAATTTGTCGAAAAAGCCGCAAAACTATATAATAAAGAATTAATAAAAATATTCAACATAGATAATCCTTTGATTGATGTACAGTCTCACGCTTATTCTCATCGGCAGTTCAGGCACGTACCCGTTGGAATGAATAAACCCACCCTGACACCCGGACAGGTATTTGAAGACATAAAAAAGGCAAATGAAATTATATCCGAAATATTACACAAAGAGCCGATCGGATTAAGAGCGCCAAGGGGGTATGCCCTGGGGTTGAATAATTCCGAAGAACTGACAGAAAGCGTCAAAAATGCCGGCATGCACTACGTTAGCTCGGATCTGAGGAATAAAGACTGGCAAATCAAAACTGACTTATTCGACGGTCATGAAATACGCCAGCCAAGAAAATATTCTAACGGACTTATAGAGATGCCGTCTCATGGCTGGCAGGATATGGCTTTTTCCGGTCTGGACATTCCGGGGGTGCCGCAATTTCAAAAATGGGATAAAAAGAAAGTTGATAAATATATTGTCGGGCATTATACGGAGTTGATGGACAAAGCGATGGATGAATCAAAAAAACGAAATAAAACCATCTATATCGGCGGATGTTTTCATCCTCAGGCAATCGCCGTTTATGATGGCGATTTAAAATTGTTCAGGCAAATTCTGGATATAGCCAAAGAAAAAGAGGTGACGGTCGAAAGCTACACTTCGGCATTCAATAATATTCAAAGTTTAAATAAAAAGTATGAACAAAGAATATCAAACATGCAATAAACTCGATTATTTAAAAATATCAGTTACCTATAATTGTAATCTTAACTGCCGGTTCTGCCAACAACAAATGGAAAAAAAGGCCAGTATCGCCTGGGAAGATTTTAAAAAAACCATTGAAGAAGTGACGGCAAAGAATAAATTAAGACTGGTAATTCTGACCGGAGGAGAACCCTTGGTCTGGCCCCACCTGAATGATGCGATAAAACTATGCAAGAAAAAAGACGTAAAAGAAATAGGCCTGTTTACCAACGGCGTATTATTGGATGAAGATAAAATTAAAGAACTCAAGGCAATAGGCGTGGATTGGATCAGGATCAGCATCTATGGTTCAACTGCGGAGATCAATGACGGTTTTCTGCCTAACCCAGATACAAAAAGTTTCGATTTGATAATCAGGGCCATAAAGAATCTGAAAAAATTTGGTTTCAGGAGAAAGGTTAGGGTTACGATCATGAAACCCAACTTAAACGATGTGGAAAATATTATTAACAAAATGTACGAACTCGAAGTCGAAGAACTTGACTTCAGGGCATTCAGTCCCACGAATATCAAAGAGATTGATGATAGTTACGCTTTAACGAATGATGATTTCAAAAAAATAATACCCAGAGTACTGGCACTTAAAGAAAAATATAAAGATAAAATGCGTATTAAATGCCTCCCCGGTTGTTATGAATTTTTATTCGGAAAAGAAATGCCCGCAGCATCGAGCATACCGCATTGTACCTGCGGAAAAACTTATTTAGGAGTAACCGCCGAAGGAAAAATCCGCGAATGCTTTGGCGTGCATACTAGCCTGGGTCACATAAACAAGGATGATGTCAACGAAATTTGGGAAAAATCGGATACATTAAAGAATATCAGGAAATTTGAAGGGGCGGATGAATGCAGTGAGTGTATTTTTCTCAAATATTGCAAGGTGTCGGATTGTTTTGCCGCCACTTTCAATAGATACGGAGACTTCAACCATAAGAATCCGCTTTGCCCCCTTGATAAACCGGTTACTTCAGTGGAAGAATGGGAGGGTTGGAAAAGCAAGTTCATGTAATATGAAAAATTGGCAAAAAGCTCTTGAAGAGTTTAGGCTATCGTTTAAACCGTTATTTAACTCGGTTTTTTTGGTGGGATCGTTGGCTTACGGAGGTCAGTTCAGGAAAAGCTCGGATATTGATCTTGTGGGTACGGTAGATAATTTGGAAAACTGGAAAAAGGTATGTAAGAAATTAGATCCGAAGAATGAATACTTAGCGGAAAGATCCGCTGATGTTTATCTGAGTGGGACCGTACAGAGTTTGGCGTTGCATTTCGTTTGGGGGAACATACCTTGTCAAATTGATATCATGCTTCCGGATTTTTATCAAAAAGCGGGGCAAGATATAAATAAAAATAAAACATGTGTTTATCAAAGAGCGTCAAATACGGTTGATTACGGTGAATATATAGTAGGCCATGCTGATAAAAAACTTACTGTTCCCAAGCATCATATAGAAAAAGATTCGATCGTGTTGATTTCCACGCCGCTGTGCGTAGTTGAGGATATATTTTATATGGGCGTTTATCATCAGAAATTATTTACGGGCTACTCCTGTCTTTGGGGGGATGACACTGACGTAAAATCATTTTGCACTTTAGGTGTCAAAAAGGTTTTAGAAACAGGCTCGGTAAAAACAGTCGCGGAAGTTATTAAATCATCAGTAAGATATGACAGAATGTCTGACGAGCATAAAAAAAATCTTATTAATTTATACGAAGCTCAACTAAATAATAAAATATAAACCACCATTAGCCAAAAAAGTTCCAACTTCGTCCCAAGTTCCGAGCAAATAAAATAATACGCCGCAAAAAGCGGCGTATTATTTTATTTGTTTTGGGAGAGCGAGAACGCTTGACTTATTATAAAAAAGATGATAGGGTGTCATGATACTTCGGTATCGTTTTACGGGTACTTTTCAAATGTGAATAGAAAAAAGAAGGAGGTCTGTATGCCGAAATTTAACGTTAAGTGGAAAGTGACAGAGTTTGTTAATGGTCGCGGAGAGCATGAAGACGGGGTTCGGGACGGAGATCAACGCATTCTCGCAAGCGGCGAGGTGGTGAAGGAGGCTGAATCGGCGGAAATACTCAGGGGCCAGCTCACAGAGGTATTGGAGCAAGCCTATCCTCGAACCGCATTGGGCCCCACCTACGATCTCTATCGGTCATACGACATAGACTTAAACGAGGTCTGACACAATCCTAAGCGGTGCGATAACATCAACCCGCTTTTAAATTTGTTTCCGGGACCAGGGATAACCAGTTAAGATTTAAGGTTCTGGTTTGGAAAATCAACGAAGACGCAGATAACTATAATAATATTTATTCCATTACTTATTGGGATTATGGAGATGATTTGGAGCCGCCGGAAATAAAGAGTGTGGCCGCCAACAAGGTTGTAATAAACCAATTCGTTTGGAGCGGCGATGATAATACCGAACATAATCAAAAGGATATAGTAGCTACCTTTTAAGTGAATACTAATCTCTAAATAAAAAACCTCTGAGTTTGCAAAAACGAAGAGGTTTTTTTAAAACTATGAATTAAAAAAAGGCGTCGTAATAGATACGCGCCCTAAAATTATGTTTAGGATCGTTTTTGTTTTTGCTCAAGAATGCTTTTTTTAAGCTCTTCTATGGTTGGCGCCCATTCTTCGTGTCCTCCCGGGAAGTCAAAGAAAGCGTCGATTCTCGCAATGATCTTGTCATGGTTAGCTGTTATTTCTGTGTTTTTAATCAAATGCGCGAGAAGCAGAAACGTGTGGTCAAGCGGACCCGAGCACCAATCGAACGCTTCTATGACTGTTTCATGAAAAGGACGTTGTTTTTGTTCTTCTGCCATGACCCTCTCCTTTGCAATGAACTTTTTATTAAAAACAGGTGCTTTGATTATATTAAAGCCCGGTTTTTTTGTCCAGTATTTTTAAAAATTTTTAATGCAAAAATCCGGAAAATTAGGGCAAACCAGACTTGACATTTTTTAATAAATAGTTTATAGTAATTTAAATATCATTCTATGTCAGGTTCTTAACAAATAAATAATTATTGGAGGTAAATCCATGGACGCGCAGGAAGAACGCCCGGAAAATTTTTCGGTCAATGACGCGGTTGTCTGGAAAAAAAATAAGCTAAATTCAGAGCTGAATGAAAAATTACGCCTATATTTCGGCGAAGGTCCTTTTGAAAAATTCGGCGAAGGCCCCTTTGTCGTTTTGTCGGTACTGCCGGTGCCGCTAAATATGTGCTCTTGCGGCGCCCCCTTCGGTTATTGCCGGCATAGCGATAAGCGGATGACGGAAATAGAGGTTTCGGGCCATCATCAACGCCTAAGCATCGCCAAAAACGGCGAACCCATCAAAGACAACAGGGGAATCAACGCCCTTATTAGCGGTTGCTGGTTTAAAAAACAGTAAATGAAAGCAAATTCTAACGAGAAGGCCCTGATGGAAGAGCAATGATTCGTGTTTGAAGAAGACGACCAGGGGTATTGGCTTAATATAGCGACCACCTTAGCAAATAGGTGGTTTTTTTTCATAAGCAATTTCCAACTTACCCCAAAATCCGAGTGAACAAAACAATACTGCTTTTAAATTTAACGGTTTGACAGATTTCGTGTTGTAGTATATGATAAAAACAGATTTAATCGTTTATTATAGGCTATATCAGGACAATTATTATGACGATGACGATAGAACAATTTAATAAAATAGTTACAAAAGATGACCTTAAAGAAGCTATCAGGGAATCAGAAGAAAGATTGAGCCAAAAAATCGATAAAGTGCTGACGGCCGTCGATGGTATCGCCAGAAAACATCAGGATTTTGACGAAGAATTAACATCGAACCAGGCTGCTCATGACCGGTTGCAGTCGGAAATCATAAAAATCAAGGAACGCATCGAATCAAAAGCTTAATTTTTTATTCAGTGATTTTCAGCCGCAACTCGTTTGAGAGTTGTTTTTTAAATTATGGCCGAGGAAGTTATCCTTCGCTTCGACGAAGTGACATTCGAATACCAGCATAAAAAGCCCTTATTGGACGAGGCTTCTTTCAGCGTGCGCAAGGGCGCCAAGATAACCCTTATGGGCCAGAACGGCGCCGGCAAATCGACGCTTTTCAATCTTATCGCGGGAACGGCTAAACCCAAGAGCGGGCAGATCCATGTTACCAACAAGGCTTCCGTCGGCATGGCGGAACAGACGGTCAATCGCCGGGATTTCGGCCTTAACCTCGAAGAATACTTCGCCAAAGCTTTTTACGAAGTTCCCGCCAACCTGAAAAGCCGGATAAGCAAGGCCATGGAGGCGGTTAACCTGACCGTGCCGACCGACCGCCTGGTAGGTGATCTGTCCGGCGGCCAGCAAGCCCGGCTCCTCCTGGCTTACGCGCTCATACAGAATCCGGATATCCTCCTTCTTGACGAACCCACGAACAATCTTGATAAAGACGGCATCGACAGCCTGATCACCTTCCTTATCATGTATGAAAAAACCGTGATCGTTATTTCCCACGACGCCGACTTCCTGAACTGCTTTACCGACGGCGTGCTTTATCTTGATATTTTCACGAAAAAGATAGAAACCTACGTCGGCGATTATTTTTCCGTCGTGGAAGAGATCCAGAACCGGATCGAACGGGAGCAGAAAAAGAACGCCCAGCTCGAAAAGCAGATCAAGGACCGAAAAGAAAAAGCCAACTTTTTCGCCTACAAGGGGGGAAAGATGCGCAAGCTCGCCAAGAAGATGCGCGACGAGACCGAAGAACTCGAAGACAGCATGGTCGATATCCGGCGGGAGGACAAGACGATCCGGGATTTCGTTTTTCCGGCGCAGGAGATCGAAGAGACTGGCGGCGGCATCGTCAACATAAGATCGGTCAAGATCATAAAGGACCATGAACCGGTTACGGTGGAAACCGATATTACTATTCGGAAACGGGGGCGGCTGCTGATCTCCGGCCCCAACGGCATCGGCAAATCGACCCTGCTCCGCGAACTGGTAAACGGGCAAAATCCGGGCGTGCGCATAAAAGACGGCGTCAAGACGGGTTATTACAGCCAGGATTTCGCCACGCTTGATTACGGCCAGACGGTTTTCGATTGCCTGGAGGCGGTATTGGCCGAAGGGACCGATTCCCAGGAAATGCGAGCCGTTGCCGCCGGCTTCCTTATTACCGGCGACCTTATGGGGCGCTCCGTCGCCGACCTTTCCGAGGGGCAGAAAGGTCTCCTGTCTTTCGCGCGGCTGGTACTTATGAAGCCCGGCCTGCTCGTCATGGACGAACCGACCAATCACATAAATTTCCGGCATCTGCCGGTGATCGCCCGCGCTCTCGATCAATACGAAGGCGCTTTGATCCTCGTGAGCCACATGCCGGAATTCTTTAAAGAGATAAAGATCGACCAATACCTTGATCTGGGAAAAATGTCGGTTTAAATCTGGGATATAGTTAAATTTTTTTAATATTTTTTATCGAAAAAAAGGAGAGAGAACATGCCGACCGCCCTGGTGCTGAAAGAAAAGAATATTTTCGAATCGGAGATCGCCGCAGCGATCGAAAGGGGACGATACGATCTCGTCATCGAAGACCGCGGCACCATTTGCGCGGTTCACGCCGAGGAAGGCCTGGCTTACGAATATCTGCTCGACCTTTTTTCCGGTTTCGATCCGGTTCCGCTTCCCGAACAGGACGCGAACGGCTGGCGCGCCTTTTTGGCCGCTACCGGCCCGGACGAATTGCTAAAGCTTATCGTTGACGATTTTTCCGTCGTAATCGACGGGTCCATGTACCTTATCGTTCCCGGAGCCGTGGTGGCGCTTGGCCCGCCCCTGAATTGCCCGCCTTTGACGCAAAGAGCGGTCAATATGCACCGGTTTGCTTTTGAGGACGCCCGAAAGTATCAAGAAGGCCTGGAGGAATGGTAAAAACCCGATCGGAAAGGATTAAAGTATGACGGAAAACGCGAAGACGAGGGTTACCGAGGACGGCGTATTGGTCGATCACAAATGCTTTATCTGCGGAAAGATCGCCGGCCGGATCAGAGTGGGAAGCAAAATCGCGAAAGGCGCCAAGCTTATCTGCGCCGATTGCCAGGGTAAATGGGATCTTTTGAAAAAAAGCGCGGAAATGTTCCGCAAAGAAGCCAGAGAAAGCCGGAATCCTTTCGGCGGCAAAAATCCTTTCGGGGATATTTTCAAGGATTGGGGGAAATAAATAAATCAACGGACATGATCTTTGTCCGTTTTATTATTCCGCATCGTCAGCGCATTCTTGCTTTTTCGCGTGTTTTTCTGTATACTTTTTTATATTACTCTTAACACCCCTCCCCGTCCCTCCCCTAATTAGGGGAGGGTGCCGAATCATATGAGGCGGGAGGGGTAATGAAATATGACTTCCAGGGAAATTCGACAAAAATATCTTGATTTTTTTAAAAAACAGGGACACGCCGTTATCCCGTCGGCCTCCTTATTGCCGGAAAACGATCCCTCCACGCTTTTTACGAGTTCGGGCATGCAGCCCCTCGTGCCATACCTGATGGGCGAAAAGCATCCGGAAGGAACGCGCCTGGCCGATTCCCAGAAATCTTTCCGGGCGGAGGATATAGAGGAGGTAGGGGATAACCGCCACTCCACTTTTTTCGAGATGCTCGGAAACTGGTCCTTGGGCGATTATTTTAAAAAAGAACAACTGCCCTGGTTCTTCGAATTTCTAACGAAAGAAGTCGGTCTTGATCCGAAAAGGCTTTACGTTTCGGTTTATTCCGGCAACGCGGAGATCGGCGTCGAGCGGGATACGGTCTCTGTCGAAATATGGAAAGAAATTTTTAAAAAGACGGGAATCGAGGCCCGCGATATCGAAGATGCCGATAAAAAGGGAATGGGTGACGGCCGGATATTCTATTACGGCGACAAAAAGAACTGGTGGTCGCGGTCAGGGGCGCCGGCCAACATGCCCGTCGGGGAGATCGGCGGACCGGATTCGGAGGTATTTTACGATCTAGGAGCCGAACTTAACCGTCACGAGAAATCAAAATGGAAAGACGAACCCTGCCACGTGAATTGCGACTGCGGCCGTTTTATCGAGATCGGAAACAGCGTATTCATCGAATTCGTGAGAACAGAAAAGGGTTTCGAGCCCTTGCCGCAGAAAAACGTTGATTTCGGGGGCGGCCTGGAGAGAATAACCATGGTATCACAGGGCCAGGACAATATTTTCGAGACCGATCTTTATTCCGGCATTTTAGAAAAGATAACCCTGCTTTCGGGCGGTAAAAAATACCGAGACAACATGAGCTCGTTCGAAGTGATCGCCGACCACCTGAAAGCCGCCTGCTTTATAATGGGAGACGACAAGGGCGTAGCGCCTTCGAACACTGACCAGGGTTATTTGGTGCGCCGGCTTATACGGAGAGCCGTCCGATACGGGAAGCAGATCGGCATAAATAAAGATCATTGGACGAAAGAGGCGGCTGGGATCGTAATAGAGAAGTATCGGGAGATCTATCCGGAATTAGCACGGAACGAAAAATTCATCATAAATAACCTTGATGAAGAGGAAACGAAGTTCGCCAAAACATTGAACAAGGGATTAAAGGAGTTCGAAAAAATGGACTCCGGCAAAGTTACCGGGCAAGACGCCTTTAATCTTTTCCAGACTTACGGATTTCCCCTGGAAATGTTCTTCGAAGAATTAGACAGGAATAATATAAAATACGACAAAGATTCAGTGATGGGCGAATATAATCGGCAAATGCAGAAGCACCAGGATATGTCCCGCACGGCCGCCGCCGGAAAATTCAAGGGCGGATTGGCGGACCATAGCGAGGAGGTAACGAAGTTGCACACCGCCGCCCACCTTATGCTCTCTGCCTTGCGGCGCGTTCTGGGAGATCACGTGCATCAAAAAGGCTCGAATATAACGGCCGAACGTTTGCGTTTTGATTTTTCCCATCCGGAAAAAATGACCGACGAGCAAAAGCAAGCGGTAGAACGCCTCGTAAACGAGGCGATCGCCGGCGGTTTTCCCGTAAAATATGAGGAAATGACCCTGGATGAAGCCCGCGTTTACGGCGCGGAAGGAGTATTCGAGTCAAAATACGGCGAAAAAGTGAAGGTTTATACGGTGGGCGAGGGGAATAATATTTTTTCCAAAGAAATTTGCGGCGGGCCCCATGTGGACAACACCAGCTCTTTGGGAAAGTTCAAGATAAAGAAGGAAGAGTCCTCGGGCTCCGGCACCAGAAGGATTAAGGCTGTGTTAGAAAACCAATAAAAAATCATGTAATTTTAAAAATATAATATTTTATTTAATGTCAGCATAAATTATTTTGCCGAACATTTGCTTTATTATTTATATATTCCTCTTGACATTTTTCGCGCCGCACTATATAATTAATTTCAGTAACCCTATAAAATTAAAGCAAAGATTAAAATATTTACCAAAATAACCGGTAAAATTTTTTAAATTTTGCTAATTTTTAATACTTTATAGTAATAAGCGTAAATTTTTAATGGTAGCGAACAAAGATAAAAAATTTAACCAAAAAGAGGTTATTGATTCAAAGGAATTCCTGGAAATCGTCGGCGAAGTCACTGAATTGATGCCGGCGGCCACCTTCCGGGTAATGCTGGAAAACGGGCACGAGATCCTGGCCCATTTGTCCGGTAAAATGAGAATGAACCGCATCAGGCTCCTTCCCGGAGACAGGGTAAGGGTCCAGATCAGTCCTTACGATCTGACCAAGGGCAGGATCACCTACAGGCTTTAACGGTCAAATATCTTTTAATAATTTTTAATAAATATTTTTCAAATATTATGAAAGTCAGGGCTTCGGTAAAAAAAATATGCAAAGATTGTAAAACCATACGGCGCAAAGGCCGGGTGGTTGTAATTTGCAAAAATCCGAAGCACAAACAGAGGCAAGGTTAGATAACAATTAACAATTAACAATTGACAATTGACGACTTTGTGAAGTTAACAGTCAATTGTCAAAGGTCAACTGTCGAATATATGGCTGTAAGAATCGCCGGGGTCACAATTCCAAATGAAAAAAGAGTCGAGATCGCTTTGACTTATATTTTTGGCATTGGCCGCACTCAATCGAATTTAATCCTTAAGTCATCCGGGATCGATAACAATAAAAGGGTAAAGGAATTAAGCGAGGACGAAGTCAATAAGTTAAGGGTAATAATAGAAAAAGAGTACCGCGTCGAAGGAGACCTTAAACGTGAGATCATGGGCAATATAAAGAGGCTTAAAGAGATCGGATCTTACCGGGGTCTACGGCACGCCCGGAATCTGCCGGTACGTGGACAGCGTACGAAAACGAACAGCCGCACGGTCCGGGGAAATAAGCGTCAGACGGCCGTTTCCGGCAAGAAGATGGCGGCGCAAAAAACCTAGTGAGCTTTTAGTTTTTAGCTTATAACCGTTAGCCTTTGGGCTGATATCTCTAAATAAGATTAAATATGAGTGAAGATAAAAAAGAAGAAAAGAGGGAGGAAGAAAAAAAGACGGAAAAAACTTCGTCCGATGTTAAAGCTGCCGCTAAGAAGCCGGCGGAAGAAAAAAAAGAAAAAAGCCTAAAAGAAGAGGCCGATGATCTTTTACGCGTCAAGAAAGACGAGCTGGGACTTGAAGAACTGCCGGAAGAGATCAGGAAAAAGCTCGAGAAGAAAAAGATCGAAAACGAGCAAAAATCCAAAAAGGGGAAAAAGGCAAGAAAAAAGAAGAAGCGGGAAGCTAAAAAAATATCGGTCGGCAAGGCTTTTATCAAAGCGACATACAATAACACGATAGTTACGATAACGGATCCTGCCGGGAACGTCATTTCCTGGGCTTCGGCGGGCATAGCCGGTTTTAAAGGCCCTAAAAAATCGACGCCATACGCCGCTTCCATAATTACCCGCATCGCGGTGGGCAAAGCTAAAGAGGAATACGGCATGTCGGAAGTGGCGGTCGTCGTCAAGGGAGTGGGCACCGGCCGCGAATCGGCTATCCGGGCTCTAAATAGCAACGGGCTTATAATTACTAACATAAAAGATGTTACCCCGATACCGCATAACGGTTGCCGCCCTAAAAAACCGCGGAGAGTATAACCTAACTTGATCGAATAATTTAAAACAAACTAGTATATGGCTAAAGATCTAAATCCAAAATGCAAACAGTGCCGCCGCGCCGGGGAAAAACTACTTTTGAAGGGCGAGCGTTGTAATACGCCGAAATGCGCAATCGTGAAACGGAATTTTCCTCCCGGTTTTCACGGATCCAAAGGCAAGAAAAGAATGACCGATTACGGTCTGCAGCTGGCGGAAAAGCAAAAGGCCAAACGGCAATATAATTTAACGGAAAAGCAATTTACGATATTTTTCGAAAGAGCCCGCCGCCAACAGGGCAATCTCGGCGAGAACTTCCTGAAACTTCTGGAAATGAGGCTTGATAACGTCATCTATCGTCTTGGTCTGGCTTCTTCCCGGAATCAGGCCCGGCAGTTCGTCGGCCACGGCCTTTTTGCCGTTAACGACCGGATGGTCAATATTCCTTCCTATATAGTCCGGGCCGGCGAGGTTATTAAGATAAAAAGCAACAAAAGGGAAGCGAAGGTATTCAGCGCGTTATCGGAAAAGCTTAAGAATTTTAACGCGCCCGGCTGGTTAAGCCTTAAGAAGGATACACTGGAAGCCAAGATCATAGAGGCGCCGAAAATGGACATGATCAGGCCGAATTTCAACATTCAAATGATCGTTGAATATTATTCAAGATAATCAACAGGGAGCTATAGGCTTTACAGGCGTCAATAAAGGGGGGTCGCCCTGATAGCCCTAAAAGCCCTATCGAGCCTTTTTAAAACAATATGCAAAAAATAGCCATACCCAGCTCCGTTAAATACGAAGAGGGGCAGGAAGCCGGCCGTGGAAAGATCATCGTCGAACCTTTTTATCCGGGTTACGGGATTACTTTGGGGAATTCCATCCGGCGCGTTCTGCTTTCGTCTTTAGAGGGTGCGGCGCCGGTCGGAATAAAGATAAAAGGAGCCGACCACGAGTTTGCCGCTATACCGCATCTTAAAGAGGATATCCTGGAATTTATCCTGAATTTAAAAAAATTACGGCTTAAGATATTCAGCGAAGAACCTGTCAGACTCGAACTCGACGTGCACGGCAAAAAGGACATTAAAGCTTCGGATATTAAGGCGAATAGCCAGGTTGAAATAGTCAATCCGGATCTGGTTTTGGGCCATATAACCGATATGTCAGGCAGCCTTTACGCGGAAATTTTCGTGGCGCACGGCATGGGTTACGAGATGATCGAAACCAGGGAAAATAAGGAAAAAGAGATCGGCTATATCGAAATGGATTCAGTTTATACGCCGGTTACCGCCGTGGGCGTTAAGATCGAAAATGTCCGCGTCGGCAAAATGACGAATTGGGAAAGGCTGATCCTTGATATTACCACCGACTGCACTATCACTCCCGCGGAAGCATTCAATAATTCCGTCAAAATATTATTGGAACAATTCAACGCTTTGATATCCAAAGAAGGGGAAAAAGAGGAGGGTATTAAGGAAGAAGCCGAAACGGAAGAAGAGAAAGAGGAAGAAATCGAAAATTCCGAAGAAGAGATATCCGAAGAAGCGACAGAAAAGGAAGAAACCGATGATGAGGATTCTGCCCCCAAAAGAAAAAGAGGCCGTCCTAAAAAATCAGCCGAGTAATTTTATTAACCATACCATTATAAAATTAATTTAGAGACATGAGACATCGTAATACAAAAAAAATTCTAAGCCGGGAAAAAGCGCCGCGCGAATTGATGCTTCGGAATCTCGCGTCAAGTATTTTGATATACGAAAAGGTTAAAACCACGAAAGCCAAAGCCAAGGTTGTCCGTTCGCTCGTGGAAAAAGCCATTACGACGGCTAAAAAGGGCGATTTAACGTCCCGCCGAAAACTCATTTCCGTTTTACCGCAGAAAATGGCCGTAAAAAAAGCCATGGAGGTTTTGGGCGAGAGATATAAAGATAAGCCGGGCGGCTACACCAGGATAGTAAAGATCGGGACCAGGCAAGGGGACGGGGCGGAAATGGTGCGGATCGAATTAGTTTAATTATTTAAAATTATGCCTCCCGCAGTCCATAAGGCGGGATCGCGAAACCAAGAAAAATGGAAAGAAAATTACACAAAATCGATGCTACTAACCAAAGCATAGGGAGAATAGCCACCAAAATCGCCGTTATTTTGCGGGGAAAGAACAAGCCGGAATTCGAACCGCATACGGATTGCGGGGATTTGGTCGAGGTAAGCCATATAAATAAAATAAAATTCACCGGAAAGAAACTCGAACAGAAAGAGTATTACAGTTATTCCGGTTATCCCGGCGGCTTAAAGACCGCTAAAATGAAGAATATCGTTAAAACCGATCCCGGTAATATCCTTATGAGGGCCGTTCGTGAAATGCTGCCGCCGGTAAAATTCAGGAAGGAAATGCTTAAGCGTCTGACCATAAAATAGCCGGAGGAAATTAGATTTTTAGATTTCATTAAGAAATAATCAGTTATGACAACTCAACAAACAACAAATAAAACAAAAGCGGAGGAGCCGGTAGTGCTCAAGGGCAAGCATACGAGCGTTGTCAGCCGGAGAAAAACGGCCGTCGCCCGTCTGCGGATCTACAAGAAAGGAACCGGTATTTTTATAGTGAACGGACGGAAATTAAGCGATTATTTTTCACAGGATAAAATAAATACGATCAAACAGCCGTTAAAGCTTACAGGCAACCTGAAATCCTTTAATTTTTCCATAGTGGTAAAAGGCGGCGGCGGCGTCGGACAGGCGGAAGCTATCCGCCACGGCATCGCCAAGGCTCTGGTCGAGATGGATGAAACGATCAAGCCTGTGATCAAGCCGAAAGGCTGGTTAACACGGGATTCAAGAAAGAAAGAGCGGAAGAAGCCTGGCTTGAAACGCGCGAGACGTTCTCCTCAGTGGAGCAAGCGTTAAACTAAAACACCCTTCTTTGTATATAGATGCAAAAAATCCTCCCAAAGATTCCGGAGGATTTTTTGTTTGCCTACCGGGCGTAAAGTATTGATGAAAAGCGAGCGATGTGCTAGAGTTTAACTATGCGATTATATAATTAGGATAATAAACCGATCAAACCTATGGCAAAATACAAATGTACGATCTGCGATTACATCTACGATGAAGCTATCGGCGATCCGGAGCGCGGTGTGAAGCCGGGTACCAAATTCGACGATATTCCGGACAGCTGGACCTGCCCGTTATGCGGCGCCGGCAAAGACAAGTTCATTTTAGTTCAATAAACTTTTTTAATTTTATGCTGCCAATCGCACCGTTAATGATCGAACACCGTTTGATCGAAAAAATGATCGGACTTATGTCCTTTGAGCTTAAGCGTCTTAAGGGCGGCGGCCCGATCGACCGCGAATTCAACCGCGCCGCGGCGGATTTTTTCCGCGTTTACGCCGACCAAACCCACCACGGCAAGGAAGAGCAAATACTGTTTCGGGAATTACGAAAAAAGGATATTAGCCCGGAACATCGCGCGCCATCATGGAACAACTAACCAACGAGCATATAGAGGCACGTGAGCGCGTGAGCGGGTTAGCATCAGCCAAAGCAGAAGACGAGGCCGTTACTTGTATTGAAACTCTTGTAGAGCTTTATCCGTGGCATATAGCCCGGGAAGACAAAGAATTTTTTATTCCGGTTATGCATTATTTTTCCGATGCCGAGAAGGAAGATATGCTCCGGGAAGGCAATGAATTCGACCAGAAAATGATCCACGAAAAATACCAGGCCGTTATTGAAGAATTAAGTAATCGTGGCTAAAATAAGCTAAAATAAATAAACAGCCTTGTTGTCCGGGGCTGTTTTTGTATTTTTGCCCTGTTATTTAAGTATTGACTTATTAATGATAATGTGTTAACGTTTAGTAATGTACATTGTTAAATTTTGTTTTTTTCAGGTTTTTTATCAACTTTTTACAGAAGAAAGGAAGAAAAATGACCGAAACATCGCAAAAGTTAGAGGCTCTTGAGGGCGCGCTTGAGCGCAAAAAAGAGGAGTATTCTCAGGAGTGTTACGGGGATAACAACGACGAAACAAAAGAGCGAATAAAAAAAGAGCTCGCCGAAATCGCCGAAGAGATGGCGAAACTAACGATGCTTGCCGAGGCCGAGGCGTTCGCGCAACAGGCCAGAGGATATATCGCGCTGGCAAAACAAATTGTCGATAGCAACAAAAAAGAGGCAGCCGACGCCATCCGCGTTTTTCTGGGGCTTTTGCTTGATGTCAAAAAGGATATCGAGCCGGAACTGGACGCGCTTTCCAGGCTCAGGGCCAAAACCGACTACCGGGATTACGAAAACCTCAAAAAGGCCGGCTTTAAGGCTCCGGAAGCCTTTCAGATCTTTCTCGCCCGGATCAAGCCCCTCGGGAATGCCTTTGTGCAAAATATGACCTCCGCGGCCAGTACGGTCTCATCCGCCGAAAAGATGGCCCCCGCGGTCGGAAAAATAGCCAAAAAGGCCAGATAAAGAAATACCCTCGGATCAAACCCATCCTATCCTTCCTTAAGCCGGAAGGATTTTTGTTATCCGAGGCTGTTTTTGTATTATACGTCCTAAACGTGCTATAATAAATATTAAGCCTAGAAAATATTATGATACCAGCAACTTATGGTTGAGGTTAACACAGACGCTAATCCCCGCGTGAGGGGCATAGCCAGAAATACGAGTTATTTTACTTTCGCCCTGGTTATCCAAAAAGTGATCAGTTTCGCTTACTTTGCCGTCCTGGCCCGCAATTTAGCTCCCGCCGAATTAGGGCAATACTACCTGGCAATTTCATTCACCACGATTTTCGCGATTTTTGTCGATTTGGGATTAGCCAATATTTTGGTCAGGGAAACCGCCAAGGATCAGCGCGCGGCCGGACGCCTTATCGGGTGCACCCTGGCCTTAAAAATCCCCCTGGCCCTCGTCACTCTGGCCGTTATCGTTTTCGCCGCAAAAATACTCGGCTACTCCGCGTTAACCGCCGAATTAGTCTATCTGTCCTCGATCTGCATGGTCCTCGATTCATTTACCCTGACTTTCTTTTCCGCATTGCGCGGTTTTCATAATTTAAAATATGAAAGCATAGCCTCTGTCGTTTTCCAGGTCATAGTCCTAGTGTTCGGCTTATCCGCGCTTAAAGCCGGTTTTGGACTGAAATGGATCATGAGCGCTTTAGTCCTGGCTAGTCTTTTTAATTTCATCTATTCGTTTTTGCTTATAAAATATAAATTTGCTTTGGCGATCCGGCCCGTTTTTGACCGCGCAGCTCTTAAACCCCTGCTGGCTCTGGCGGCGCCCTTCGCCCTTTATGTCGTTTTCCAGCGCCTGTACATGTATTTGGATACTGTAATGCTCTCGAAGATCGCCGGCGACTATCATGTCGGAATATACCAGATCGCCTTTAAGGTCGTATTCGCTTTGCAATTCCTGCCGATGGCTTTTATCGCGAGCGTTTACCCGGCATTTTCCGATTACTGGAAGAACAACCGCGGACAGCTGACGATAACCTTCGAACGGGCCATGAACTATCTTATCATAATAAGCCTGCCGATAAGCCTCGGTATAATTACCCTGGCCGACAGGATAATCCTTGTTTTTAGGCCGGAGTACGCCGCCGCCGTCCTGCCGCTCCAGATAGCGGTCGCCGCGCTTTTTTTTATTTTCCTTAATTTTCCCATAGGCGCCCTGCTTAACGCCTGCGACCGACAGAAGATAAATACCCGGAACATGGGCCTTGCTCTGGCGGCCAGCGTGATTCTTAACCTTTTCCTTATTCCAAAATTCCACTCCGCCGGAGCGGCCGCGACCGTTCTTCTGACTAATTTTCTGATGTTTTTCATGGGGATCATCTGGGTCCCGAAGATCATCGAGGCCAGGCCGCGTAAGATCGTTTCTGTTTTTTTCAAGTCCTTGGCCTCGGCCGCGATCATGGTCGCCTTTGTCTGGCCGGCTAAAGCCTATCTCAATATTTTCATAGTTGTTATCCTGGCCGGTGCGGTTTATTTCGGGCTGCTTTTTCTAATGAAAGCACTCCGGGTCGAGGATATAAAAAGCGTGGCAAGATCGTTTTTAAGATGATCAAATATGAAGACACTTCTCTTTACCCTTGAATACCCCCCCTTCAAAGGCGGCGTCGCCAGTTATTACGGCAATTTAGTCAGGCACTTCCCTTCGCCGGAAAATATTTTCGTACTGCATAATAACGAAAACAAGCTTATCGGCCGCTGGTTTCGGCCCCGCTGGCTTAAGGCCGTCCTGCGCCTTTACAGGGAAATAAAAGAAAAAAATATCGGGCACGTCCTGGTCGGCCACCTCCTGCCTCTCGGCATTGCCGCTTATTACGTGACAAAACTGACTAAAACGCCATACACGATCTTCGTGCACGGCATGGATATCGTCTACGCGCAAAAAACCCTCCGCAAAAAGCGCATGAGCCGGAAAATTCTTGGAAAAGCCGCACATATAATCTGTGCGAGCAATTACACGGCCTCTTTGGTAAAGGAATTTATCGGTGATAACGGCCGGATAAGGGTAGTTAATCCGGGGGCGGAAAAAGATATTGTCCGTAATGAAGACCTGATAGCGGCCATAAGGAAAAAGCATCGTTTTTTCAATAAGATAGTCATGTATAGCGTCGGCCGTTTGGTAAAACGCAAGGGGTTCGATAAAGTGGTGGAATCCATGCCGGAGATACTCCGGGCCGTACCCAATCTCTATTATTTCATTGCCGGCGATGGTCCGGACAAGAGATATATTTACGAAAAAGCCCGGGGGATACCGAATATAGTATTCCTGAAAAAACCCGATGATGAGGAAAAATGGGCCTGGCTCGAGGCGTGCGATATTTTTGCCATGGTTTCAAGGAATATAGCCGGGGATTTCGAGGGCTTCGGCATAGTTTATCTTGAGGCGAATTTAGCCGGTAAACCGGTCATAGCCGGCGACTCCGGCGGAGTACGCGACGCGGTCAAAAACGCTTTCTCTGGCCTTTTGGTGAATCCGGAAAACACCGAGCGGATAGCGGCCGCCGTGATCCGCCTCGCCCAGGACGAGTCTTTAAGGAAACAGTTGGGGGAGCAGGGGAGAGAACGGGCGATCAACGAGTTTAACTGGGAGAAACAGGCCGGAAAAATTTATGAAATTTTAAACAAGCAACGATAGGTTAAAAATTTAAACAAAATAATATTATGATCTCAATAGTTATTCCTGTTTATAACCAAGCTGATAAATTGGTTGAATGTTTAGATTCAATAAAAAACCAGACCTACCAGAATTACGAGGTGGTGGTGATCGATGACCGCTCAACCGACCATCTGGCGCCAGTATTAAGAAAATACAAAAATGAGCTGGGACTTAAGTTCGACTACTGGTATAACCAGGCCCGCCATTGGGCGCCTTATGCCCGCAACAAAGGTTTTAAAAAAACAAAAGGAGAGTTCGTCATGTTCTGCGACGCGGACGCGATTTTGGCGCCTGACGCGCTCGAGATAATGCTGAAAACACTTAAAGAACATCCGGAAGCCAGCTACGCTTACCCATCCCATAAATATGGCCGCAAGCTCTTCCGGCTTTGGCCTTTTGACGCGGATAAACTTAAAAAAATGCCTTATATTCATACGACAACTTTAATAAGACGGGAGCATTTTCCTAAAGCCGGATGGGACGAGAATATCAGGAAGCTTAATGATTGGGATTTTTACCTGTCGATGCTCTCCGAGGGGCATACCGGTTTCTGGATAGACCGGGTGCTTTTTACGATCAGGCCGGGCGGAGTATACAGTAACTGGCTACCGTCTGTATTTTATAAGCTTTTTCCTTTCCTGCCCAATGTCAGAAAGTACAATAACGCCCTGGCGATCGTAAAAAAGAAACACCATCTTTAAGTATGGGTTATAAATTTTTAAGCAGCAAAATTTTCAAAACCACCCTGTTGTTCATAGTTCTGGGGGAATTATTTTCGCTCTGCGGGTTTCTCGTGCCGTTTTTCATGACGATTGTTTTTAGCGTGGTTGTCTGCCTGTTCTTGATATTAACTCTTCATAAACTTGAGTACGGAATATATATCGTTTTAGCTGAACTTTTTATAGGTTCTAAGGGCTACCTGTTTTTCCTGGAGATCGGTGATCTCAGCCTTTCCATCCGCATCGCCTTTTGGCTTATCCTTATGTCGGTCTGGGCGGGTAAAAACATCACCAGGATCGTTTCCGAAAAGAAATTCAGTTTACTCCACCGGAAATTCAGTCTGAAAAGGGGGCATATATTGCCGTATTTCCTTTTTCTATTCCTGTTCATGCTTTGGGGGATCGTAAACGGTTTTTTGCATAATAATGACTTCGGCAACATCTTTTTTGATTTTAACGGCTGGCTGTATTTTACTCTGATCTTTCCGCTTTACGATATTTTCGTGAAGGAAAGAAGGATTTTCCGGAGCGCGAGCGAAGCGCTCGAAGGGGTATCGGCCGTTTTTGCGGCCTCCGTGCTCTGGCTCGGTTTTAAAACTTTCTTTCTACTGTTTATCTTCTCGCACGACATGATAGGCATGACCGCCGAACTTTATCGCTGGGTGCGCCTGACCGGAGTGGGGGAATTAACCCGGATGCAGGGAGGGTTTTACCGCATCTTCCTCCAGTCGCAGATATTCTCTTTAGCCGGATTTTTTATTATTTTATGCCTTTGGACCGAACGAATATATAAAAACGGCTGGAAAAACAAGACCTCTTGCTTGATGGCCCTATTCGCGGTTTTACTTTTAGCCACGATCGTCATTAGTTTTTCTAGAAGTTTTTGGGTTGGTCTGGTGATCGGGCTTTTGCTTTTCGCGGCGTTCTCGTTTTGGAGATACGGCTGGAAAAGATCGATCGGATTCGGCGGTGTTTTGGCGGCCGTCGCGGTCGTGAGTCTCTGCCTTATAATGATCACGGTAAAATTTCCTTATCCGAGACCTCTGGGTGGATATAACGCCGTCGGCCTTCTAACCGAAAGAGCCGGCCGGTTAACCGGCGAAGCCGCCGTGTCTTCCCGTTGGAATCTTTTACCCGAATTATGGAGAAAGATAAGCCGGGAAGCCGTTTTCGGGCAGGGTTTCGGGTCCACGGTTACTTATGAATCGAACGATCCCAGGGTCAGGGAAACGAACGCCACCGGCGAATACACGACCTACGCCTTTGAGTGGGGCTGGCTAGATATTTGGCTAAAATTAGGTATATTTGGTCTATTGACTTATCTTTTTATTTTATTTAATATTACGTTTATCGCCGTTAAACTTTCAAAAACAAAGAAGGCTGGCATGCATGCAGGATTAGCCATCGGTCTCATTGTTGTGGCGGCCGTAAATTTTTTCAGTCCGTATTTTAACCACCCCCTAGGAATCGGCTATTTAATGCTTACCGCCGTTATTTTCGAAAGCGGACTGACGGGTTTCCGGTGTGGACAACTATCCCTTGATAAAAAATAAAATTTACTGTATATTAGCTTATAGTTTTGGTCATGCCATAACGATTATATCGGGCATTGCCTAAAAGCTAAAAGCTAACTATAAAGCCATTAAATTATGTCCGATCAAATTATATCCCAGGAGGGATACGATAAACTAAAACAGGAGCTTGATAATCTGATCAATGTCAAAAGACGGGAAATAGCGGATCGAATACAAAAAGCGAAAGACATGGGCGATCTCTCGGAAAACGCGGAATATAGCGAAGCAAAAGACGCACAGGCCTTTAACGAGGGTCGCATAGCTGAACTCAGCCAAGTGATCAAAAACCTGACCATAGTCGAAAGCGACCACAACAAAGAAAATATCGGCATGGGCTCAAGAGTAACGCTCCGGCAGGGAAATAAAGAAATTAATTACACTATAGTTAGTTTTAACGAAGCTGACCCGCTCGAAGGCAAAATATCGAATGAATCGCCCTTGGGTAAAGAACTGATCGATCGAAAAAAGGGGGACAAGATCAGGGTAATAACTCCGCGGGGAGAAATAGAATATGAGATTTTAAAGATCGGATAATCTTACTCCCGTAATTCGAAACCCATGATTAAGAATTGTCGCGTGACAGTTATGGTCAAGGGTGTGGATTACGGGTTTTTTATTTGCTTTTTTTCGCTATTTATATTAAAATAAATATAATGTTTAAAAAATTACCACTCTCGCTTAAAGCAGGAGATTTTTATATTTTACGAATATGCCACAAGAAAAAATAAACGAACGCGATGAGCGTCTTTCTAAACTTCAGGAATTAAGGAAAAACGATTTAAACCCGTATCCGTCAAGATCCGACCGGACGCATTTAGCGTCAGAGGTTTTAAAAAATTTTGAAAAAATTCAGGAAAATAGCGGGGAGCTTATATTGGCCGGACGGCTTATGACCAAACGATCGCACGGCAACCTGAATTTCGCCAATTTATTGGATGTAAGCGGCCAGATCCAGATAGCGGTTTCCAAGAAAGAGCTGGGTTCCGCTGAAAGCTATAAAATGTTCGATAAATTAATAGACATGGGTGATTTTGTCGAGGTAACGGGTGTTTGTTTCGTTACTCACAAGGGTGAAAAAAGCATCATGGTCAAAAGCTGGAAATTGCTTTCTAAGGCGATAAGACCCCTGCCGGAAAAATGGCACGGGCTTAAGGATGAAGAAGAAAAATTAAGAAAAAGATACCTGGATATAATGCTTAACGGCGAAACCAGGGATATGATAGAAAAACGTTCCAAATTTTGGAACTCGATCAGAAATTTCCTGCTTAATAAAGGTTTTCTTGAGGTGGAAACCCCGGTTCTTGAAGTTACTACCGGCGGTGCGGATGCCAGGCCTTTCGTTACCCACCACAACGCTCTGGACATGGATGTATTCCTGCGCATATCAACGGGCGAACTTTGGCAAAAGCGGCTGATGGTGGCCGGACTCGAAAAAACCTTCGAGATCGGGCGCCAGTTCCGCAACGAAGGCATGGACGCCGAGCATCTGCAGGATTATACCCAGATGGAGTTTTATTGGTCTTACGCCGATTATAAGATGGGCATGGCGCTGGTCGAGGAATTATATAAACATGTCGCGCGGGAAACCTTCGGCACGCTTAAGTTCGAAATTCGCGGTTTTGACATAGATCTTGATCAAAAATGGGCGATTTATGATTACCGGGACACAGTAAAGGAAAAAACCGGCATCGATATTTTAAATACGGACATTAAGGCCATCGAGGCAAAGCTTAAAGAATTAAAGATCGACTACGATAAAAAGGGTTTTAATATAACCCGGGCGATAGATAATCTTTGGAAGTATTGCCGCAAAAGCATAGCCGGTCCGGGATTCCTGGTCGGCGTACCGCTCTCTGTAAGCCCCTTAGCAAAAAAAATGTCGGACAGGCCGGAGTTAACGGAGCGTTTTCAGCCTATTATCGCCGGTTCCGAGCTGGGCAACGGCTATAGCGAACTTAATGATCCGGTGGATCAGGCGGCGAGATTCGCCGAACAGCAGAAATTGCGGGAAGCGGGAGATGATGAAGCGCAAATGGCGGATCCGGAATTCGTGGAAGCCCTTGAGCACGGCATGCCGCCCACCTGCGGTTTCGGCATGAGCGAGCGCGTTTTCAGCTTCCTTATGAACAGGACGTCGCGTGAATGCCAGATATTCCCCTTGCTTAAACCTAAAAATCGATAGCGCCGATTTATGAAAATAGTCATTTGCGGCAGCATGTCGTCAGCAAAGAAAATGGTCGCGCTAGAAATAGAACTGAAAAAATTCGACCATATGGTTATTTTGCCGAGGCACGCGCGTGAATACGCAAACGGCGATCTGGCGCCGGAATCAAGCCATGAATCCACGCAAAACAAGATAAACCATGACCTTATACGGGATCATTATGAAAAAATAAAAGCCGCGGACGCGGTTTTGATAGTGAACGAGACCAAGAACGGTATAAAAGACTATATCGGCGGCAACGCCTTTCTCGAATTAGGTTACGGGCACGCTTTGCGCAAAAAAACCTTCATTTTAAACGGCATTCCGGATATGATCTACACTGATGAAATTCTCGCCATGCAACCGGTGATTTTAAACGGTGATATAAATAAAATTAAATAAACATTCGTTTTGCGTTATGAGTTACGTGTTACGAATTATAAGATGATATGTTAGACATCAAATATATCCGTGAGCACGCGGATGAAATAAAACAAGCGGCTAAAAACAAGAATATTAAGGTCGATATAGACGGATTGCTTAAACTTGACGACCGTCGCCGCGGTCTTCTTCAGGAGATAGACGATCTTAGGGCGCAAAGGAATGAATTGGCTAAAACGGCCAAACAGGGCAAACCTTCGGCGGAACAGATAAGTAAGGGCAAAGAACTTAAGGAAGGAGTGGCGAGGATCGAGGCCGAACTTAATGCCGTCGAAGAGCAATACGAGGATATAATGGTCAAGGTCCCGACGATACCGTCAAAGGACGTTCCGGTCGGAAAAGACGATTCGGAAAACGTGGAAATATACCGCGAGGGCGAGCCGACTAAATTCGATTTTGAACCGAAAAGTCATATGGAAATAGCCCGCGACCTCGATCTCTTTGACCTGGAACGGGGGGCGAAAGTCGCCGGTTATCGCGGTTATTACGTAAAGAACGAGGCGGTCAGCCTGCAGATGGCCTTGATGCTTTTTGCCCTAGAGAAGCTTATCGGCAAGGGCTTTACGCCGATGATCCCGCCTACGCTGGTCAAAGAGTTCGCTCTATTCGGCTCCGGTTATTTTTCCGGCCGGAAATTCGATCCGGAAGTCGACGAGATCTACAAGATAGCCAATGAAGAGGTCGAGGCAGACGGTAAAAAGAACAAAGAAGATAAATTTTTGGTCGGAACGGCCGAGCCCTCGCTTTTGGCGTACTTCGCCGGTGAAACGCTCGAGGAGAAGAATCTGCCAATAAAGGTTTGCGGTTTTTCCCAATGCTACCGGTCCGAGATCGGCTCTTACGGTAAAGACACCAAGGGGCTGTATCGCGTACATGAATTCATGAAAGTGGAACAGGTTTGCGTTTCCAGGGCCGATTTCGAAGAATCAAATAAACTGCACTTGGAGATGGTAGAGATCTCGAAAGAACTGCACCGGGAACTGGGACTGCCATTCCGTGTCCTGCAGATCTGCACCGGCGATATGAGCGCCGGAAAATATAAAATGTTCGACCTGGAAGCCTGGATGCCGTCAAGAAACGGCTGGGGGGAAACCGGTTCGGCTTCTAACTTCGGCGATTGGCAGGCGCGGCGCCTGAACGTTAAATATAAAACCGCGGATGGACAAAAGAAAGTCGTTCATATGTTAAATAATACGGCTTTGCCGAGCATACGACCGATGATCGCTATCCTGGAAAATTTTCAGCAAGCGGACGGCTCAGTGGTCGTTCCCGAAGTTTTGCGTAAATTTATGCCGGGAAATATAGATCGAATAGCGCGCAAGTAGCGGCAAATTCGATATCCTTTTATGGCGAATAACGATAAATCGAAAATAAACCTGGCGGTCATTTTTGGCGGGAGATCAAGCGAGCACGAAGTTTCGCTCGCCTCAGCTAAAAGCGTGCTTAAGGCCTTAAGCGGAGATAAATACAATACTATACCGGTTGCCATAACCAAAAAAGGAAACTGGCTTATCGGCGCGAAGGGCGGAGAGTATCTTCGTTTGCACGCGAAGTCGGCCGGTAAGGAAAATGCCATCAGCTTGGAATCGTCGCAAAGCCTTGTTACATCCAAAAATAATGATGAAAAAAATCTGTCCGGTTTTATGGAGGGTGAAATTTCCGGCGGGATCGATCTTGTCCTCCCCATACTTCACGGCGCTTACGGAGAAGACGGGCGGATTCAGGGCATGCTCGATATGCTCGGCATTCCGTACGTGTTTTCCGGCGTTCTGGCCCATGCCCTGGCTATGAATAAGCCAAAGGCCAAGATCAACGTTAAGAATGCCGGAGTGACGGTCGCGGCCGAACGCTTGCTTTACGACGGCGAAAACTATGACGCGGAAAAAATAATCAGCGAATTATCGTTACCCTTGGTCATAAAGCCGGCCGAGCTCGGTTCATCCGTGGGTATCGCTATCGCCAAAGATAAAAAATCTTTGGAGAAGGGGATAGCGGACGCTTTTCGATACGGCCGAACCGTTATGCTTGAAAAATATATTGCCGGCCGAGAATTTACCGTGGCGGTCATGGGCACTGATACGCCGGAAGCCCTGCCGGTCATCGAGATCATTCCGAAAATATCGGATTTTTACGACTATAAAGCTAAATACGAGGAAGGCGGCAGCGAACACGTCTGTCCGGCCGATATTCCCGACAATATCCGCGCGAAAATGCAGGCTTACGCGGTCGCGTCCTTTAAAGCGATAGGCTGCCGCGATCTGGCGCGCGCTGATTTTATCTGGAGCGGCGAGGATGATGTTATCTATTTTATCGAGCTGAACACCATTCCGGGAATGACCGCTACCAGCCTGGCTCCCGAAGCCGCCCGGGCCGCTGGCCTCGATTTTACCGCTTTTTTGGATAAATTGATCGCCGGGGCGATTATCCAATAGCTATTTAAGAGCTACTAATAAAAAAAAATATGCTGCCGGGCGATTTACATAGTAAAAGAAAAATCAGAAATAAGGGGGCGTTGCGCTACAGCACCCGGGAGTATGCCAATCCGTTCTTTGCCGAAAGAAAAAGCAGTAATTTTAAAATAAACGCCCAGCAGTTGCCGCTCTACGTAAAATTAACGTCTTTGTTCGTGCTGGCCGTCGCGGTCGCCGCTATCTGGGTGTTGTTCTATTCTCCTTATTTCCGTATTACCGTCGTGGAGATAAGCGGCCAGGGAAGGGTGCCGGTCTCCGCTGTCGAAAAAATAGCCCAGGAGCTTATAAACAGGAGCGTACTCGTGATCCTTCCGCAAAAAAACCTGTTTTTTTTCGATAAAGGCGATCTGGAAAAGGTCCTCAAGGACAAATACTCATTTGATAATCTTCATATTGATAAGAAATTGCCGCATACGCTTACAATAAACTATGAAGAAAAAAAACATTCGTTTATCTGGAACGAGGACGATAAATTCTATTACATAGACGAAGGCGGGGCGGTCATATCCGAAGTTGATCCACTCGAGGTCCAAGAGAAGGATTATCCTTTAATAAACAACCAAAGCGACAGCAAGATAACCGGCGATGCGATAGCCATAGATAAACTATACCTGAGTTACATTGCGGACCTTTTCAGCCGGTTTCGGGAATATAAAACCACGCATGAAGATCCTGTCAGTAAAGAAAAAAATGAGGTCTCACTTGACGAAATATTCAAGATCCAAAAATTCGTGATCGATAACGAAGCCAATACGGTAAAATTAGTTCTTACCGAGGGTCCGATGGTTTATTTCAATATCCAGGAAGACGCCGGCCGGCAGATAAATAAATTAATCATCATAAAGAACGAAAAGATCAAAGAGGATTTCCACAAAAAGACCTACATAGATTTAAGGATCGGCGATAGTGTATATTATCGGTAGCCGCTATAAGGCATTATTCGACTTTCAATTTTCACGGTAATTTAAGGATTATGTAATAGAATATTTAAAGTTAGATAAAAATATTGTTTTTTTACCAATATTAAATAAAATATAAAATAATTATTTTTTACTAAACTCATAACTAATTAACGAGTAATTTGCGCGTTAAGAGTTACGAAGTTACATGAATAATATGGAGGCAGCTTTTAAAATCGTTTTTGCTTTTGCTATTTTTATTTTTTGCCTTTTTATAATCGGTTTGTTTTTGCTGATCATAAAAATGTTGCTATTGGCATATCCCGAATTAAATATCCTGGGCATTACCATGACCAGACAATACTAAAAGAACCGTAAACAGACTTAGGTATGTTTCCCTTTTTATAGACATAATACTTTGATTAATCTACATTATGCAAAGTATTATATAATGAAATCCCTGTGTTTTCAGGGATTTTTTCATATTTATCCCCTAGGGTATTTGTGTTATAATAAGGTTATGGCAAGTAATAAACCTATAATAGAATATTTAACAGACTACTTGGACTATCTGGAGATCGAAAAAGGCTTATCAAGTAAAACCCAGGAAAACTACAGCCGGTTTTTGCATAAATTTTTTTCCTGGCTAGAGGCCGCTAACCTCTCCTCTCTTAAGCCCGAAAAGATAGACGACGACCATGTCTGGAAATACCGGGTATTTTTATCGCGCCATATGGATCCGAAAACGCGCCGGACGCTTAAAAAAACCACTCAGAATTACTACCTGATCGCGCTCCGAAGCTTATTGGAATTTTTTGCTGACAAAAAAATATCTTCCTTGTCCCCCACTCAGGTAAAATTAGCCCGAGATAAGGATGATAAGGAAATAAAATTTTTGACTTTGGAGCAGATAGAAAGGCTGCTTTTAGCTCCGGATCTTAAAACAAAACAAGGCCTACGCGACAGGGCTTTACTTGAAGCATTGTTCTCCACGGGTTTGCGCGTGGCGGAGTTAGTGGCTCTTAATCGCGATCAGTTAAAAATAAGGAACTCCGCCGAAGAAATTGAAGTTGCCGTGGTTGGTAAGGGCAATAAAGTCCGGTCCGTTTATTTTTCCGAACGGGCCGTCAGATGGCTAAAATCCTATCTGGACAAGCGCGCGGACATGGATCCGGCATTATTCATCAACTATAAACCCGGCATCGAGAAAAGCGGCAAGTCACGCAGGCTTACGACTCAAAGCGTTGAGAATATAGTAAAAAAATACGTGGTTATAGCCGGCCTGCCGGTCATGGCCACGCCTCATACGATCCGGCATTCTTTCGCTACTGATCTATTGGCCCAAGGGGTGGATTTGCGTCTGGTGCAGGAATTTTTAGGCCACCGCAATATCGCCACGACTCAGATATACACGCACGTGACCAATAAACAGCTTAAGGATATACACAAAAAGATACATAACGGCGGCAGGCTTAAGGAATAATCCCCTTCCGCCCGCCCTTTTCAAATAAAATAAACGGCTTTAAGGCCGTTTTATGTAAAAGAAGAGGCGGTCCCGTATTGGAACCGCCCTTGAGTTTTGCGATGGAGGATGCGTGGTCTAGTTGGCGACCGGAGCCTTGTAGTTGAAGTAATTGGCGACAGCGGCGGCCTTGTTCCGGATGCCAGCGGCGATGCTTTTGACCGAGGCGGCCATGCTGTTGGAGGCTTTGATCCCCTCCTCGATACGTTCGATTTCGGCCGCCATGGCGGCCTCATAGTCGGCGCGGGCGTCTTCGGCGGCGTAGGCGGCCGCTTCCATCTCGGAGACCTTGGCAGCGGCCTCGGCCTCGACGACGACGTCGGCGCCGAAGAGCCTGGCGGTTGCCGTGATTGCGGCCGGAATGGCGGCTTCGCCGGAAACGCCGCTCCCGGCCAGGTCATCGAAGATCCGTTCGGCCTCGGGCAACCCGAGAACCGGCTTGGTCCCTGCAATGCGCTGCAGGACGTTCTTGGGGCCGGTTCGGAGGCTGCCATTTTGAATCCCCTTGGGGGTGGCGTAGACCGGAGCGCCGTTGCCGTTTTGTCCGTTGTTGGTCATGCTTGATCCTCCTGTGTTTTGAAAGAATGGTTGTTGTCAGGGTCTTAATTAACGACCCAGGTTTATAGAAACTTGTTACCATTCTAGCATAAAAACAAGACTCTGTCAAGAGCCTTTTAACTTATTTTTAATTTTATATAAAAATTATTTAATATTAGCAAAGATTAATTAAAATAATTTTTTAATATTTCATCTTTTTTAAGTTTTTCGATGTTTTTTAGTATCTGTTTATAGAATTTCGGATAATGCTGCCGCATGATCCAGCGCCAGCGGTAAAACTGCCTGTAGGGCGGTTTCTGGTGGTGCGCGACTTCGTGGCAGAGCGTGCGCAAGACCGACGCTATTTTCTTGGGCTCGCGTTTAGCCGGCGTCAGAATATCGATCGTGATCAGGCCGGTTTTAAGGTTTGTCCGGCCGATAACAAAACCGCGTTTCGGATCAACGCGGGTTTTTCTTCTCATAGGCCGGAAACGAAGCGTCCCCTGCCCCAATATTTTTAAGGCATGATCGCAAATGGATTGTATCAGTTCTTCGTACGACATTTGGCGGCGATTTTCATTTTCTTGGTCTTCGTAAAATTTTCCAGGCTGACGATGCGGTCCTCATGATTCAGAAGTTTATCGTCTATTCTTTGTTTACCGCCCACAGCCGCCGCATTCTCTTCGCGCATGGCTTTCAATTCCCTGATTATCATATCATTGCCCTCGGCCATTTTAGTAGCAAGTCTCGCTTCCACGCCATCGATCTTAGCGTCAAGCCTCGCTTCCACGCCATCGATCTTAGCGTCAAGCCTCGCTTCCACGCCATCGATCTTAGCGTCAAGTTTCGTTATTTTATTATCTTGTCCGGAAAAATTTACATTAATAAGACGGGCGAATCTATCAATCGCCTTGTCCACGATTTTTTGTACGTCTTTTTTGGTTATTTTTTCCTCCGCCATATAGTTATAAACATGATAACATGGATTTTTCGTTACGGCAAATAACTCAAAGGATCGACCGGAATACCGTTAAGCCTGACTTCAAAATGAAGATGCGGACCGGTGGTTAAGGGGCCGGCCCCGGGGGTGCCTGGAAGGCCTCCTGATAGGCCGATAGCCTGCCCCTGGACAACGTATTCGTCTTCGGCCACGTAGATCTTCGAAACGTGCCCGTAAACGGTCGATAAGCCGTCGCCGTGGATAAGCATTATATAGCCGTAACCGGTTGCTCCGCCGGTTTTAATCCGGGCAACGTAACCGGAGGCGGCGGCTTTTAAGGTTGAGCCCTGAGCCGCGCGGATATCGATCGCCGGATGCTCGAAGATATTACGGAATGGATAATCAGGATCATGGAAATAAGCGGTAACGACATTTTTGGGTACCGGCCAGATAAAGCCGTTATCGTTGAACTCAAGCTTGTCGTTGCCCTGGAGTTTCGCGATCTTAGCCCGTACCAGCTTTTCCATGCTGGCGATCTCGGCGGCGACCTCTTCCTGCTCTTTCTTGGCCTGGGCCAGGAGTCTCTGGTATTCCTGCTCCGATGATTTAACCTGAGTCAGTACCAGGGCCTTGCTTTCTTTCTCGCTCTCCAGCTGCTTCTTCTTGTTAATAAGGTCATCCCTTAATTTTGCCAGTTCTTTATTCTGGCTGTCCAATCCCCTTTTCTCGCTTTCAAGCTGGCGCTTGAGCTTTTCGAGGATATCAAGGCCATCGCTTACGCTTTCGTTCATGTCTTCCAGGTATTTTACCTGGGTCAAAAAATCGGATAAAGAATCGTTTAAAAGCAGTATTTCGAGCGTGGATACCCGGTCGCTTTTATGCATTAACCGGATAATATTGGCGATGTGGGTTTTTTCCGTTTCGATCTCCTCACTCTTGCTTTCGATCTCGATATCGGTTTTTTTGATCTCGAGCTTGGTGCGTTCGATCTCGGTTTCTACAAGTTCGATATCGAGCTCGGACTTTGCCAGACGGTTATCCATGATAGAAAGTTGGTTATTAAGACTCACTTTTTCGGATTGTTTTTTTTTGATCTCGTCCGAGTATTTTTTTTGCAGCTCCTGGATCTTGTTGATCTGGCTCTTGTTATCCTGGATATCGTTATTTATGTCTTTAATCTCCTTATTGATCATTTCCGCGTCGCCGTAATTCAAAGTTGCCCCCATAATAAAATCAGCCGAGTTGAGACAGGCCAAAATCGCTAACAATAAAAAAGCTAATTTGATCGTTTTTTTCATAATCCCGTGCCATTATTATAACATAAACCAAAAAAAATACCAAAACGTTGAGACGAGGCATTGCCTCGTCTCTACAAACCTCGCCTTTATATTTTTTCCCGTTTAAATCGTAAGCGCTTTTATTCTTTCTAAACTTTCCGCCTTGCCTAAAACCTCGGCCACATCAAAAGGACCGGGGCTGGCCTTTTCTCCGGTCAAAGCGACCCGCATCGGCCAAAGATATTCCCCTACCCTAAGTTCATTCTTTTTAAGATAGTCCATAATCCCCTCTTCAAGGGAATCATTGGTCCAATTTACTTCAGGGATTTTTTCCATAAGTCCGACGATAAGCTTCAGGTTTTCGCGCGCTTGTTCGGCGGTTAGTTTTTTCCAGGGCAAAAGCAATAAAACTTTGGCCGCGTCCAGTTTATCAACAAAGAAGAATCTTGTAAGTTCACCGATCTCGGAAAGTTTTTTGAGTCTTTCCTGTTCAAGTTCAACAACTTTGGTAATAAAATCTTTCGATTGCTTTCGAGGATTATCGGTCAGGGCCAGGTTTTTTTCTAGAAACGGTCGGCACAATTCGACCAGTTCACCAAGTGGTTTCTGCCGGATGTAATAGCCGTTAAAGTAGTCCAGCTTATCAATATCGAAGACCGCCGGACTTGTGCCGATATTTTTATAGTCAAAGGTTTCTTCAAGCTCTTTCAGGGTCAATATTTCATTATCGCCTTTCGGATGCCAGCCTAAAAGCGCGCAAAAATTTATAAGCGCCTCAGTTAGATAGCCCTTGTCGCGATAGTCTTCGACGGCTACATCGCCTTGGCGTTTTGATAATTTACCGCCGCCTTTATTTAAAATTAACGGCGGATGTACGAATTTAGGCACATCCCAGCCAAAGGATTTGTATAACAAAATGTTTTTAGGAAAAGAGGGTATCCAGTCTTCACCTCGGACGACATGGGTTATTTCCATCAGGTGGTCATCAACTACTACTGCGAACTGATAAGTCGGCATGCCGCTTGATTTAATAAGCACATGGTCTTCCAGTTCTGACGCCTGAAATTTAATATCTCCGCGCAATTCATCGTGGGCCACTACCTCGCCGTCTAAAGGCATCTTCTGTCTGATCACGTATTTTTCTCCCGCTTTTATTCTCTCCTCAACTTCTTCCGGGTATAAATCACGGCAATGGCGGTCATAGCGTGGCGCCTGCTTATTCGCCTGCTGTTCGGCGCGCATTTTTTCCAGCCTTTCCGGACTGCAGAAACAATGATAAGCGCCGCCTTTAGCCAGAATTTCATCCCGGTATTTATCGTAAATCGCCTGGCGCTGGCTCTGCACGTACGGTCCGTATTCGCCGCCGATACCGGGTCCTTCATCGAATTTAAGGCCGCTCCAGTCGAGAATCCGGAAAAGCGCCTCTTCCGCTTCACCAACGTAACGCTTTTCATCAGTATCTTCGATGCGTAGCGCCAGCGTGCCATGCTCGGCCCTGGCGATCAGATAGGCGAATAAAGCCGTGCGGAAGTTGCCGATATGCAAAAATCCGGTCGGGCTGGGAGCGAAGCGCGTTCTTATTTTTTCCATATATTTATAATTTAAGATTTAATTTATCTTCAGCTATTATACATTTTTTTCTCGTTTTTGCATATTCTTTTACGCGTATTTCATCAGACTCCTTTAAGTGGCATATCAGGGCTTTTTTTACATTAGCTATTTTCATGATACGGTCAAGCCGGTCCAGACTGAAATGGTTGGGTGTAGGTTTCGGATATCCAGCTTCAATAATAAGCAGATCCGCGTTACGCGCCGCTTCGGACAGACAACTTAAGCTTTTTTCACTACCGATATCTCCCGGATAAACCAGCTTTTTGCCGCCGGCTTTTATCACGTAACCGACCGATTTAAACCAGGGCACGTGAAAAACCGGAAAGGTCTTCACGCTTATTCCGCCTGTCCTGAAAACGACGGTTCCTTCGCGGAACTCCACCGGATGATGCTCTTTCGGTTCCGGCCAGAAGATCCGGCGCCATTCCTTGAATCTTCTTTCGATGGTTTGCGGTCCGGCTATAACGATCTTCCTGTTTTTACGGCCTTCGTAGCAATCCCCGACCCAACGAGAGTGGATGAGGTTGAAACAGTCCCCGAAATGATCCGTGTGGAAATGCGATATCAGGATAGCGCCGATATCCCTGTGGTCTATGCTCGCTTCGGATAATCGGGCTATGGCGCCGAAACCGCAATCCAGGAGAATTTTCTTGTTTTCGTGCTCAAGTAAAAAAGCCGAAGGGAATCTTTTTGGGGTCAAAAATAAAGTACCGGAACCTAAAACAGTCAGTTTCATATTTTTTTGCTGTACAAATTTTTTGTACAGTTTTTAACCGATAAGAAAATAAATATTGAATATAAGCGAGACCAGGAGAAGAAAACCCGCCGCGATAAGCGCTGTCCGCAGTTTTTTGACGTTTTCCGCCGCTTGCGCCGCCTCTTCCTCTCTGTCCTTTTTTAAGATTATGTTGGTTATGTCATTTATAAGGTAGATGTATTTTTTTAAACGCATTTTCATATTGTTTATTGTTTGTTCATTGCTTTATTAAATTTTTCCAAATATATTTTTGCCGCCGTCCGCCTTACTTCATGCACCCCTTCTACCAGTTTATCGCTATCTACCCATTTCCAGCCGGCGTGATCCCAGTAATTCGGATCAATATCCTCGTCTTTTCCGATGAACTCGGCGATAAAAAGCCCTTGTTTTTGTCCCCGATAACCGATATGTTGATTGGTCCTGTAACCCGTTCTATCAGCGAATTTATATTTATACAAATTTTCGAAAGAAGCAAGGGGCTTGAATTTATTAGTGTTAAGCTCCTCTGACAATTCCCGCGTGCCGGCCGTTTCTATGTTTTCCCCGTCCGTTCCCCCCTGCGGCAGTTGCCAATGGCCGGGATCATCTTTTCGTTCCGTCAATAAAATCCGATATCTATCATTTTCTTTTTTGAACAGCAGGCAGGCGACATTCGGACGGTATAAAAACGGCAGTATAAATCGCCATTTGATGAATTTATAAGGGAATATGATAACCGCTTGATATATTCTCTTAAGGCGCCACAGCCGCCGCCCCCCGGTTTCTTTAAAAACCCGCCATAACCATTCAAACCCGAGGACACGTATTGGTTTAGGCGCGCGTTTTATTTTTTGGGTCAAAAAATCGAAAGAACCGCCCACGCCGACGGCTAATTTAACATAAGGCATTTTCGGCAGGTTGCCATAAATGAACTTTTCCTGCCAGGGAGCGCCTAAGGTTACGAATATTATTTCGGGCTGGAAAACATTGATATTCTGGTAATAGGGCATGCTCCATTCCCGATCGACCTCTTCGATCGCGAAGTTCAGCTTCGGATAGTTTTTCCGCAAAACGGTTTCTATGTCTTCTTTTCGCGAAAGGCTTTTGCGCCAGTTCAATACGGCTATTTTGCGGTTTTCGCTTTCAGCCATTTTTAGTATCTCCACGGTAAGATCAGCTCCGGTCACGCGTTTTAAATTAAAACCCATTGTCCACGCGGCGAATTTAAGCCCAACACCGTCCGGTAAAGCCAGATCGGCGTGGTTAAGGATATGCCAAAACTCCTCGTCGCGCAAAGACTCAAGGATTATTTCAGGATTAGGGGTAACAATATAATGCTGGCGGCCGTCTGACAAAAACCCCCCGATCTTTTTCCAAAGAGAAATTTTATCGATCGAACTTATGCCTATACCTAATATATTAATATTATCCATATTAAAATTAAAGCGATAATTTAAATTTCTCCACGACCGTATACCGCGCGCCGGCCAGGTATAATCTCGATTCCATCAGGTCAAAACTTTCGACCGCGAATCCGCCGGACCGCATAAGCGGCACGGTTACGGGAAGGCGGAATACGGAAGGTTCTTTTATCCGGCCGATCGTAATATGGGGATGCCATGGCCGCTTATCGATCTTTATCCATTGGGAGAGATTTTTGCCCAATATTTTTTGGAGCGAAAGGGCGGAATTGCCGTTTGACTGCTTTAACTCCAGGTACAGGATCTTAGGATTATTCATGGCCGGAAAAGCGTTCAGCCGGCCGCTTAAAGCGAATTCCATCGGGTGGTACTTGCCGGAAAGGTTTTGCATTTCCATTTTTATTTTTTCGGCTTGCTCCGGTCCGGTATCCCCTAGAAAATGAAGGGTAATATGTAGTGTCAAAGGATGCGCCCAGACAACCCCCGGGATACTTTCCTTAATTCCGTCAAGAAAAATTTTTACGCTTTGTTTCATCTCGGCGGGGAGGTTCAAGGCTATGAACAATCTTTTATTTTTGACATTTTTCATATAATTATTATACTGTAAATAGCGAGGTTAAGCAATGTATTTGAAAATCGGTATGCATGAAGCCTTATTTTATAAAAAACTTGATGATAGATCCGTAGAATGCCGCCTTTGCAGCCATTTTTGCGTGATCAAAAACGGTCAGACCGGTATTTGCCGCGCCCGAAAAAATGATAACGGCGTTTTATATTCCCTGGTTTACGGATACCCGCTGGACGCTAATGTGGATCCGGTTGAAAAAAAACCTCTGTTTCATTTTTTTCCCGGTTCCAGTACTTATTCTTTCGGCACCCTGGGTTGCAACTTCGCTTGCGCCAACTGCCAGAACTGGAACATTAGCCAGGCCAAAACGCTTGAAAAAAAAATAAAAGATCTGAATTTCGTTACGCCGGAAAGAATGATCGAAGAGGCGTTAGCCAATGATTGCGTTTCAATTTCCTATACCTACAACGAGCCGACCGTATTCGCCGAATACGCCCTGGATATCATGAAGTTAGCCCGGAAAAGCGGCCTTAAGAATGTTTGGGTTTCTAACGGCTATATGAGCGAAGATTGTCTTAGTGCCATAATCCCCCATCTGGACGCGATCAATGTTGACCTGAAATCGATCGATAATGATTTTTATAAAGCTAATTGCGAAGCGCGTCTGGATCCGGTTCTGGAAAATCTGAAAATGTTAAAACAGGAACAGGTCCACCTGGAGATAACGACGCTCATAATCCCCTCTTTATCCGCTAACTCGTCCATGCTAAACCGGGTAGCGGAATTCATTGCCGGAGAACTTGACGTTGACGTACCCTGGCACGTCACCCGGTTTTCCCCTTCTTTGTCATGGAAGCTTAAAAGCCTGGCTCCAACCGCCGACGACCTTATATACGAGGCTTGCGAGATCGGCCGGGAAGCGGGACTTAAATATGTTTATGCCGGCAATATCCCCGGCGACCAGAAAGAAAATACTTACTGTCCCAAATGCGGCGAGATCGCTATACGGCGAATGGGATATAGCATAGAACGACTGGATGCGGGCGGGCGCTGCGCCTATTGCGACCGCGACCTGAATATCATCGAATAAATATTATTACCTAAATTTTAATGCCTTAAGGGGTATTTTATTTTAGCTAATTATATTATAAAATTTTTAAAAATCCTTGAGCACTTGACACGTAAATTCTTTTGTTGTAAATTATAATTAGCACTCATGTCGTAAGAGTGCTAACACGCTATTCTAACTATGGGTTAACTTATTTATTTTATAATAATAATTTAAAGATATAAAAATATGTTCAATAAATTTACTAATAAATCACAGGAGGCGATCATAAACGCCCAGATAATCGCCCAGGATCACGGACAGATGCAGATCGAGGCTTTGCATATTCTGGCTTCGCTTCTGACTCAAAGCGAAAGCCTGGTCAAGCCGATCCTGGAAAAACTGAAAGTCGCTCCCGAAACGGTCGAGCAAAAAGTTTACGACCGGATAGAAAAACTTCCGAAGTCGTCTTCTGTTTCGGCCGTGGGCACCGTTCAGGGCACGGCGGAGGTTGCCATGGTTTTGGAACGATCGAAAAAAGAGGCTGAACAAATGGGCGATGAATATATATCGACCGAGCATTTGCTATTGGCGCTTATCGGAATAAAAACCGAAGCCCAGGGGATATTGATCGGATTGGGCGTCGAATACGAAAACGTTTTAGGAATATTGTCGAAACTGCGCGGTACGCAAAAAGTCGATAACCCCGACCCCGAAACCAAGTATAAGGTCATGGAAAAATATGCCATAAACCTGACCGATCTGGCTCGCAAGAAAAAGCTTGATCCGGTAATCGGCCGGGACAACGAGATCAGGCGCATCATGCAGGTTTTGTCCCGCCGCACCAAGAATAATCCGGTTTTGATCGGCGAGGCCGGTACCGGCAAAACCGCTATCGTCGAGGGCTTGGCCCAAAGGATCGTTTCCGGGGACGTGCCCGAAACCTTGAAAAACAAGGAATTGATCAGTCTGGATCTGGGTGCCTTGGTGGCGGGCGCCAAATTTCGCGGAGAATTCGAGGATCGTTTGAAAGCGGTCATGAAAGAAGTTAAAGCCAACGGCGGTAAGATAATATTGTTCATCGACGAGCTCCATACCTTAGTGGGCGCGGGAGCGTCCGAAGGATCGATGGACGCTTCTAATATGCTTAAACCCGCTTTGGCCCGCGGCGAACTTAAGGCCGTCGGAGCGACCACTACCAAGGAATACCAGAAATATATCGAACGCGATTCCGCTCTGGAAAGGCGCTTCCAGCCGATCTATGTGGCCGAACCGAACCAGGAAGACGCGGTCGCGATACTTAGGGGCATAAAGGAAAAATACGAGGTGCATCATGGCGTCAGGATCACTGATGACGCGATCATAGCGGCGGTAAAACTTTCTTCCCGCTATATTACGGACCGATTCCTGCCGGATAAAGCCGTCGACCTCGTTGACGAGGCTACCTCCGCCCTGCGGATGGAGATCGATTCCATGCCTGAAGAACTCGATGAGTTAAAAAGGGAGATAAAACGCCTTGAGATCGAAAAAGCCGGTTTGGTCAAAGAAAAAAGAAACTCGTCTAAACTGGCGCACGTAAACGAGAAATTGGCGCAAATAAAGGAAAAAGCCGGCCAGATCGAATTGCATTGGAACAACGAAAAGGAGATCATCTCGCGGATACGCGCTTCAAAAAAGGATATAGACGAACTTAAAGTCCGAGCTGAGATAATAGAAAGAAAAGGCGACGATCTTACCGAGGTGGCGGAAATCAGGTATTCAAAGATTCCCCAGTTGGAAAAAGAGGTAAAAAAGAACGAAGACGAACTTTTTAAGATACAGAAAAGCGGCCAAAGGATACTTAAAGAAGAGATCGACGAAGAAGATATCGCGAAAGTAGTGTCCCGCTGGACCGGCATTCCGGTCTCGAAAATGCTCGAATCAGAAATAAAAAAACTGGCTCGCGCCGAAGAAGAATTATCTTCCCGGGTCAAGGGGCAGGCGGACGCGATCAAGTCCGTAGCTAACGCCATCAGGCGTTCCCGCGCCGGGATCAGTGAAGAGCAGCGGCCGATCGGTTCCTTCCTATTCGTCGGTCCGACCGGGGTCGGCAAGACCGAATTAGCCAAGGCTTTAGCAAAATTCATGTTCAACGATGATGCGGCGCTTATCCGGATCGATATGAGCGAATTCATGGAAAAACATTCGGTCGCCAAGATCATCGGTTCGCCTCCCGGTTATGTCGGGCACGACGAAGGGGGGCAACTGACCGAAAAGATCAGGCGCCGGCCGTATAGCGTGGTTCTTTTCGACGAGATCGAAAAGGCCCACCCGGAAGTATTCAACATCCTCCTGCAGGTATTGGACGATGGCCGCGTTACGGATTCGAAGGGACGGATGGTCAACTTCAAGAATACGATCGTGATCATGACGTCCAACCTGGGGAATGAGGTCATTAAGCAGTACTCAATCGGCTTCTCCGACGGCGGAAACGCGGTTGACGCGGCTAAAATGCGCTCCGACGAGATGAAAGAAAAGATCGACACGATCCTAAAAAATCATTTCAAGCTCGAGTTCCTTAACCGGATAGACGAGATCGTCATCTTCAAGAGCCTGGACAAGGATACGCTCACGAAGATCGTCGATCTTGAATTGATCAAGCTGGAAAATCGTTTGAAGGACCAGAATATAAGATTAAAGATCGCGCCCAAAGTTAAGAAGATGCTCGCGGATAAAGGCTATGACGTCACTTTCGGCGCCCGTCCCTTAAAGCGCATTATCCAGAACATGATATTGGATGAGCTCGCGCTTGATATTATCGAAGGCAAGATCAAGAATGGAGACAGGGTAGCGATAGACATGGGGATAAAGGATAGATTGTCGGTGTCGGTCAAATAATGGATTTTTAAATATAAAAACCGGGTTCACGATGAGGAACCTGGTTTTTTATTGAAATAAATTCCGAACTCACGACCGTAATAACTGTAGAGACGTTGCATTGCAACGTCTCTACGTATATAAACTTATAAACGTCTTTGTGTCTTTTTATCTTACCGCGCCGGAATAAGCGATCGCCCTCACAATATCCCAGTCAATGGCTGAGGCCGGATCGTAGCTGAATATCGCCCTGAATATCCGGATAGCGGCTTTTTCGCTTTCCATATTCCTCTCGGCCGGCCTAAGTCCGTAGGCGATGACCGTGACGGCGGCATTATCGCGCGCGTTGTTCATATCAGGTTGCCGCTTATAAACTTCCGCGAATTTCGTATCCTGGGCGGCTTTTTCCTTGGCGGCATTCTTTTCGCTTGGCCAGCGGCCGTTCGCGATCTTTATAACATCCTGCCATTCAGCCTCGGTTTTGGGAAGTTTACTGAAAGCGGCCAGATAGGAGTTTAAAACGCCCGCCCTTTCCCCTGCTCCGAGTATTTTCGTGGTAGGAGTGCCATTATGGATATAATAAGCTAAAGCGTATCTTTCTTCTTCGCTTAGATCGGCTTTACGTTTGTTATAGATATAATCATACAAACGCTTAGTGGTGGCGCTTAAAGCGACGGGGGCTTTATTGCCTCTTATTTCCCGGGCCTCGCTTAAGCTGACCGCTTCCACTATCCGTCCCTCGACACCGCCCAGATTCTTATATGTGCCGACTGCTACGGTTACGCCGTTATTATCGGTATCGGAGTCGCCGGTATTTCCGCCGGTTGTCGCTCCCTTTTCTATGATAACCGCGTCCGAGCATTCACCCTGGCTGTTTTTGGCGTATAGAGCGTAATAATATTTAAGGTTCGAAGCTATGTCTTTGTCTTCATAGGCGGTGCCGTTGCCGTCATATATTTTTTCTCCGAGAGCCTCGGCGGCTTGGCAGGTAAGGTAGGAAGCAAGCGCCTCGGTTGATTTTATGATCATGGATTTAGAGTAATTAGCGGCCGGGTTCTGCCATTTTATCGTTATCGCGTTCTCGGTCCTTTCGGCGGTAGTCGAGCTTACCGTTCCCGGCTTGGTCGAAACGGGCGTGGCCAAAGAGCCTCCGCCACCCCCGCCTCCTCCGCCTCCTCCGCCGCTGCCGCCGCCGGAAGAAGAACCACCGCCTCCGCCGGTACTCGCGGCCGGTTTATCTACATAGAAGGATATTTCGTAATCGTCGATATTGGCGTTGCCGTTTTCGTCGGCGCAGCGGACATAATATTTATGATTAGTATCGTTGGCTAAACCGCTCAATGCAAGCGTATGCGCGGTGGTCGTGGCCGCCGATATGATGCCGGTCATAGCCTCGTAAGAGGTGCTGGCCGTCATAGCGTAGCGGCAATAAGCCGGCTCATCGGTATTAAAAGTCAGGTTAGCGTTAGCCGTGCCGGCTGTTAAAGTGCCCGCAGGCGCGCCATTAGAACGGACCGGAGCTATAATATCAGCGGGAGCTGGAGGCGTAGGCGGTTCCTGAACATTAACGGTTCTGGTCGCCTCGGTAGCGTGGTTGCCAGCGGCGTCGGTAACGTTATAAGTTATGGCATAGGTTCCGACAATATTTATATCTACCGGATTAACAGTAGTGATATTTGCAGTGATATTTCCGTCTGTGCCGTCCATAGCGGTCGCGCCGGCATCGGTATAGGTGTCGCCGACGTAGATATTAACAGGGTTTTCGCCGACTAAAGTTATAACCGGAGCGGTCGTATCGGGCAAAGAGTAATGGATTGTGATAATATCGCTGGCGGAATTACCGGCTTCGTCGGTGCCGCTTATTGTTATTGTATTTTCTCCTTCACTTAATGTGAATTCATAACTGAAATTAATTTCCGGATCTGGTCCGGGTAATCCGGCTCCGCCGCCCGCACCACCTGTACCGCCATCTATCGAGCTTCCGATACTTACAAGTCCGACATTGTCCGTGGCCGTTCCATGCACAGTGATGGTCGGATCGGCGTTTTCGTAATAATAAACGTCTTCGTTTGTCGGTAAAATTACGTTGATGATCGGAGACTGATCATCAATAACAGTCACTTCCCTATTTTCCCATTCGACATCATAAGATTCAAAAGATTCGTTGGCCACCAGGCAGGTGTCGGGATTTTCAGTAAAGTCGAATGTACTTATGCCGTATCCGACCGCTTCAAAATTCAACGCCACCATGAGTATATCTTCGGTGGGATTGGTTATTGGAAGCGCACCGGTTCCATCCATCATAACCGTTATTGTTCCGGGTGTATTTTCAAATACATCAAGCATCCAGTCGCTATATTCAGGAACATTTGTAATACCTGACTCAAATTCTTCGTAACTTAAAACCTCTGTGTTATAAGTAAATTCGGCAAAAAAGTAAGATACGTCTATTGGCCTGTACAATTTTACCCAAAAGGGGAAGCTGGAGCCGTAATCAAGCTCGTAAAGTTCAGAGAAACGCACCTCCATTGTATCATCAACCGGCGGCACAACTACCTGGTTAACCGTGACGTTTCCATTATTCCACAAAGCTGTTAAATCGCCAAAGTTTAAGAAATTGAAATCAGGTTCGAAATTAAGATAAGAAGTTCCCGAATCAATGGCAGTAAAATTGAATATAACGAGTGTTTGATTGTTATTTATCGGTGTACCATCAATACCATCCATTGAAACCATGATTAATCCGGATTCATACTCGAACGGATCATACAGAGTCCAGCCATTATCGTTTAATGTTTCTGACGGAGTTACGCCCACAAAGGTCAAAATCGTATTATCAAAAGTTAAGGCCAAATCGACCGTATTAAGATTGATTGCGTCTTTGACGGTTACGGCCACAGCAACGTTATCCCCTACGTTTACGGTTTGATCGGCCGGCGTAATCATAACATCGACCACCGGTTCTTCCGGAATAATTTGTTCATCAATTATAGTTTGGCTGTTTTCCCAAGTAGCAGAAATGGGCATTCCCTCCGAATCAGTAAGATAACTTTTTTCTTCTCCTTCTGTAACAAAATTTAACCCAGAAGTCCCGGACTCTCCTTTGGCGGTAAAGTTTAATATCGCGGCCGTACCGTTGCCATTTATTCCATCACAACTACCCCTGTCAACGTAAAAATGTAAACCAGTATCAGTAGTCTGAAATCCGGGAGTTAAGTCATCACAACCAAGGTCCATAAGTTCGCCGACTTCCGCATTATTAAATTCTAAAAGGGATTTGTCGTAATCTACAAGGAAACGTGAGGCATGCAAATCCTCGGCATCGTCAATATTGACCTGTGCAGTAAAACTTTCGTTTAGTCCTACGCTTGCCGGCACCACGATTCTGGCGCTAGCGGCTAAGACCGGGTTAAGCGGCAAGAGAGCGCTTAAAGCGATGATCACGAATAGTTTTTTCATAAATTATTGTCTTAGTCAAGCCGTTTAAAACTAGGGCTTGACAAAATTTAATTTTTAGTATATAGTAGTTAGTTCTAATATTTTTATATCTTAACATTTAATTATAGCACATAAATTAATATATGTCAAGTAATTTAATTATATAAAACTAATATTAGAATAAAAAATAAACTATATTAAAAAATAAAAACATAAAATAGTCAAGCAAAATTGCTCATTACAACCCAAATATAGGAGGAAAGCATGAAAAAAATTTCCGTAATTCTGATCTTTTTTCTGGCACTCGGCGGTCTCTTCGCAATGAGCGCGAACGCTGCCGATGTAAGCCTGGCCTGGGACCCAAATCCTCCCGATCAGCAGGGCAGAGAAATCGGTTACAGGATATTCATAAGATCGGCTGGGGCAAACTATAACTATTCCCTCCCCAGGTGGGAGGGCACGGCCACTAACTGTACCATTCCTGATATAGATGAAAATAATACCTACTATTTCGTTTGCCGAGCCTACATTGTAGGCACAACCGAACAAAGCGGAAATTCTAACGAAGTAACGCTCGGTACCGCGTATGTAAACACTCTAAATGATTCCTATGAATCATATTTGACCGGGACTGATCCGGACAATGACGGGATTAACCACTCGTTGCGGGTCATCAACATCAACGTCGAAACGGAACCGATAGACCCGAAAGACATATATTGGAAGAAAACCGGCGTAAACGCCAATGTCGGACAGGTCGTATTGGTTGAATTTGATGCTAAATTCACCGATCTGGCCGGTTCTGACAGTTTGATTTCGCTGAGAATAGAAGACGAAGACGGCGTGTCCCACTCCACCGAAAGGACTGTATTTGTCGATTCTGAATGGAGACGACATTCTATTGAAATCGTCCTCCGAGATCCGGTTATGACTGCCGAACTAAAGGTTTACTGCGGTCAAGCAGCGGGCAGCTACGAATTTACGAATATAACCATAGCGGTCCAGAATCCCATTGTTGAACCCATAATGCACGCCTATCTCCAAAGGCTGGAAGCAAGTACGGTCGGCAACCGTTATAAGGCTATTTTCGGATGGATGCCGCCCGCCGAAAGCGACGGCGTTATTTTCCGCGTTGCCCGGACCTTAGAAGACCTGGAAAGTCCGGACGGAGCGGCTTTTATTGACACTCTCCTCCCGGCGGGAACCACGGAATATGCAGTAGAAATAAATGCCGCGGTGGCGATGTACGGTGGTATCAATCTTTTTACGGGAGTTTTCATTTCCGTCTCTAACATGGTTGACGGATTGGAAAGCGCGCCGTATATTACCTGTCATCTGCCCGGGAATACGCAAGGTACGGTAGATGATCCTATACCGCCTTTATTCTCGGAAATAAAAGTGGACGCATCGGATATCGCGTATGTCCAGGAAGGTTATTACTATAATACGCACCCGGTGCCAATGCCAGGAGATTTTCCGGCCGGACCGGAAGAGCGTGGCGACATTGATAATCGTCTAGGCGCCGGGAAAGTATTAGATTGGAGTTTTGCCCGTTCGCAGAATAACAAAATGTTTATCTTATCCATGCCGTAATGGGGCATGAGAGCACCTTTCAAAAAATGAAAAATCCCCGGAAAATCAATTCCGGGGTTTTTATTTGTGCAAAAATGTTTTTGACAAAACTTTTAACTTATACTAAACTAGATAAAATTCGTACTTTGACTAAAAACGGGGGTATTGTATAGTGGATATACTCAGGAAAAAATTTTGTGATTGGGACGAACGAATGCAAGAGAGATTAAAGCGGGCCACTCTTGAAGGCGGTTGGCTAAGGCGTTTTATCCCATATTTTCCAGAATCGCCGACTATGGTCATAATGGGTCCGAAACAGCTTATGGGCTGGGCGTTTGTATTGCACCATGAATATAAAATTTATTTTATGATTTATGTGCATGAACGTTATCGCGGACGCGGCTTGGCTACCTGCTTGATCAAAGAGGCCATCAAAGATTTTCCGGTTATTTCTTTAGCTGGTTGGGATAGGAAAACCAAACGCCTGTTCGGGGACTTACAAAAACACCATCCAGGCAGGATTGAAATGTATGATTTCTGGAAGAATGTCAACAGATTCAGAAAAATTTTAGATGAAGCGAAAGAAAAAAATAAAAAAGTAAGAGGTTGAATAAATTAACCTCTTTTATTTTTTAAAATTTTCTAATTGTATTAATTTGTGCAAAAAAGCGATCTATAGTATAATAAAAATAATAAAAAATTAACTTACGGACATTATAAATCGTGTCTTTTTTGTTTTAATATGACTAAAAAGTTTTTATTACTGAGCATAATAACGATCGGCTTAGGTTTAGCTTGGAGCGGGGCGCGGGCCGCGGAATTCAATCCCAATAATATAATCAGCGACGCGGAAATGCTCGACTCGAGCACCATGACCCTCTCCGAAATTCAGGCTTTTCTGGATAACCAGGGCGGCTACCTTGCCCGCTATAAAACGGCAAACTTCGAGGGCAAGACCAAAACCGCCGCGGAGATAATCTATGACGCCGCTACCAATAACTACGATTGCGGCGACGCGGAGATGAGCGCCAATCCGACCGAGGCCGAAAGAAAGATAAAATGCAAACCCGCCCGGATAAATCCCCGCCTACTGCTCGTTTTACTGCAAAAAGAGCAAAGCCTTATCGATGATACCTCCCCCACCCCGAGGCAGCTTGACTGGGCGACCGGCTACGGCTGTCCGGACGGCGGCGGCTGTAATTCCCGCTGGCAGGGCTTCGGAAAACAGGTGAATTCCGCGGCTTTGCAATTCTTCGATTATGTCACCAACCCGCATCTTTACTCCTATAAAGCCGGCAATACTTATACGATCACGAATACCGGCCGGCCTGCTCAGGCCGTTACCCCGGCCAACAACGCTACTGCCGCTCTTTATAACTACACTCCGCATGTTTATAACGGCAACTTTAATTTCCACAAGCTCTGGATGCGTTATTTTACATTCACTTATCCGAATGGCAGTTTGCTCCAGGTTAAGGGGGAGGCCGGTGTCTGGCTTATCCAAAAAGGCCAAAAACGCCCGTTTTTAAGCAAGGGCGCTTTAACCAGCCGTTTTGATGTCAAAAAAGTGCTCCAGGTGGGTAAAAGCGAATTAGACCGCTACCCTAAAGGCGCGCCCATAAAATTCCCGCAATACTCGCTGGTTCGCTCCCCCGGGGGCACGATTTATCTTTTAGTTGATGATACCCGGCGCGGGTTTGACAGCACCGAAGCTTTCCGGAAGATCGGCTATAACCCGGAAGAGGTTATGAACGCGAGTTGGGAAGATATAAACGCCTACCGGGAGGGCGTCCCCTTGACCGCTACGACCTCTTACCCGACCGGCGCTTTGCTCCAGGATAAAACTACCGGCGGAATCTACTGGGTAAGCGACGGGACGAAAGCGCCGCTCTGGGACGCCGTGCTTCTTAAAACTAAATTCAAGGGCAAGGCGATCACCCCCGAATCCCCGGAAAAACTGGCCGGGTATAAAACCGTGGAACCGGCCATCTTCGGCGATGGCGAGCTCATAAAATCAAGCGCTTCGCCGGCCGTTTATGTCATAGACAATGGCAGGAGAAGGGCGATCACTTCCGGCAAAATATTCGAAGATATGGGCTACCGCTGGGAGAACGTTATTACGGTTACCCCGAAAATACTGGCTCTCTACGAAGTCGGCGAACCCTTAAGCGAGATTTACGCGGCGGAAACGGAGACTGACGATGACGCAGCCGACTCTCAGGACGCCGCCGCGACCTCGACCGCGGACGATGAGTTAAGCGAAACTATAAATAATATTTTAAACCCATAAAAAATATAAGAAAAAAGACGCAATATCCATGCGTCTTTTGTAAAAGTATATGTCTCTCGTTCACGCTTCAGTGGTCCCCCATCCGCCCCTGCTTATTCCCGCGATCGGGAAAGAAAACCTTTCCCGGCTGGCGGCAACGGCCGAATCCTACCGCTTGCTGGCGAAAAAACTTACGGACGACAATATCGACACCATCGTCATTATTTCTCCGCACGGCATAATCCAGTCTAACGTATTTACGATGAATCTTAATCCCCAATTTTCCTGCAATTTCAAGGATTTCGGGGATTTTGCCACGAAAAAAACCTGGAACGGCAATATCGCGCTAACCCACCGGATAAGGGAAAGCCTTGAAACCAAAGCGCCTCTGCAGCTTATCTCCGCCGAAGAGCTTGACCACGGAGCGTCCGTGCCGCTCTATCTTCTGACCGAAAAATTGCCGGCTGTAAAAATAATCCCCATCTATTATTCCGGTCTCAGCAACGAAGCCCATTTCCAATTCGGAGAACTCCTGAAACGCGAATTCCTGGTCAATCGGGACCGGGTGGCGGTTATCGCTTCCGGCGATCTTTCTCACCGCCTGACCAAGGACGCGCCGGCCGGTTACTCGCCCAAGGGCAAAAAATTCGACCAAAAGATCCAGGAGTGCCTTTTAAAGAACAGGTTCCGTGATATAGTCGAGATCGATCGGCATCTGACCATGGACGCGGGCGAATGCGGACTGAAATCTATCCTGATCCTTTTGGGGATCCTTGACGGCATCAAGCATGAGCCGAAATTGTTGTCATACGAATATCCTTTCGGAGTGGGTTACTTGGCGATGGACTTTGAATTATAAACGGATAATATTATAAAAGAGGCTTTAAAAGCCTCTTTTGTTTTACAAATAAACTTTAAAATTTAAGACTAAGATCGGTCCTGCGCGTCAGCCCCCTCCTCTTTGGGGCTTCCGATTATCTTAAAAAAATATTTCCAGCCCGCCCCCTTGGTTTTGCATAATTCTTTAGTATCATTCATGGCGTTCAGTATTGTCTGGGAAGGATGCTCTTTGCAAACCTTAAAAACCGCGCCCTTTTTAAATGGCGGTATTTTAAGCTCTTTTACCACGCGCAAAGCCAGGTCCTGCCAGGCGTAAGCGGGCGGTTTTTTTATTTGCCTTGATTTGAGGATATCTCCGATACCGGTAATGTCGCTTTTTTTCTCGTCCATAACTTTAATAATTGTTTTTATTATAACATTAGACCGGCGAAATGTTAATACTCACAATAAAACGGGAATTTTTAAAATTCCCGTTGTTTATCTAGCGAATCTTTTCAGAAGATCGGCCAAGGCACCCGGATCGCGCTTATAGGTCTCCAGCGCTTTTTTTATCCCGATTATACGGACGAATTCTATACCGGCCGCCCGATATTTGTACTGAGGGGAATTTTTAAAATTAGCCACTACTTCCCCGCGGACCGCTGGATCGATCTTTAGTCCGTTCGCCTCCAGGTATGCATCCAGGATATTATGAACAAGGCCGCCGACGATAAATTCTTCCACGGTCGTCCACTTGTCAAGAATAACCTGCATTTCCTCGCTTGTCGGATCATTTACGCGACCGATCTCCTCAAGAATTTTTTTGTCGGTATATTCTCCAACCAAAAAATGCAGACGCTCTTCCAGAGGAGTGGCCAGAAGCGTAAAAATGTTGCTGGTGTCGGTTTTCCAGATCGTCAGCGGGTTCCTTCTGACTTCATAGACGCCGATGGCCGGATTTGAAAGGATAATTTCAACCCCACCCTGCTGACCGGAGCAAAACGACCCGGCGAACCAGAAGCGATTGGTTCGTTCGCCGTTTTCGCCCTCGAAATAGCATTTCAGGCGGAATTGCTTGAAATATCTGTAAACGATATAGGCGGTGCGTTCAGTTGCCGGTGTCTCCGGATAGGGTGCGTTTATGAATATGGGATTGATCTCAGGCAAATCTATACCCAGGTCGGCGGAAAACCGGGCAATGTCTTTAAAATAGGCGCTATAAGCGGCAATGAATTCCGGTCTTTCCTCCGGTTGAAAAGTATATGCTACCAGTAATTCTCTATTTTCGAAAAATATCCGGATGATTTTAGAGTTAAGCCTCGACCTGAGATTATCCATTAACTCTTGTTTTCCGGCCACGTAACCAGAAACCATGGCCTTTACTTCCGGATCATTATCAGCGCGATAATCCCATAACACGATCTCCGGCCGATGCGGAACTTTTTCTCTGATGGAGACTTCCAGTATTTTGAAATTATGCCGCGCCTGTCCGAATAAGAGTTCTTTTGTTTTTTTTATCGTGTCGGCCGGTTTAGTAAAAGTGCCGCAGCCGCTCAGAAGTAAAAAAAGACAGAAAACAAAGCAGGATATTTTTTTTCCGCGCATCGCTACATTCCCCTTTAAATTTTTTAATGAACGGCTTTAAAAATAATACTAACTCTCTTTAATCTTCCGTCATTGCCGACATCGCGCTAAAATCTTGCCATTTTTATAAAAATAAGCTATTATACGAGAAAGAACATGAATAATAAATAATGTCAATATGCCTCTATTATTAACTATAATTACGGACCCGAATCCTGTCTTACGGAAAAAGTCCCGGAAACTGGATCCAAAAAAACTTAAAACCCGGCAGATCCAGGAACTTTGCGAGGATATGGTTTTAACTATGTTAAAAAAGGACGGCGTAGGCCTGGCGGCTCCGCAGATCGGCAAAAACATCCGGGTAATTACGGTCAATACGAAGGATGGCGCCATCTGCATGATCAATCCGGAAATAACCAAACGATCCTGGCTTAAAGAATGGGGCGCGGAAGGCTGCCTGTCGATTCCCGGCGTTTTCGGACAGGTAAGAAGGCACAAAAAAGTGGATTATTCTTATATCGACGGAAGCGGCAAGACCATAAAAATGTCGGCTGCCGGTTTGTTGGCCCGGGTGCTGCAGCACGAGATCGATCATCTGGACGGGATCTTGTTTACGGACAAAGCGCGCGACATTATACGCAATTAACTTGGGGGCAGCGCCTTGTTTTTATTTTTTTTCATGACCATCAAAATTATTACCCCTATCGCTATCGCCCCGAAAATAACGCTGATTTCTTTGTAGTATTGCCTTAAAGCTTCCTGGTTGGCGCCAAAAACATAACCGAGAACGGCTAAAATAACCGTCCAGAGTCCGGAGCCCAGAAATGTGAAAAAAATAAAGTTTTTAAAAGGCATTTTGGAGAATCCGGCCGGCAAGGATATAAGCTGCCTGACCGCCGGTATGAGCCGGCCCCAGAAAGTGGAAAGATTGCCGAATTTCAAAAACAGGTCTTCGGATTTTTTTATTTGCGCCTCATTGATAAGTAGCATCCGGGCGATCCGGGTGCGCGACAAAGAATAAATTACTTTGCGCCCCAGCCACATGGCCAGGAAATAATTAAGGGTCGCGCCGATCAGGCTGCCGGAAATACCGGAGAGGATTACCAGGAAAATATCCATCTCCCCCTGAGAAGCCAGGTACGCGGCCGGCGGCACCACGATCTCGGACGGAAAGGGAATGAACGAGCTTTCGACCGCCATAAGCAAAATAATGCCGGTATAGCCCAGGTTTGAGCTGAAAGCGAGGAGTAAATCAATTAATTCGTGCATACTGTTTGATTACAAATATACAAATTTAATCACAAATTCACAAATAATTTTAAATTTGTGCATTTGTGTCGCGATTTGTGAATTTGTAATATTGGTTATTGCTGATAAGCTATGTTTAATCATATCATGTCTGTAAAAAAAATAAAAACTATATTCATCGGTACCCCGGATTTCGGCATACCGGCACTGCGCGCCTTAATTAAAGACGAAGTGTTTGACGTGGTCGCGGTTATTACTCAGCCGGACAAAAAAACCGGCCGCAAACAGATCCTCACTCCCCCACCGATAAAACTCGAAGCTCAAAAATATAAAATACCGATATACCAACCGGAAAAAATATCCCGACATCCGATAGCTAATATTGATTTGATCGTAGTTGCCGCTTACGCCCAAATTCTGCCCGAAAACATATTAAGCACGCCCAAATACGGTTGTTTGAATATCCACGGCTCGCTTCTTCCTAAATACCGCGGCGCGTCCTGTATCCAGGCGGCGATCATGGCTGGCGACAAAGAGACGGGAATAACGATCATGAAAATGGATAAAGGGCTCGATACCGGCCCGATCCTGGCGCAAAGATCGATCCCCATAGAAAATACCGACACCGCCGGAACGCTTTTTGACAAGCTCTCGCTTTTAGGGGCGGAACTTTTACTGCCGACCCTTAAAGATCATATCGCCGGAAAAATATCGCCGCAATCTCAGGACGAAACCTTAGCTTCTTACGCCCGCCAGCTTAAAAAGGAAGACGGACTGATAGATTTTAAAAAGTCCGCGGAAGAGATCGAGCGGTTCGTAAGGGCGATGTCGCCGTGGCCGACGTCATTTTATCATGAAACACGAAACATGAAACATGGCGATGGCAAAATTATTAAAATCATAGAAACAAACCATGTGCCGATAAGAATCAATGAATATGAACCGGGGAAGTTTTTTGTTTTTGAAAATAAATTAGCCATGCAATGCGGACAAAATGCTTTGATTATTAAAAAAATCCAGCCGGAGGGAAAAAAGATCATGAGCGGAGAGGAATTCATTAACGGATATAAAAATTTATTAGCCGAATAAAAATACGAATTACAAACACAAAAACTCCGCTGATGCGGAGCTTTTTATTTTCGTAGCCCGTAGGGGAATCGAACCCCTGTTTTAAGGATGAGAACCTTACGTCCTGACCATTAGACGAACGGGCCATTTTACTTATCTTATGATAGCATAATAACAAAAACTTGTCTATCCCGCCTGAATTTTACGGGGGTTTGCCACAAGAGCAACATAATAAAAAAAACGGGAGCTTTGTTCTCCCGTTTGTTTTTTAGAAGTTGTTCAATCAGCAAATCTATGTTTAATGAACGAATCCGCGTTGAACTTCAAGGCATGCATGCCCGCTCCGGTAACGGCCACCGTGCCGTCACAAGCATTTTCGGCCAGATATATCAATTCGGCCAAATGGGACTCACGCAGCCACAACGCATATTCCGGCCACATGTAAAAGCCGAAGTTTTTCACCATTTTTTCCGTGCAAGGAAAGCGGCGGTTTTCCACCATTTTTTCCGTGCAAGGAAAGCAGAGCCATTCTAACCTTTTCCAAAAAGACCATGATTTAATTATTTCCATGCAACTGGGTATCAGCAGCTCTCTCGCCTTCGCGAGTTCGACTTTCGCGGCGAGCGCTTTCTCCAGCACCCATTCGCGATCACAGGTTGTTGTGGATTCATTTTCCATTCTTTTTCCTCCCTTGATATGTAATGTTCAAAAAAATCCCTTGATAAGGGATAATAGCACGACGTCAAGTTTTTGTCAAGAGTAACAAAAAATCGGTTTTACACCGATTTTCTATACAATTCCAATGTTTAAACTTAACGCTTCGGTCGAACGCTACCGGTACTGAAAGACCGACGGCGGCGGGCGATATTCCGGTTGAATTTCGGCTGGTTGGCGCGGCTCTGGCCGGCTTCCCTGGTCTGGCGGTGATGACTGAACTTCAGGCGGTTCCTGTTAAATATAGAGCTAATGCCGTTATCGGGAAAGGCGGCTAAGCGGGTTTGGGGTATGGTTTTATTGATGGTTTTTTCGATCTTTTTGATGGCGGCGAGCTGAGCGGGCAGAGCCAAGGAGATCGCGACGCCGGTCCGGCCGGCGCGGGCCGTGCGGCCGATGCGGTGGACATAATCCTCGGCTTGCTCGGGCAGGTCATAATTAAGCACAAGCTCGATGCCGGAAACGTCAATGCCGCGGGCGGCGATATCGGTCGCGACCAGGATCCGGAACTTCCCGATCTTGAATCCGTCCAAGGCTTCCCGGCGCTGGGCCAGGGAGCGGTTAGAATGGATCTCCGCTGATTTGTGGCCGATCTGCCGGAGTTTGCGGCAGAGATTCTTGGCGCCGTGCTTGGTGCGCGTGAAAACCAGGACCGGCCCGGTATGCTTAACTAATATTTTTTCCACCTGGGCGAATTTATCCTCGACGTTCACTATTATCATCTCCTGAGTGACGCCGGCGGCCGCAGTACCGGCCGGCGCGACTTCGATCCTGACCGGCAGGGCCATCTCGCGGGCGGCGATATTCATGATCTCCGGCGGCATGGTCGCGGAAAAAAGCATCGTCTGTCTTTTCTTTGGCACGGCTTTTAAAATTTCCCTGATCTGCGGCGCGAATCCCATGTCGAACATCATATCAGCTTCGTCCAGGACCAAAATTTTTACGGCGCTAAGGTCAACGGTTTTACGTCCCAGGTGGTCGATCAGGCGTCCGGGCGTGGCCACTATTATATGCGGTTTTCGGCGCAGGGCGGCGAATTGCTTATTAATAGTTTCTCCGCCGATTAAAACCGCCGTCCGAAGACCGAGCTTGCGCCCGATCATGGTCAAGTGCTCGTTTACCTGGAGAGCCAGTTCGCGCGTCGGTATTATAACGAGTCCCCTGCCCCCGTTCTGCGCCAGACGCTGTAGCATCGGCACGCCGAAGGCCAGGGTCTTCCCCGTGCCGGTCTGGGCGATCCCGACCAGATCTTTCCCTTCGATCGCCACCGGTATGGACTTTACCTGGATCGGCGTCGGCACGGTAAAATTCAATTCGTCGAGAATTTCAAAAAATTTAGGCGCTATACCCAAGCCGTAAAAACCGTTTTTTTCCTGATTGATATTGTTCGTCATTGCTTCATGATCACAAATTCACAAATTTCATCACAAATTTAGATTTCCCGATATTATTTGTGTTATTTGTGCTTTGATTTGTGAATTTGTAATAATATAAATAATAAAAACTGCCCCCTTATATCCGGCAGTTTCATGATATCATAACCATTAAATTAAAAAAAGATTGCAGTGATCTTTCTGGCCGCCAATCTTAAACCGATAAGTTTAGCCTTGATCATTATAACCATATTCTGGATTTTATGCTCCGTGCTTTTTTCCCAATGCCCGCCGGCCGCTTTGGCAAAAAGCATCAGACCGACGATTATCAAAACAAACCCGGGCAATATCGGCAATACCAGGCTTATGATGCCGAAAACAACGGTCAGAATACCCGCGCTTACTAATAAAATTTTCCTGAGAGTCAATGCCAACATCCGATTATATAAAACTTATTAAAACTATTTGTTAACGTTGATTAAGTTTATCAGATTTTTACAAAAATGTCAATAGGCATGTTTCTGTTTAATATTGGCTTTAATATATATTTTTTAGAAATAAGCACAGGTTTGCTTATTAAACTTGACAAAAATGCCCGAATTGTTACAATGAGATATAATATTAAGACTTAATGAAACTCTAATTCCTCTTGAAATGACCCCGACCCAACAGGTTAAAAAATCATCTTTGATCATTAATACCTGCTTATTTATCAGGAAATGTTTTTCGTTGGGCTAAACCGATCAAATACCAGGATAAAATAAAGAAAAGCCCGACTCTCGAACAGTTGGGCTTTTTTACTCTCGCGCCATCCGCTCGTGTCCGCTTATCCGATATTCAGCGAAAACGGGCAAATGGCATGAATGAAAATTTATCCATTAAATCGAACTTTGACAATTAAAGGAGGATACGCCAATAATTAGATCGGTTTCGCGAAAAAAGTATTTCGGTATAACCGTAAAGGAGAAAAAGCCATGACCGCAAAGTCGCTTGAAGCCAACACCTTGAATGACCATATCGCCGCCATTATCTCCGGGAAGAGAATTTTCGAAAATGCTTTCCAGGGTATTTCCCGGATGATTTTGGGGAAAATGCCGGAAGACGTCAATGTGAACGGCTCCGACACGTTCGATTACAGCATTTTTCGCGGCGGGAAAAAGCACATTATCGGCCTCTACGACGAGATCAACAGCCTCGTGTCTTTCATAAAGGACGCGGCCGAGAACGGCTCTTCGAAAGAGATGGCCTTTGTGCTGATCGGCGAACCGGGAAACGGCAAAACGTTTTTCGTGGAATTCTTGTGTCGCAAATACCGGGAATTCCTGTCAGAGCCGGCCAATCGCCGTTATTCTTTCAAGTTCGTGAATGTCGGAGAGCTCGGATCATACGGCCGGATCAAGACGATCGAATCGCAGACATACGAGGATCCGATGATCCTGGCCATGAACCTCTTCGAAGACAAGTCCCAAAACCAAGAATTTCTATGCCAGAGCGGATTTTCCAAAGAACAGATCGATAAGCTTTACGAAAATTACCGTCCCTTGGGCGCCTGCACCAGCTATATCTGGGATAGTGTCCGCGAGCACGCTGAGGGCAAAATCGACAAGATGCTCGATTTTGTCCGCACTTTTCCGGTTCCCTTGAGCGAAAGCCTCGGCACAGTTACCGGAAAATATCCGGCCAAAGATAAGATCACCTCATCGGCCGTTGACCTCTTGGGCGAGGAATCGATCCAGCGCCTCTTACACATTACCGACACGAACAATCCTTACCGCTTCGACCTGCGGCGCGGGGCACTCGCCCGCGTAGCCGGCGGCGGAATCCATTTCGCTGACGAAATCTACAAGAACAAGCTTGACCTGGTCCAGGTATACCTGGGCGTCATCCAGAACCGCTGCATCGAGATCGACGGCTATAAGTGGCCGATCGACACCCTTATCATCGCCACCTCGAATAATTCCGAGTTCGCGAACTTCCTGGCCGACAAGGCGCAATCCCCGATCATCGACCGATGCCGCATTTGCTACGTATCCCACAACACCAACTACAAGCTCCAGTACGACCTCACGCGCTATTCGATCGGCGACCGGGAAAGGGCAACGCTCAAAGGCGAGCCCCTGCATGAAGACCCGAATCTCGTCTATGCCGCTTCCGTGGCCGCCGTGCTCATGCGCCTGCCAAAGACCGAAAAGCTCGACCCGATCGAAATGATGAAATTGGCCGCTGGCGAAGTAGCCGGCGAAAAATCCGTCAAGGCTCTGGCCGAAGTGATAGACACCTTGAACCAAAAAGCCAACCCGATGGATCATTTCGGACAAAAGGGCTTCGGCCAGCGCAACCTGGGCCGGGCGATGCAGATCTTAAATGAAAGCTCCGCGACCACCAAGGGCAAATGCCTCTTCGCTTTCGACGTTTATACGGCGCTCGAACGCGTTGTCCTGGATTATGTCTCCGACAATAATGACCGTATAAAATTCCTGGAGGACATCAAGCTCGCCAAGGGACTTTACCGTGAACGGATCATGACGGAGATGTTCAACGCCTATATGGACGAACCGCTGGCCATCCGCAAAGATGTCATGAACTATGTGAATATGATCATCGGCATCGACGCGGAAAACCTCGGTCCGGACAAGATGTGGAAGTATAAGGACCCCCAGAGCGGGGAACTTCGCGCCATGAAGATCGACGAAAGATTCATCAAATCGGTCGAAGAACGGCTGGGCTTAAAAACCCAGGAGCAGCGGGAAACCTTCCGCACCTCGATCCGTAAGATCTACGGCCAGAAAATTTCGGTCGATCCGAACTACGATTTCATGGACAACCTGGAACTGGTCAAAGCCGTCACCGACGTTCGCCTGAAATCGGATATCGCCGGCGCCGGGAGCTTGATCGGTGCTCTAGCCAACCGCACCAACGAAGAGAACCAGAAATTGTACGACCGTATGATATCGACGATGCTCAACAAGCTAATGTATTGCCGTACTTGCGCGCAGAAGACGATCGAGTACTTCTGTACCCAGGACGACGAAAATTAGGACGTCAACAAGGCCGGGAATGCCGCTTTTAGGTTTCCCGGCCGTTTATCTATTGAGGGGGATTCTTATGGATAAAAACCAGCTTGAACCGATCTATCGGCGTTTCGCCGATAGAAGCTCCGAAGATAAGAGAAAAAGAATGCTCTCCGAAATAGAGGCTGGCGGCGATCATGGCCTGCCGGCGGCGGATCCTAAACCGGTCCCCGGGTTATACGGTCCGGCGAATAACGATCAAAGCCGTTTTCTGAATATGCGGCCCGAACCGGATAAGTCCCTTAATATCCGGTCCATCGATGATCTTCTGGCGCACGACAAACAGCGGACAAACGACGGCTTTCCCGAAAAAATACGGATCGGGCGCCTGGTTAAACCGGGAAGAAGCGGCCAAAGAGTGATAGTCGTACCGACCACAACCGAGGAAAAGTTCATCCACGATCCGGAAGTCTCGGAAGAGGAAGAAGGGGCTGGCGGACAAGGCAAGGGCGAAGAAGGAGAGATCATCGGCGAGCAGCCGATAGACCAAAGCGAACAGGGCAGCGGCGCCGGTCCGGGCCAGGGGGAAGAAACCAACCACGGTATCGAGCAATCAGCTTACGAGCTCGGCCGGGTGCTTACGGAAAAATTCTCCCTGCCGCATCTGCAGGAAAAATCGAAAAAAAGGCCGAGTACCCGCATCAAATACGATCTGACCGACCGCAACCGGGGTTTCGGACAATTTCTCGACAAGAAGGCCTCGCTACGGAAGATCATAGAGACCAACATATCGTTGGGGAATATCGATCCCGAGAACGTCGATACAGAACAACTGATCGTGTCGCCGAAAGACATGATCTATCGGATACTTTCCCGCGAAAAGGTTTTCGAATCTCCGGCCATGATCTTCTTTGTCCGCGATTATTCCGGCTCGATGACGGGAAAACGAACTCAAATTATTGTGAGCCAGCATGTCATGATCTACGCCTTCCTGCTTTACCAGTACGAGCACATGGCTGAATGCCGGTTCATTCTGCACGATACCTCCGCCAAGGAAGTTCCGGATTTTTTTACTTACTACAACTCGAAGGTTGCCGGCGGAACGCAAGTGTCCTCGGGTTATAAACTTGTTAACGAGATCGCCGAAAAAGAGAATCTGGCTCAGGAATACAATATCTATGTTTTCCACGGTACGGACGGAGACGACTGGGACGCCGAAGGCAAGGATGCGGTGCCGGAACTCAAAAAAATGATGAGCTACGTTAACCGGGTCGGCATTACCGTGGTGAACGGAAACGGCGACGGATCTACGGAAGTTGAAAAATACGTTAAAAAATCCAACCTGCTCAAAGAATATCCGAAGTTGATCCGCCTTGATTCCATGCCCGAAAACGCCGATGAACCGCGTTTGATCGAAGGCATCAAAACAATACTGTCCGAATAGGAGGTCGACCATGACGAAATTAATCGACCAGCACACCAAAGGAATAATGGAGGAATGCAAAAAGCGAGCCGTGGACGCCGGGCTTGACGTCAATGACGAAACTCTGGAATACATTATTACCAACCGCGACCTTGTAGAGCTTTCCCCGAAGATCATGATCCCGACCCTGTACGATTACTGGGTGCACGATATCGAAGTGCTTCAGGGTCGGGGCAAATACGAACTTTATCCCTCGAATCCTTACGAGACCGTGATCAATACCCGCCCGGCTATTTCGTTCTACAACGATAATAATCCGGACTGGTTGAACGTCATGATCTTCTATCACGTCCTTGGTCATATCGATTTTTTCCGCAAAAACCATTATTTCCGCAACACCTGGGATTACGATTTTTGCGGCGAGGCGCTGTCCGATAAGCGCCTGATCGCTAATTTAAGAAGGGAACACGGACGGTGGGTCGATTACGTGATCGAGTTTACGCGCGGCATGGACAATCTGGTGGATTACTGGGGGGAATTGTCCAGGACCGACTCCCGCGAAACCCCGAAAAAACTCGGTAAAATCGACTATTTCTTCGATATATTCCTGCAGACAATCGCCGATTTCAAAAACGACAATTTGCGCCGGCAAACCTACTTAAAATGGATCGAGGAGTACAACCGAACAGACGGAGAAAACGCGTTTCTCCACGCCGTCAACCAGGTCTGGCCGGAATTACCCGCCAAATACACCAGCTATTGCAAGGAAACCACGCAGCCGCAAAAAATCGATCCGATCCAATACGTAATCAAAAATTCGCAATTTTTGAACCAGGATAAGAATTCCTGGATGAAAGCAGTTATGGAAGTAGTGCGGAAAACTTCGGTTTTTTTCCAGCCGCAGATCCGAACAAAGATCATGAACGAGGGTTGGGCCTCTTACTGGCACGAAAAACTGTTCTTGACCGATGACCGCATCCGGGGCCACGAAGTTGATTTTGCCCGCATTAACGCCGGCGTTACCTCTATGCCGCGCGTGGGTCTAAACCCCTATGCCCTGGGCCTGCGTTTGTTCCAATGGATCGAAGAGTTGGGCGACACCAACAAGTATTCCCTTAAGTACAGAAGCCTTTCGGACGCGACGGAACGCGAAAAGTTCAATGAGCAGACCGGGCACGGACAGGAATTCATCTTTAAGATCCGGGAAAGCCTCTGCGATTTCAGTTTCCTGTCCACCTTCGTGGACCAGGGTTTCGTGACGAAAAACGATCTTTTCGTGGCCGACAGGTATTTGGACGAAGGTCGCCGGGTTTGGGTCTGGTACGTCAAAAGCCGCAAGGCCGAGGATTACCGGCAAATGCTTTTCAATTCCCTCTATCATCCGCCGCACATTACCGTCAACGAAGCGTCCGAGGTGGGCCTGTGCCTGAAGCACCACTTCGAAGGAAAACCCCTGGTAAAGGAATTCATCCACAATACGATGCTGGGCATAGAGTTCCTTTGGGGCGGACCGGTTTTTCTCGAAACGAACGAGGCCGCGAATATCGAAGAGCTCAAAGACGGAACGAAAAGAGTTACCTGGCAGAGGGTACTCTACACCATGATGAGCAAAAAACTCAAACGCGAAGTAATGTCATAAAAGGGAAATCCGGGAAGATTTAAAACTCTTCCCGGCTCCCTGAACTAAAACTGCCCTCGGGGAGGATAAAATGGATATAATCACGACCGAAAGCGTCAAAAAGATAGTCAGGCGATTGACGGAAGCGGAAAAGCGGGATAACGATATCTCGTACGGACCGATCAGTTTCGAGGAATTCCTGCTTATGGCCGCGTCAAACCCGGAAATCGCCACCCGGAATATTTTCCAGTACTTCTACGATATGGTAAAATCCTTCGTCAAGAAGGGGGAAGAAGAAGACCCGAACGATCCGGAGAATATCGGTTATATCGATTATGACTGCACCGGGCTCTTCGCCATCGATTCCAACCACCGCTTCTTCGCCGATCGGATATTCGCGAACCGACTGATAGCGTGGACGGAAGACATGAAACGGGGAACGCAGCAGAACAAGATTTACATATTCGACGGTCCGCACGGCTGCGGCAAAAGCACGTTCCTCAATAACCTCCTCCGTCGCCTGCAGGACTATTCGAACACCCCCGAAGGCTTGCGCTTCGAAGTCGTCTGGAAGTTTCCGCGCAGCGAAATAGGCGCCTGGCAGGAGGAAACTGACAAGAAAAACGAGCATTGCGAATGCGGCGGCGACAGCCAATACGTCGAGATCCCCTGCCCCAGCCACGACAACCCCATACTTTTGGTGCCGAAAAAACACCGCCGCGAATTCTTCGATGACCTGTTCCCGAACGGTGAAATGAAATTCAGGCTTTTTGCGGACAAGGAATACGAGTGGCTCTTAAAAGACGAACCCTGCACAATCTGCGGCGCCTTGTACGAAGAGTTGATGTGGAAATACAAGGACCGGAAAAAAGTCCTGGACTTCCTTTACTGCCGTCCTTTCCGCATGAATCGACGCATGGGAGAGGGCATATCCGTCTTCAATCCCGGCGACCCGCCCACGAAGCAAAACGTCAGAACCGACCCGATCGCCCAAAGGAATATCAACGGGCTTCTGCAGAGCACTAAAGTGCAATACGTATTTTCGACCTACGCCAAAACCAACAACGGCTTGCGCGCCCTGATGGACGTTAAATCGTACAACGTGGAACGCCTCAAAGAGCAGCACAATATCGTTTCCGAAAGGGTGCACCGGGTCGAAGATATCGAAGAAACCGCGGATTCCCTCCTGATCGGCGTCATGAATCCGGAAGACAAGAAGGTAATCGATGAGATGAAGTCGCTTTCCGACCGCATCCAATTCATTAATATTTCTTATGTCCTGGATTTCATCACGGAAAGCGGCATCTACAAGGATACTTTCGGCGAACACATAGAGGCGGCATTCCTGCCCCGGGTATTTCAGAATTTCGCCAAAATAATCATTGCTACACGCCTGAGCGCGAAGTCGCCAGCTATGTTCGAATGGATCGAGAAAAAAGAAAGTGCCGATAAATCCGAAAAATACGAAAAATTCTGCGACAAGAACCTGCAGCTCCTGAAGATGTTAATTTACTGCGGAAACATACCCGAATGGCTTAACCAGGAAGACCGCAAAAGATTGAACGCCAGGAGACGGCGCCGGATATTGGCGGAGGCTGACGGCGAAGGGAAAAGCGGTATTTCCGGCCGCGATTCGATCCGAATTTTCGGAGAGTTCTACTCCCAGCACGCCAAGCCGGATCGGTTGATCAATTTATCCGACCTGGCTAAATTCGTTGTTAAGAAAAAAGAACTAAAGGAATCGATTCCGGTCGGTTTTCTGGATTCCTTGATGAACTTGTACGATTACTCCGTTCTGCAGGAAATGAAAGAATCGCTCTTCTATTACAATGACGAGCGCATCGCCTATTACGTGAAAAAATGGATGTACGCCATTACCTGTGAATTAAAAACAGAAATTACCTGCCCGTACGTTAAAGAAAAATACGTATTAACGAGAGATATCCTCGATGAAATCGAAAAATACTTGATCCCTCGCGGCAACAAAAGACTTTCCGACTGGGAAAAAGAGATCGATGCTTTTCGTTCCGACCATGCCAAAACCTATTCGAATATGACCCTGGCCCAGGAAATGCGCCTGGAAGGAAAAACGATCGAGGAAACGAAGCAGTATAGAGAATTGTTTGATTTATTCACCAAAAACGTCAAAGCCAAAGCGCTCGACCCCTTCGTTGATAACAGTAATTTCCGCAACGCCATCAAGGATTACGGAAAAGAGGGTTTTAAAACCTACGATCGCAAGATCCAGGATGACGTGCGTTACCTTTTCAAGAATCTGATGGAAAAATTCGGATACACCGAACAAGGGGCGCAGGAAATCGCCATCTACGTGATCGACAACGATCTGGCAAAAAAATTCAAAGAAGTTTAAAACAAAAAAAACAAGGCCGCATCAAAAGATGCGGCTCTTTTATTTGTGTCATGCTGGAGCGTAGCGATAGCATCCCGTGATTTTCGCTACTATAAATGCTGTTAAAAATTTACGGTAATAATCCCGCCCGTTAAACCATCCCCGTTATCCGCCCTGATCAAATCCGGATCAAGTTCTATGTCAAAATAATATTCGCTTTTGCCTAAACGACGACCGTTTTTCAGATTCCCGACGACCACCTCTAGTTCACGTCCCGCAAATTTATTTTTATACTCCCGGAAAAGTTTGTAGCCTAAACGCCGCAATTTATCGGCCCTCTCCTTTTTTATCTTCTCCCCTATCTGGCCGGGATATCGGGAAGCCGGCGCGCGCTCGTGCGCTGAAAACGGAAAAATATGCAGACGGCTAAAATTTACCTCTTTGATAAAATCGTAAGTGGTGCGAAAATCTTCTTCGCTTTCCCCGGGAAAACCCGTGATCACGTCGGTGGTAATCGCGACATCAGGCATTATTTTCCGAAGCTTTTCAATTTTAGCGCGAAAGTAAGCGGTGTCATAGGGCCGGTTCATTAAGGCGAGAATCTTATCGGAGCCTGATTGCAAGGGAATATGGAGATGCTTGCAGACATAGGGTATCCCCTCTTTTCTCGGCCGCGCGAAAAGATCTATTAAATCATCCGTCACTTCGCTGATCTCGATCGAACTTAACCGCACCCGCCCTAACCCCTTGATCCGCAATATTTCTTTAACAAGCTCTGCCAGGTTGCCGTCACGCGCCCCCCGTCTTGTGTCGCGGGTAGCTTCCTTTCCGTACAATCCCAAGTGGATCCCCGATAAAACAACTTCCTTATACCCGGCTTCTGTCGCTCGTACGATTTCATCAATAATCTCCTCTTTCGGCCGGCTTCGCAGTTTTCCCCGAGCGTAAGGAATCACGCAATACGAGCAAAACTGCTCGCAGCCGTCCTGGACTTTTATAAAATAACGGCTTTTACCGCGTAATGCGGGGCGTGGGGCTCGGGACGCGTTTGTTTTTTCCAATCTGAAATCAACCGTTATTTTTTTGATGAATTCATCATATTGTCCGGCGCCGTAAACATAATCCGCCCTTAAATCGGCCGCGCTCTTTTTATAAACCTTGGGCCAGCAGCCTACAAGGGCGATTTTAGCGCCAGGGTTTTCTTTTTTTGCCTTCTTAAGCATTTGTCGGCTTTTGGCGTGCGCGGTCTTGGTAACGGTACAGGTATTAATGATCGCCAGGTCGGCGTTTCCGGCAAGTGCTTTAAAGCCGGCGGCATTAAAACCGTCCGCCAGACTCCCGGAATCATACTGGTTGATTTTACAGCCCAGGGTGTAAATTTTATAGGTATTTTTTTTCATTAACTATACAAAAACCCGCGTCAGCGGGAATTTCAATGTTAAATGTTAAATGTCAATTGTTATTAAAGAGCCGGAGAGAGGAATTGAACCCCCAACAAATGGTTTACAAAACCATTGCTCTACCATTGAGCTACTCCGGCCTCGGGATTGCCGATTGGCGATTTGCGATTGTCGAATGACGAGTCGTAAATTCAGAATAAAAAAATAAGAGAAACAAGTAATCCTCTCGTTTCCCGTAAAATCGAAAATCGACAATCTGCAATCGAAAATCCAAAGTGCGCCCAACAGGATTCGAACCTGTGACCTTCTCCTTAAAAGGGAGCTGCTCTACCAACTGAGCTATGGGCGCAAAAAATAATTTTTTGAATTTTTATATTCGGATGAGAGCTTACGAGAGCGAAAATAAAAACTGCCAACAAGCAGTGATTACTTAATAGTAATATAGCACATTATATGATTTTTTGCAATAGTTTCCGCAGATTAGTGAAATACTATGTTATACCGAAATTTTTTATTTATTATTGGCTATTTTTTTCTAAAATATCTGTTGACAAGCAGTGGACGATATCAGGATAAACACGGATTTTTTTACACTTGTAATAGCTTTCGATTTTCGGTATTATAACAATATGGATAACGAGCAAATAATCGAAAAATTACCGCCGCAAAATCTTGAGGCCGAGCAATCTTTCCTGGGCTCGCTTTTGATCGACAAGGACGCGATCATTAAAGTGGCGGATATAATTACCGAATATGATTTCTATAAAGAGGGCAACCGGGTGCTTTTTAGCGCGATCATGGAACTATATTCGCGCCATGAGCCGATCGATATTGTCAGCCTGACGAACATCCTCGAAAGCAAGAACCGCCTGGAAATGATCGGCGGGCGCACTTATCTGGCCCAGCTTTCAAATCTTGTCGCCACCCCCGCTCACATAGTGCATTACGCCAATATTATCCAGCGCAAAGCGACTTTGCGCCGCCTTCTCAGGGCGGCCGCGGAAATATCGGAATTGGGATATAAGGAAGACGAAGATATCGAAAAGATCCTGGATGAATCCGAACGTAAATTATTCGGGGTTTCCCAGAAATACCTTAAAAACGTCTTCCTGCCCGTAGACCAGCTACTGAACGAGGCTTTTGAACGCATTGACGAGCTGCACAAGCAAAGCGGCAAATTACGGGGTGTACCGACCGGTTTTTACGATCTTGACCGCCTTTTGGCCGGACTGCAAAAATCAGATCTCGTAATACTCGCCGCCCGCCCGAGCGTCGGCAAGACCTCTTTGGCTATGGATATCGCCCGTCAGGCGGGAGTCGAGCATAAAACGCCGGTCGGCATATTCTCTCTGGAAATGAGCAAGGAACAGCTGGTCGACCGCATGCTTTGCGCGCAAGCTAACGTTAATTTATTCCGTCTGCACGGCGGCCGGCTCTCCGATCAGGAAGAGGACAATGATTTTTCGCGCATCGGCGACGCCATGGGCAGATTATCCGAAGCGCCGATATTCATCGATGACTCCCCGAATTGTTCCGTGATGGAAATACGCGCCAAAGCGAGACGGCTGCAGATCGAAAAAGGCTTGGGGCTTTTGATAATCGACTACCTTCAGCTTATGGAAGGCCGGGGGAAATACGGCGATAACCGCGTGCAGGAAGTAGCCGAGATCACCCGCGGCCTTAAGGGTATCGCCCGCGAACTCAATATTCCGGTTTTGGCCCTGTCCCAGCTGTCGCGTGCCGTCGAGCAGAGCAAGCCGGCCATCCCGAAATTGTCGCACCTTAGGGATTCAGGTTCGATCGAACAGGACGCGGACGTGGTTTTGTTCGTTTACCGCAAGGCGGCGGACCGCAACTACAACCGGGAAGAGCTTTCCCAGGAAGATCGGAATCGGGCGGAAATCTACGTGGCTAAACACAGGAACGGTCCGACCGGAGCCGTCACTCTTTTTTTCGATGAAAACAGCGTCAGCTTTAAAAATCGGGACAGATCCGGCCTCGAAGATATTATGGCGGAATACTAATTTTAAGTTTTAGCTGTTAGCTTATAGCTTTTTACGAAACGATTTTAAAAATCGTTCCTAAAACCTAGCACATATGAGCTAAAAACTAATAAAAAAATATGTTCAATAAATTAAAGCACTTAAAAGATCTTAGAAGCACGGCCAAACAGATGCAAAACGCCTTGGCTAACGAGTCCGTCACGATCGAAAAAGGCGGCATTACCGTTTCCATGAACGGCAATATGGAAATAACGAAAATCAGCCTTAACGAAAACCTGGCAAAGGACAGTCTGGAGGGAATGCTCATGGACTGTGTGAACGATGCCATAAAGAAAACGCAACGGGTCATGGCCCAAAAAATGCAGGAAATGGGAGGATTCCCCGGATTATAGTTTTCGGCGCTTCGTTTGTTTCGTAATTTTTCGTTTGTTTCGTGTCTGGGTGTTTAAAATCAAAACACAAAAGCAACGAATACGCACGGAATAAACGAAAAAAAAGTAATCCCCAAACATGAAGTATCCCCAAGCCATCCAAAATCTTATAAACAATTTTACCAAGCTGCCCACCGTCGGACCGAAAACCGCTGAGCGGTATGTTTTTTATTTACTGAAACAAAGCGGCGAAGATCTTCAAAAACTGGCCCAGGCGATCGCCGAACTTAAAGAAGGCACTAAAACATGCGGCCGTTGTTTCGCGATCGCGGAGGCCGACCCCTGTCCTATCTGCTCCGACAAAAAAAGGGATAATTCAGTAATTTGCGTTATTTCCACTTCCCGCGATATGCAGGTTATCGAAGCTACCGGGCAATATAAGGGCCATTACCATATCCTGGAAGGACTCATTAATACCATAGACAACATCGGTCCGGAGAATCTGACCATAAAACAACTTTTGCATAGGATAAAAAATAGCGGTGTTAAAGAGGTTATTTTAGGTTTAAGCCATAATTTCGAAGGTGAAACCACCGCCCTCTACCTCGCCAAAATCCTTAAACCGCTTAACGTAAAAATAACCAGATTGGCCAAGGGTTTGCCTATGGGCGCTGACTTGGAATACGCGGACGAAATAACCCTGACCCATGCTTTAAAATATCGGAACACCCTTTGAGCGTCGGCTTTTTCGATAAAACAAAAATCCGTCCCGAGATTTCGGAACGGATTTTTATATGATAAAATCAAAAACGTTTTAAACGATAGGGTCGATTTTAACCTTTGTAAAAAGCTGGCGATGGCCGCGAGTGCGCGTATAGCGGGTTTTATTCTTGTACTTTACCACCAGAACCTTTTTGCTTTTTCCGGAAGAAACAACCTGACCACCCACTTTTTTATCGAGCAGGGGTTTGCCCAAATCAACCTCTTTCCCGTCTGCCGAGGCTATAAGAAGAGTTTCAAAAGAAACTTTTTCTCCGTCCTCTTTATCCAATTTCTCTATTTTGACGGTTTGGCCCTCTTTAACTTTATATTGTTTGCCGCCGGTTTTGATAACCGCAATTTTATCTGACATATTTTTAGCTTATAGCTGTTAGCTTTTAGCTTATAGGACTTATCTGCCTAAAAGATTAAAACCTAACCAGTATGTTCATTTTTATTCTTATTGTTATTATACTAATTTTAAACAAAAAGTCAAGTTATTTGTTCGTGATAATCCGGGCGATATTTTTTACAACATTTTTATCCGTAATATTGGGTAAAATATTGTTTTTTGTGATTTTTTTTACCGAATAGGCGATGGCCAAAGACGCTTTTAATTTCATTTCCGTTGTCACCGTTTTTACGTGATTATCCAGTAGTCCCCTGAAGATACCGGGAAAAACCAAGGCATTGTTTATCTGATTCGAGAAATCCGAACGCCCGGTACCGACTATGGCTGCGCCGGCCCGATAGGCAATATCGGGGAGTATTTCCGGCGCGGGATTGGCCATGGCGAAAATTATCGGCGCCTTGTTCATGTTTTTGACCATGGCGGAATCCACCAGGTTTCCTTTGGATAAGCCGATAAAAACATCGGCTCCGGCCATCGCCTCATTAAGCCCTCCTTTTATTTTTCTCCGGTTGGTCTTAGCCGCTATTATTTTCTTGTACTCATTTAGACCGCTCCTGCCTTTATAAATCGCGCCGACGCTGTCCAGAAGGATAATATCCCCTGCCCCCGCCGCCAAGAGCAGCCTGGCCGTGGCGATACCGGCCGCTCCGGCTCCATTTATAACTACTTTTAGCTCTTTCATGACCTTGCCGGTCACGCGGCAGGCGTTTACAAGGGCGGCCAGAGTAACGATCGCGGTTCCGTCCTGATCGTCATGAAACACGGGAATAGATAATTCTTTTTCCAGCCGTTCCGTGACCTCGAAACAGCGCGGCGCGGAAATATCTTCAAGGTTTATCCCGGCAAACGACGGCTCTATCCATTTAGAGAATTTTATGATCTCCTCAGTATCGGTCGTATTTATGGCTAGGGGTATCGCGTCGATTCCCGCGAATTCCTTGAATATGGCGGATTTTCCCTCCATGACCGGCATGCCGGCCTCAGGACCGATATTTCCCAGACCCAAAATCGCGGTCCCGTCAGTGACGATCGCTACCTGATTCGCGCGATTGGTCAACTGCCAACTTAAATCCGGTTTGTCTTTGATGGCTAAACAAACCGCACCGACGCCCGGAGTATATGCCGCGCTCAGGTCATTCTTGGTTTTTAAAGGAATCTTTAATTTTATCTCGATCTTGCCTTTATGTTTTTTATGAAGTTCGATGGCTTTTTTGTCGTGATTCATATTTTTTTTATCCGCTTCGGCGCGATAAAATGCTCCGATTGATAATTTTTATATTCTCTAGATTGATCTTGATCCGCAAACCAATGTCTAATTTCCCCGGAGTTTCGGAGGTTAAGGATGTTTTCGCCTGCTTCATGCAGAAAAACCGATCTTCTATCGCTTGGTCATGCACGTTGATAACCAGACCATGCCCGTCGGATGGGCTTTGATAGATACTTTTTTTTGTTTCCACTCCGGTAAACCTTGAAGCTGAGCGGACAATCCGCCGGTAGACTGGATTTTTTTCCCGCTCAAATACATAAGCGTAGAAATTCTTTTCATCCAAATCCTCGTGCATGGAAATCAGAGCGTCAAAACGCATTTTTTTTATGTCGTTATAAAATGCCTGGATTTCTCTGTAATTACGGCTTTTTAAAGTCCGGCGATTGAGGCAGTTCAAGTCGCGGTTATCATCATCCATCCTGCGATCAAGATCAAAAGAGGTGGGGTTCAATATCGGATAAATATAATAGGCGATTTCTTTATTAAAATATTTTTTAGGAAATTCGAATAAATGCGGTATGGTCAAAGGACCGGCGATTTCATAGCCGTGGACGCCGGCGATAATACAGAATTTTTTCGGCGCGCGCGGGTTAACCGTAAAACGGTATAGCGGATAGGTCATACCGATATGCTCGAATCTTTCTTCGCCGATTTTTTTTATTGAAAAATTATGCCGATGAGCCAGTGTTATTAATTCAGAAATCACCAATGCGTATGAATAATTATGATGCTTTTTTTCGAACATAATATTGTTTTCGAAGATTTGATTATAAAATTTTTAAATCGCTTTTTATGACCTTAAATATTTCCTTCCCTTGATTTTCTCCGGTAAATATTCCTGCTTTTCCCTATATCCGTGGTCGGGCGAATATTTATAATCCTTGCCGTAACCTAATTCTTTCATAAGCGCGGTCGGCGCGTTCCGGATGTGGATCGGCACCGGCAGATTGCCGTGTTCTTTGACGTCCCGGGCCGCTTTGCCGTAAGCAATGTACAAATCGTTGGATTTTTTGCATTTAGCCATATAAACGACGGCCTGGGCCAAGACCACGTTGCATTCCGGCATGCCCATGAAGTGGCAGGCGTTATAGGCCGAGACCGCCTGCTCGAGCGCCCGGGAATTCGCCAGGCCGATATCCTCGGAAGCGAAACGGACCAGGCGGCGCGCGACATAAAGCGGATCCTCGCCGGCTTCAAGCATGCGCGCGAGCCAGTAAAGCGCCGCGTCCGCGTCGGAGCCGCGCATGGATTTATGCAGGGCGGAGATTATATTGTAATGCTCTTCCCCGTCCTTATCGTATAAAAGATGCGATTTCTGGAATGCTTCTTTTATTTCATCAGCGGTTATCGTGTCGCTGATCGTGCTGGCATACTCGAGTATGTTTAAGGCGGTGCGCGCGTCTCCGTTCGCCATACCGGAAAGCAATTTTATTTCTTTTTCGCCGATCTTTACATTCGATCCGCCCAATCCCCTTTCCTTGTCCAGAAGCGCTTTCTTTATGATAACAGCGATATGAATTTCATCAAGTCTCTGCAACACGAAAACCCGGCAGCGGGAAAGAAGCGCTCCGCGCACTTCGAAGCTCGGATTTTCCGTGGTGGCGCCGATCAAAACGATCAGACCGTTCTCAACGTGCGGCAAAAGGGCGTCCTGCTGGGACTTGTTCCAGCGGTGGATCTCGTCAATGAACAAAATCGTCTTTTTGTCCTCTATCTTGTTAGCCTTGGCCTCGCTCATTATCTGCCTTAACTCCTTCATGCCGCTTGTAACCGCGCTGATCCGCAAAAACTCGGCCCTGGTCTGTCTGGCAATGATCGAAGCCAGGGTGGTCTTGCCTGTTCCGGGCGGCCCCCAAAAAATCATTGATGGCAGCCGATCCGCTTCGATGGCCCGCCTGAGCATCTTACCGGCACCAACCACTTCTTCCTGTCCTAAAAAATCCTCTAACTTCTCGGGCCGCATCCGGTCTGCCAAAGGCGCATATTCGGTTTTTTGCGTATTCTCGGTCATAAATTCATATTAACAGAATACGCTTAAAATTTCAATTAGAAAATACTACTAATTACAATATCCTGAAAAATAAAAAACGCCAAAATCAAACATGGCGGCTGATGGAATTTTTTGATGATATTAGATATTGGATATTAGATATTACTGACACCTCAACGTATGGCGGTATTTAAAACTGTATCATAATATCTAATATCCCGATATCCAATTATCAAAATATTTACGCTCAACTTTTTTCATCTCCCCCAAACCTTCTCTTCCGGTTCGCATATTCCTCCAGAATTATATCAACGTCGGCTTTTTCGAATTCGGGCCAGTATTTTTTCAAAAACATGAGTTCGCTGTAAGCCGACTGCCAGAGCTGGAAGCCGGACAAACGGTATTCTCCGGAGGTGCGGACGATCATATCGGGATCGGGTAAATCGCCGTGGTAAAGGTATTTCCGGAGCATGCCCTCGTGCACCTGCTCGATCTCTATCTTATTCTTTATCATCTTGCGGATGGCGTCGATGATCTCCGCCCGGCCGCCGTAATTCAGGCAAATATTAAGCGTGCCCTTCGAATTATCCTTGGTTTTTATCATCGCGTCGGCGCATACTTCCGGCAAGTCCCCGGGCAATTCGTCTATCCGACCGCTTACGATAAGCCTGTATTCCCGCTGGTTATATTCTTCAAAATCATCTTTAAGGGCCCTTCTTAAAAGTTTCATGAGGTAATTGACCTCATCGCGTCCGCGATTCCAGTTTTCGGTGGAAAACGCGAACAAAGAAATTATTTCCACGCCGCGTGAAAAGAACCACTCCGGTACGCTCTTCATCTTGTTATAGCCCTTAAGATGGCCCTCAAGAGTGGAGAGATTACGCTCCCGAGCCCAACGCCGGTTACCGTCCATTATTATGGCTATATGTCCGGCAACATTTTTTTTATTGTCTTTATTTGTGTCCATGTTTGGCTTTTTCCTGTTTTAATTTAAGTTTATTGTAGATCATCCATATAAAAACATTGCTGACGAAAATAATGGCGCTGGCGGTTATGAAAAGAAAAGCGAAACCGAAACGATAAGCGACAAAACCGCCGAGAGAGGCGGCCACGGCCATGCCGAATTCTACCAGGGTAGCGTAAACGCTCCATTCCACGCCTTCGTGTTCATGATCGATATGGCGCGTAAAAATAGCCATCCAGGAGGGATAAGCAAAAGAAGCGGCTACGCCGTAAGCGAACTGCACGAGATATAGCTCCAGGGGCGTATCGATAAAGATATACATAAGCGGTATAGCCGAATAAGCTATCCCGCCCAGCAGTAAAAAAGCAAAATCATCGCGCTCGCCCCTGATCTTGTCTATCGCGCTGCCCACTATTATCTGCAGCAGACTCTTCGTAAGGAGGAAAACGGTTACGGCTATCCCGGCGATCTCGACGTTAGCGCCTTCGATATTGTCCATTATAAAAACCGCGAAAATCGGAGTGATAAGGCCAAATCCGCTGTTTATCAAAAAATCCACCAGCGTCAGGAAGCGCACCACGGCACTGAACTTATTTAAGGAAAAATAACTAATGCTGGTATTTATTGGAGTATTCATAAATATTATAGATCGATAAAATTACAATTTAGTTAATATTTTCACTAATTTTGTTTTATCCGCCGCTCCGCTTAATATTATAACATTTTTCCGGGGAACCGAGAACTCCCGAGCCAGGAATTTCGCAAGTTCATCATTGGCCTTTCCCTTGACCGGAGCCGCCGCGATATCGATCTTAACCGTGTCATCGGACATGATTTCTTTGATTTTATTCGCGCCTGCACCGGGTCTTATTTTTAAACGTAGATAAAGTTCTTTTTTTTCAGCTAGTTGTTTTTTGAATTCAGATAACATAAGGCAGGTAGGGTACAAGGACACAAGATACAAGTTACAAACAAATTCCAAAATGCAAATTTCAAATATTCAAACTATTCGTTGATTGAGTTTTGGGATTTGAGTTTTGTTTGTGTCCTTGTATCTTGTTTCTTGTATCTTTTATTCATTTTTCACTAAACACGATCGCATTCGGCACGTCCCGGCCCGGCATGACCATATATTCGTCGCCGTACCAAAGCGCTGATGAATAACCGCCGTCCAGGTTCAGGGCATAATCGACACCGATGGCCTTCATAATCTCGGCCAGGTCGGGCACGGTGGCGTTTTGGGTAATGACCAGATAAACAGTTCCCTTACCGCCGTTATCACCCTTTTTATAACCGATAGCATTACGCATGGCCCGGGTATTTTTTTGTTTACTGTCGAGTTCCCATTCGATGAGCTGATTCATGCCATTCTCGATCAACCTGGGCTTGTTGCCGATAGCCGCCTGCAGTTTCGTGCCGTAAACGGTTTCGAAATTTTCTAAGCTTTTAAGTTCGCGGCTATCTTTAAAGTAATAAAAATTATTAACGATATCGAAGGCCATTATCGGCCCGGTGGTCCAGTATTTAAGCTGGTCTTCATTAATGATCTTGCCCAAAAAAGTATCGTAAACCGGAAAAAAATAATAATTGTTGGACTCGCAGCTGGCATAGGCGCAAAAATATGTGCCGTTCACTCCGGCAAAACCGTCGTGCTCGGTTACGAACTTGCCCAAACTCTTGGCGCTGTAAAAGCCGTTATACTTGTCGTTGTTGGGCGCCGGCGACAAAGCGGTCGCGTCCGTGGTTATCCAGAGCCGCGGGTTATCGAGATTAATCGTGATCATATCAACCGTAAATTCCCTGCCTACCGCGTTTATTTTTTTATGTTCATACTTGCTCCACTTGTTTATCGACTCGTCGGTTCCGGGTTTATGTATCCGGGCCAGGTCTTCGCGGGTAATGCCGAGGCCCAGCTCGCGCATAACCTTAAAAGCGTCTTCCGGTCGCCCTAAAAAATATTTTTTGAGGTCAAGCGGATTAATGTACCAGGCTTCGCCGTTACGCTCGACCTGGAGCACGATCGTGCCGGCGAGCGCGCGCGCCAGGGCGGTATCCCCTTTGACCGGCATGCCCGCCTGCGCGATCCGCTGGAAATTCGATTCGCTTATCCCGAGGCCGAGTTCGCGCATCACTTTAAAAGCGTCCGCCGGCCGGCCGAGGTAATACCGTTTTTTGTCCTTCGGATAAATATACCAGGCCTCGCCGTTGCGCTCGACGTCTAAAAGTATCCGGCCGGACAGCTTATCGCTCAAATTAGCGGCGTTACCGGAAAAAGGAATTAGGTTAGCTAATATTATGGTTGTAATGATTATTTTTTTCATACTTTCATACTACCTAAATTTAGACAGTAGTGCAAATTTTAATGTCATTCCGATCGTGCTCTTTTCCAAGTTTATCCACATAACTTTTCCGTATTATTCAAAAATGGCTTATTTTACATGCTTGCTATTTATTAGATACCGTGATATGCTAATTTATACCCCCACCCCAGGTAGTGGTAATTAAATATTTTAGTATATAATTTTATGGACAAAAAAGAACAAACCATCGTTAACTTCAAAAAAGCTCAAAGCCTCTTGGGAAAGATTCTCAATATGGTAGAGAACAAGGAATACTGCATCAATATCATGCAGCAGAATCTGGCGGTTATCGGCCTTTTAAAGTCGGCCCACCAGATGCTTATGGAAAACCACCTGAACACCTGCTTTAAAAATGCCATGGCCGCTAAAAACGACAAGATCAAAGAGCAGATGACTGAGGAGATTCTAAGAGTGATCAAATTGGCGAACAAATAATAATCACCTACGAATCTACAAATTTTTTACAAATTTACAAATAGCTCACAAAACGTTTCATCCGGTATTTGTAAATTTGTACTTGATTTGTAAATTCGTGGGAAAATTTTCCAGTTTTACAAAATTATGTTCAAAACAATAGAACTGAATATCGGCGGTCTTCACTGCCGCAGCTGCAAAACCCTTATCGAAACCGAGGTCGCGGCATTGGCGGGCATTAAACATATCGACGTCGATTTTCCGACCGGCCTATGCCGCATTGAATTCGATGACAGCAAAATATCCCGGACGGACATTGAAAAAACCATTACCGGCCTTAATTATACGATCATTGGCGATAAAAGCAACGCCGAAACCCGAAGCAAAAAAATCATCCACAGACTTTTGCTTCCCCTAGCGTTAGCCGCGGCAATAACCGTTTATTTACTTTTCCGGGCGGCCGGAGGCTTCGAGATATTGTCACGTCTGAATGAAGAGAGTGTGAGCTATCCCTTGATCCTTCTTATTGGTTTTCTGGCCAGCTTCCATTGCATCGGCATGTGCGGCGGGCTGGTCACGGCTTTTTCGGCGGGGATGGCCGCTAAAAATCCGGGCAAAAAAACCGGCTTCTCCCGTCTGCACTTGGAATATAACCTGGGACGATTAGTATCATACACCGCAATCGGAGGCATCTTGGGTGGAGTAGGTTCATTTTTCGGCATAAATCCCGCCACGAGCGGTGCAATTATGCTTTTAGCCGGATTTTTTATGGTTTTAATGGCTCTTTCGCTTTTTTCCGGATTTCGCTGGCTCGAAAAAATAAATTTCCACCCGCCGCAGTTCATAGCCCGCTGGCTGTATAGCCAAAAACATGCGTCTAATCCCAAAAGCCCGCTCATTATCGGCCTCCTGACCGGTTTTATGCCCTGCGGCCCCTTGCAAGCCATGCAACTTTACGCCTTAGGGACTGGCGATACCATGAAAGGTGCGCTAAGCATGGGCTTATACGCTTTAGGGACCATCCCACTCATGTTCGGTTTTGGCGCCTTCGTTTCTTCCCTCTCCGCCAAGTATATCGGGAAAGTCATGAAAATATCCGCCGTTATCGTATTCGCGCTGGGACTCGTCATGGTCAACCGGGGTTTGACGAATTTCGGTTACGGCTTCAAGTCGTTATTGCCGTCCTCTATCCAAAGCCAAGCCGAGCGCCACGCGGCCGGAGATACCGCCCTATACCAAACGATAAACATGAACCTGACCTATAGCGGCTATTCCCCCAACGTGCTTTACATCAAACCGGGCATACCGGTGCGCTGGGTAATAGAAGTCGTTCAGACGACCCATTGCACGGAAGCTATAATGATCGAACCCCTTGGAATTAAAAGAAAACTGGCGCCGGGCACGAACATAATAGAATTCATCCCGCCCGAGGGCGCAAAAGAAATAAAATTTTCCTGCGAAATGCGCATGGTATGGGGCAAATTCATCGTATCGGACAAAGGCGCCGGTCCGAGCCGGAATGCTCAGCCGGCAAAAGCCTCGACGGCGCCGACCGGAACTTGCAGTTTGGATGGGTGTAGTGAATAATACGAGAATCGCTAAAATTACCCACAGAATTAACATGACATGAATATGACAAAAGATACAAGGACACAAGATACAATAACCAAACAAATCTCAAATATCAAAACTCAATAATCAAACTCGTTTGGTATTTGAATTTTGTGTTTTGAAATTTGTTTGCATCCTTGTATCTTGTTTCTTGTATTTTTTTACACCAACTATTTTACCCGCAAAATTATCTAAAAAAACTAAAAACATATGTCCAAAAAACTTAGCCTAAAAATCTCCGGCATGCACTGTGCTTCCTGCGCCGCCAATATCACTATTAACCTTAAAAAGTCCGCGGGCATCGAATCCGCGGAGGTTAATTTTACCGCCGGAAAAGCAACCGTGGAATTCGACGAGACCATGATCGATCCGGAAAAAATAAAAAAGATCATAAAAGATACCGGCTATGAGATCGTGGAAAACGGCACGGCGCGCGAACACGAACATAGCCACGGCACTAGAGAGGAAAAATCGCTCAAGAAAAAAACGATCATCGGCATCCTGCTATCCGCTCCCCTCTTACTGCGCATGATCTGGATGTGGGATATACCGGGCGCGTATCTGGGGGTAAGCGCGACCAACTGGGTACAGGCCGGCCTCGCGTTTTCTGTCGTTTTTTTTCTAGGTAGGCAATTCCATCGTAACGCCGCCAAAGCGCTTTTCCGCGGTCAGGCGGATATGGATACCCTTATATCGCTCGGTACTTTAGCCTCTTATGGCTACAGCGTTTACGCCATGTTCGCCGGCGGCGATCTTTATTTCGAGGGAGCGGCTACGATCACGACCCTGATTCTCTTGGGGCGCTGGCTTGAATTTAAAACCAGGGATCGGGCTTCCTTGTCCATGAAAAAACTCCTGGAATTGGGCGTTAAAAAAGCGCGGGTCCTGGCGCGCGGCGGGTTTGTCCTTAAAGACATAAACGAAGTAAAGATCGGCGACATACTCTTCGTAAAAGCCGGCGAAAAAATCCCCTTGGACGGCGAGATAATAGACGGCCGATCGAGCGTGGATGAATCGATGCTAACGGGCGAAAGTCTGCCGGTCTACAAGGAAAAGGGCGCTGACGTTTTCGGCGCCACCATGAATCTTGACGGAGCCATAAAAATAAAAGTTACCAAAAACGGAGAGAATACCGTATTGGCGCAAATAATCCGGACAGTCGAAGAAGCGCAGAGATTCAAGGCTCCGGCCCAACGCTTAGCGGATAAGATATCGGCTGTTTTCGTGCCGGTTGTGGTCGGAATAGCCTTTCTGACCTTTATCGGCTGGTTTCTGGCCACCGGAGATCCCGGCGAAGCCATTATTAACGCCGTTGCGGTATTGGTCATTTCCTGCCCCTGCGCCCTGGGCGTAGCCACGCCGATCGCGATCATGGTCGGTTCGAGCGTCGGCGCGAAAAACGGAATTCTTATAAAGAACGGGGAGAGTTTTGAAAAAGCCAAAAACGCGGATATCGTCGTGTTCGATAAAACCGGCACTTTGACCGAAGGAAAACCGACCGTGGAAAAAATACTTAAAAACAAAAAATATTATTTTACGGAAGAAATAATCCTCAAGATAGCGGGCGGGTTAGCGGAAAATTCGGATCATCCCCTGTCCCGGGCCGTATTTGCTCACGCTAAATCCCTTAAGATAAAACCGGATCGGGTAGCCGATTCGAAAGAAGTGCCCGGCCGCGGGGTATACGCCCACTGCGAAACGACGGCGGAAAAACTTTCCCATGTCATTCTTTTAGGTAACCGCCGCCTGCTTTCAGAATTCGGACTGGATACCGCCTGGGCCGACGAAATAACGGAGCGCTACAAAGATCAGGGAGGCACCCTGCTTTTTACCTCCCGGGGGCCGGAAGTTATCGGAGCGATCCTTTTGACGGACAAGCTTAAACCCGGATCTGCGGAGGCTATTAAAGACACTAAGGCGGCCGGAATCGAACCGGTTATAATTTCCGGCGATAGCCGGACAAGCGTTGAGGCCATAGCCAAAACCTTGGGAGTCGAAAAATATTTCGCGGAAGTTCTGCCCGGTGACAAGATGGCTAAAGTTAGAGAATTCAGGAAAAGCGGCAAAAAAGTCGTTTTCGCCGGCGACGGCATAAACGACGCGCCCGCTATGATCGAAGCGGATCTGGGCATCGCTATGGCTTCCGGCGCGGATATCGCCAAAGAATCCGGCGACATCATTATCATGCAAAATGATCCGCGCAAAATAATGGAGGCGATCCGCCTGTCGCAAAAAACCTTCAGGACGATCCGGGGGAATCTTTTTTGGGCCTTTTTCTATAATATCCTGGCGATCCCACTGGCCATGGCCGGCTTTATTTCCCCGATGATCGCGGCTTTGGCCATGGGATTGTCCGATGTAACCGTCATAGGCAACAGTCTCCGGATCTACCGGAGAAAATAAAAAAATAAAGCTTATTTTTAACAATATAAAACCCGCTGTTTTATAGCGGGTCGTAATTTAAATTTTACAGTCCAAGACGTGATGTATGTTATGCACGTGAGCTTGCCACATTTCGCCTCCGTCTTGTCCGAATTTCCGGAAAACGGCCATGAACGCGTCTAAATATACTTCGTCAGACATTTTTTTATAGGCCGCGACGTCGGGAATCTCTTTTTTAAGGAACGCTTTAAGTTCAACAAAGTTTTGCAATCGCTCGATTTTTTCCAGGATGCTCGTATTGTCCATCGTGCCCGCACCTCCTCAAATGACTTTTAAGTTTCAACTTCATCCGATCGACCACTATTTTTTTGCGTTTATTCGGTTTTTTCACTTGTAGGGCCGGCCGTATAAGACCAGAGACTGGTTTTTGTAGCGCCGGTCGTGGGTCACTTCCTGTCCGAACCAGTCCGGCGGCTCGAAGGCGCGGCTGGTTTTTTTGTCTTTGAACTCGACTTCGACCGTCATAAGGCCGTTCAGCGTATTGCGATAAACATCGAGCTCGAAAGTCAAATCGCCGTGAGGAATGCAGTAACGGTCTTTTATAAGCGTTTTTGCGCCGACCGCCGGCCACAGCACTAGAAATTGTTCTTCCCTGATCCTGATTTCCCGTTCCGACCGGACTTCTCCGGCGCCGGTTTTGACCGTCAGATAGTATTTATCCCCTCTTTTCCTTAACCTGACTTCGGTGCCGTCGGCTGCTATCGCCAGATAACCCTGGATTATGCCGACGTGGTCATGCCGGTCAAAACCATCCGGCAATTTTTCAACCAAAAATTTTCTTTCGATCTCCAGCGGCATAAAATTTTCCTCGGCTTGACTGGGTTAGGACAAAGTATTTAATTCTGCCTCTTCTTTAAAGAAGACTTTGGCCGAAGCCCGTCAATTCAATATAGGGATCATAAAACGGCGGTAAAAGCCTGATTATTCCGTATTTCTCAAGATAACGCAGGCACTCGCCGATTTCGAGCGAATTTTTTCCGGTTTTTACCGCTATATCAACGTTTTTAAGGTATTTGTTGTCCGTTTGATTATTATTTATCAAAGTAATGATCAACCACATATTTTCATTATCACGAATAACCGCCCTTAGTTGTTCCGGTGTCCTCAAAACTATCAATGATTCAATCACATCCAAAAGACTTTCCAGCTGGGCCATTTCTCTCACGGCTTCCGGCCATATCGGGCCGTTTCCCCGGAAAAAATGCGCAAGAATATGTCCTAATTCATCGCGAATATCTATGGACATGGAAAAGGTAATGGAAAAATTGACGATCAGATTCGTTAATCTGGTCTTGAGATAATAATGCGCCTTTTTGAAATCAGACGCATTTTTTTCTTCGATCGTTTTGCGAAACTTTTCGAAAAATTCTTTCATTTTTTTCTCCCCTTCCCCCAGTTAGCGAATTTATATTGATTGTAAAAGATCCATATTCATTATTTCTATGAAATATTATAATAAATTGTTTTTAATGAAATGTCAAGGGTATACTGGACAAAAAAATTTATTTGTGGTAACATTAAATAGTTAGTTTAATTACTAGCCGCCCTTAACAAAGGGTGACGAATATGAGAGCGTAGAGATAAAGTCGAATTTCTACATCTTAGTATTTCTTATTAACTTTATCTTTACATTCGTATGCAAGGAACCATCAAAAAATTGACCGACAAAAACTTCGGTTTTATCTCCCGCGACGGCGCCGACGATCTGTTTTTCCATGCCAATGGCCTGGAAGGCGTTGAGTTCAGCCAGCTTCGGGAAGGCGATGCTGTTACGTTCGAGGTCGAACAGACCCCCAAAGGCAGCGCCGCGGTCCACGTCAAAAAGGCTTAAGACTTTTTTCACGATAAATAAAAACATCCTTCGGGATGTTTTTATTATTATGAATCGACTTAAAGATTAACCATATACTGAACCAGATACCGCAAATAGTAAACCCCGGTCGCGATAAATAGCGAGGCTATCCCGTATCTCATTATTATTTCTATTTTTTGCATGAGATTGTAAGTCTTACCGACCCTACCCAAACTGAACGCCAATAAAAAAGAAAAGATAATGACCGGTAAACCCGTTCCCAGAGCGAATACCAGGGGCAGAAGAAGGCTTTCGGAAGAACTTAAAACCAGGGGGATAAGCAGGCCGAAGAACAATACTCCGCTATAGGGGCAGAACGCCAAGGCGAACAACATCCCGAGAAGCAGAGAGCCGATATAGCCTTGCCGTGACAGCCATTCCTTTAGCTTGTCAAATTTTTTATTCTTGGCGCCCAGGTTGATTTTTATAACATCAAACATCACTAAGCCGATAACAATTAAAACCGGTCCTAAAACCTTGTCGCCCCAGCCCTCAAAAATACTGGCAATAGAAAAAGAAGAAACGCCGAAAAATATCAAAGTGGCCAGCAAAGTATAGCTTATCCCCCGTCCCAAAGTATAAAACAAGCCGTTCAATAAAGTATGCCGGGCGGTTTTTATTTCCCGGGAAATATAGGCGATGGCCGTAATATTGGTCGCCAGAGGACAGGGACTTATCGAGGTCAGGATGCCTAATAAAAAGGCGGTCAGTATCGGGATATTATAGTTGTCGATCAGCGCATTGATAAAATCCATAAACTAAGCTTCGTATATTTTTATTTCTTTCGTGATTATTCGTTATTTTCGTGTTTATCGTTTTAACCAGAAAAACACTAAAATAACGAATATAAACAAAATTAACGAAACATAAATATTAAGACTCTAAAAGGCTTTTTATCTTTATCTCCAGCTGGTTCTTAAGGGCTTCTTCGTTGCCGAAAAGACGCCAGACATCGGAATAAAATTCGATATTATCCTGCCCGCCGGTTATTCTATTTAAGTATAGGGAAGAACCGGTAGCCTTAAATTTCCGCGCGATCAATTCGTTTTCCGGCAGATCGACATTGATCGTCCGGAAATCGATCAAGCCGCCCTTAACCTCTTCGGCGAATCTTTCTCTAACGACGTCACTTACGTAATTTTCGACGGTCGTGCAGGACTGACAGCGCGCGGTTTTGTGGAAATAAAAAATTTCCAGCCTGTCCGCCGGAACGTCGGCCCTGGATACGGGCCCGTCTACGGCCGCGCCCATGGCGATATTTGCCGTTTTATCGTTCGCGAAATCAACATTCGCCCCGATATCCGCGCATCCGGTTAAAGACGCCGCCAAACCGAAGAGTATTAGGATGAACATGATTTTTTTCATAATTACGCGTGGTTAAAAATAAAAAAATTGAAAAAATAACCGATGATCATGATGCCGACCGCCGTAACCGCGATAAAGGCCGATAATAATTTCCAATTCATGGCCTTTTTAAGAATCAAGAGTCCCGGGATAGATAAGGTAACGGTAGCGGTCATGAAAGCCAGGGCCGTCCCGAGCGCGACTCCTTTGCCGGTCATAGCCTCGACCACCGGGATCACGCTGACCGAGTTAGCGTACAAGGGCGCGCCCATTATGACAGCCAAGGGCACAGTCCACCAGGTCCCGCGGGCCAAATACGTTTCGACGAAGCTCTCGGGCACGAAACCATGGATCAAGGCGCCCAAACCTACGCCGATCAAAACATAAGGAAAAATGCTTTTGGAAATGTTGAGCCCGTCCTTCCACCAGATAAGTAATCGTTTTTTTAGAGGTACTGACATGCCGCTATTTTCAGCGATCGCCTCTTTCCGGGTTTTAAATTTTAAAAAATCCTGATTAACGTGTCTGTCCATGTTCAGTTTCTGGATGATCATCCCGGCCAGCACGCTGATCGTGATTCCCAGGGCGTTATAAACCAGGGCCATTTTTAATCCAAAAATGGAGGGAAATATAAACAAAGAGGCTTCGTTTACCAGGGGCGAGGCGATCAGAAAAGCGAAAGTAACGCCCAGGGGTATGCCGGCGCCCACAAAACCGATGAACAAAGGAATGGATGAACAGGAACAAAAAGGCGTGATCACTCCGAGCGCGGCTGCTGATACATAATCAAACCCGTACCATTTGCGGCCGCTTAAAATATCCCGCACTTTTTCGACCGGAAAATAATAGCGGGTGATCGCCATGACATAATTTATCAAAATTAACAGCAAGCCGATTTTAATTGAGTCGTAAATAAAAAAATCAATCGCCTCGCCCCAGTATTTATCGGTAATACCGAGCCAATTATAGGTAGCCGCGTCCGCGAATATTTGTATAGGTTTAAAAATATCCATAGATATTAGCAACAGCCGCAACAGCCGCAACCGGTTTTCTCCTTATCTTCTTCAGGCTCTATTTGCAAAGCTTTTTTTATGTCATCTTCGCCATGCCCTCCACCGGTCAAGACCGGCCGACCGTTTATCGCCAGCACGGGGCTCTCTAAGACTCCCATTTCGATCATTTTAGCGACGTCGGTAATATATTCGACGGGCGCGTCGATTTTCATTTCGGACGCGATCTTTTTAGTCGTTTCGAACAATTGTTTGCAGGTCGGACAACCCGAACCCAAAACCTGGATTGATTGGATATTCATAGATTTTATTAAAATTAATTATAAAATAAAATGCGATAAACGGGCGATATGCTTACCGGTGTTGCCGGGATTTAGAAAATAAATAACCTTAGTCCCCTCTTTTCTTGAGCCGAGGAGCCCGAAATCCTTTAAAACCTTCAGATGGTGCGACACGAGATTCTGCGGCAGATCAAGAAATTTCCAGATATCGCAAACACAAAGCTCCTGTTTTTTTAGGATGCAAAGTATCTTCAGCCGGTTTTCCTCGGATATGGCCCGAAGGAAGGCAACTGTTTCTTTAAGCTCTTTTTCGTTCTGCTTGTTATTACAGCAATCAAGTTTCATGTGTGTGAATAAATATCAATCTATATTGATATTATAAGGCAAACAAAAAGCAGTGTCAAACTGCGTTATTTTTGCCTATTTTTTCACGGCTGAGGACAAGACCGGATTGATATCCAAGCTTGACCGAAAATGTTTTTTTTGTTATTTTCTATACAAAGTACTTTGAAAAATTATCTGTATTTTACGGAGGAAAAGACGCGATGTTTACCGGGCATAAGATTTTTTGCGCGCTTATCGTGATCGCCTGCTTAATAGCGGGATGCGGCCATGTTCCGCTTAATCCAGATTACGCCGGGCCGAAAATATTGCCCGACAAGATCAAAAAAGAATTCGCCTGCGAAAAATTCCGCGGCGATTACGTCGAAAGCGTGATAGAAATAAAAAAAGATTACGTGGTCAGGCGCGTTGAATTCAAGCCGGCTCAGGACATTTCTGGCATTGATCACAATATAATGCTTGACTATTATGACGTAGGCTACGGAAAACCGGGACCGGTTATTTTGTGCCTGCCTATTTTAGGAGGCAGCAACCTGGAGACGGAATTTTTCGCCCGCTATTACGCCAGCCGGGGCCTGGCCGCGATCATCGTGCATCGGCAACAAGGCTATAAGAAAGAGAAAAACATCGAAAATCTGGATAACTTACTGCGCCAGATGGTCTTTGATCATAAGCAGGCCATAGACTGGATCGAAATGCGGCCTGAGTTGGATAGCGGCCGGATCGGCGTTTTCGGCATCAGCATGGGCAGTATCAAAGCCTCCTTGCTCCAGGCTCTTGACCAGCGCGTAAGCGCCGGCGTATATTGCCTGGTCGGCGGCGATCTGCCGTATATCCTCGTGCATTCCAATGAGCCGGGGATAATCAAGAGGCGCAAGCAAATCATGGCCGATAAGGGCTTTAACGAAACAGAATTTTACGATACTCTGAAAAAAAAGATCCAATGCGATCCGATAAAATACGCGGAGTATATCGATGCCCGACGGGTATTAATGGTCCTGGCCCTTTTTGACAAGACAGTACCGTATGAAAAAGGGATAGAACTTTGGGAGAAAATCGGCCGGCCCGAATTATATAAAATGCCGGCCAGCCACTATACGTCGCTCGTGTTCATCTTTTATATCCGCTCCCGCGCCTTTGATTTTTTCCATAAACAACTATAGAACGGACAGGAGGATTTATGAAGAAACGGGCTCTGATTCTTTCTCTAACGCTACTCGCGCTTTTTTCCCTTTTCGGATGCGCCCCCTCGCTAAGAAGCAGTCTTCCCTTGTGCCAACGCACGGTGGCGATAAACAGCCAGGCGGAGGAAGCGGCTATAATGGCCAAAGCTTCCCTGGAGGTGATCGAACAAAACGGCGAGAAACTGTATGTTCTGCACCTGCGGGGCACTCCGTACGAGATGGGCTACCAGCACGGCAAACTCATGGCCCAAGAAATCCACAATCTGTATTCCCGGCTGTTTAAGGTCGTTAATATGATGACCAAAGAGGACACGCGGGACGAAATATACGACTTGATTGACCCTTATATTCCCTTTGAGGAAAAGGAAGAAATGCGCGGTCTGGCCCACGGCGCCGGTATTTCCCTGAAGTTCGTGCATTGGGCCCACGCTATCCCCGAAGTGGCCGAATACGGCGGCAAAAAAAGATTCGGCGAGAAAAACAAAGAGCTCAAGCAAACGAGCTGCAGCAATCTGGCCGCTTTCGGTCAGGCGACCAAGGGGGGCGACCTGTACCAATTGCGGGTGCTTGACTGGATCCGGCCCTTAGGCGCGCAAAAATGTCCGCTCGTCATAATCCACCACCCGGACAAAGGCAACGCCTCCGCCACCTTCTCCTACGCCGGCTTCATCGGCGCCATCACTGGTATGAATGATAAGGGCATGGCATTCGGCGAGATGGGCTATCGCGATCCGCCCAACGAAGACCTGCGCGGCATTCCTTTTATTTTCCTTTTTAGGAAACTGATGCGGGAAACCGACAGTCTGGCGGAAGCCGAAGCGATGATCCGGTCCTCCCAAAGGACCTGCTCATACGCTTATATGATAAGCGATCACAAATCCGTGAACGGGCCGAAGGCGCTTCTCTTTATCGCCGACCGGGACAGGGTCATCGCTTTCAGGGATAATACCCTCCTCGTAGACGAGACCGACGGCCACCGCGATAAATACCTGCCGATCGTCGACGTGGTTTACGGAGGCCGCTACGGCGATATTATGTATAAAGCCTTGACGCGAGAGCACGGCCGCATAAACGAACATGTGCTTATGGAAATGACCAAGGAAATTTCCATGGAAAGCAATATGCAAAATGTTGTCTTCCGTCCCTCTACGCTTGAAGCCTGGATCTCCAACGCCTCTATGAAAAGCGGCGACAAGGGCCGGGCCTGCTTCCAGACCTGGTTCAGGCTGGACCTAAAAAAAATGTTCAAGTAAAAAAATCAACCGCAAAAGGAGTTGCCATGTATAACGTTTATTACGTTGTTGTCGCTAAAGAATTTGCCGCTATACGAAAACGGAAAATTGACTCAGGGCCCCCAGGACCATTATTTGAATCAGCCTTTCAACATGAAGGGCATGTTCTTCCTCTTCAAGACGCGTTGAATTTTCTCGGATCCCGCGGTGAAAAAATTATCAGTATAGTTAATGGCCCTCCGTTGACTTATACAACGGGGCTTTCGGAAGAGATGCAACTTATAGTAATCACCGAAACTTAATTCGGCATAAGCCCGTTTACAATTAACGGGCTTTTTATTTTGAACAGAAAATTTTCGTTCTCTTGCGACCTCGAAAACAAATAAAATAATACGCCGTAAAAAGCGGCGTATTGGCGGTATTTTTTAGGGGGAAATCCTATTTATCAACTTTGTTGTATATTTTTTCGTCAACATTCCCCGCGCTCAACCAGACAACCGGCAGGCAGGTCTCATTCCGCTCTGCATGCATATACCTCCATTTAATTAATGATTCCGTTAAGACGCAAAACACGTCCGTTAAGACGTGTTTTAAACTTAATTGCATGTTTGCGCGAAAACCACGGGCCGGTTAAAGACGCATTACCCTCTTTTCAGCTATTTCGGGACTTTCTTTTTTAGCTCTTTTATTTCTAACCTGAGACTCTCCAACAATGAATCTCTTTCGGCTATTATTTTATGGAGAATCGCGAGTTCGTCAACCCTGGCGGAAAGATTCTGTACTCGGGAGCCGATCTGATCTTCGATCTTCTGGGCGTATTCAGCCAGTTTTTCGGAAACCATTCTGCGGTCGGTTATGTCTTCCATGGCAAGAAGTATTAATGGCGGAAAGAGAGGGGTGGTAGAGTCTGATTCCGCCGTTGAAAAAACCTTTCGCGCGTTAAGGATCATAATTCTGCGTCCAAGCTTAGGAAAATAATGATCAACCTCAAAATCCTTAAAAAATGTGTTCATGGGCAGGATTTCTTCAAGCAAGTGCTTCAATTTTGGAATATTCCACTGGCCGTTCCCAAGGTCATACACCAGCTTCCCTTCCGTCATTTTATCGGAAACCTCGAATATTCTGAAAAAACAGCTGTTGGCGGCGATTACCCTGAGGTTGTAGTCAAGAATTAAAAAAGGTTCTCTGGCCGTATCAATAACCGTCCTGATGTATGTCCAGGAGGTGGACCAGATATTTTCGGCAAGATCGGCATTTTTATTATGGGTATTTTTCATATGTACTTATTATAACACTTATTGCGCGGATGGGAAATGAATTAATATGGACGTGCCTTTTTGGAGAATGCTTTTTACGGAAATTTTTGCTTTATGTTTTTTTACGACCGACATAACGATCGCTAAGCCAAGACCCGCCCCCGCTTCTTCTCTGGCGGTTTTATCATTGGATCTGAAAAAAGGGTTAAAAATATAAGGAATGTCCTGCCTGGGAATACCGATTCCTTTGTCCTCTACCGACAATATTACCTTATCCGATCCAGTAAATACCGAAGCATCCACAACGGATCCCGCGGGCGAATATTTAACCGCGTTAGTAAGTAAGTTGGATATCATTTGCTCCAGGGCGGTTTGGTTGCCCATCACATAGCCCGGTAAATCGCTGTTTATTTTTATTTTTATTCTTTTTTTATCAGCCGATTGTTTTGAGACGGCCCTGCATAGATCTTCCAGCAAAGAGCTTAAATTTATTTTTGTAAGCTCGATATTATCGGGACCGTGTTCCTGCGCCGACATTATCGAGAGATTTTGATTATATTCGTCATATTCTTTAATTCCTCCAATTCGGTTCTTAACGCAAGTATCATTTCCCGGGATTTGGTTTTCGACAAACCCAACTGATCATTCGGGTCCGTATTCCGAAGAGCGAATTCGGAATTAAGCCGCATATATGTCATCGCTCCATTTAGTTCGTGCTGGACATTAGAAACAAACAGTTTTTGGGATTTGATAGTTTGTTTTGTTTTCTCTAGCAGCTTCCCGATCAATATGTATAAAAATGGAATTATTAAAAATGCGATAATTACAGAAAAAAACACCCCAGTATCAAAGAGGTGCGTTATCAATATGATTATCAGAAAAGCCGCGACACAGAGAATCGTTAAGAAGGTTCGCGCCCTTTCGGTCATATCTTTTAAAACATGCTGATACCGGGTGGCAAGAAAATTTTTCAGTCTTATTTTGATAAATTTATATTTATAGAATTATTCTTTTGTGATGTTCCTCCGATATAGTAATCTAATCGGATATTATTTAGTCAATATAATATCTTGACTGATAAACATTATGGTTTAATTAAATTCATATCACTTCAACCAGAAATAAAACCCTTTAATCCTTTAAAGGGCTAATAATCAACAACCATTACTTACTCCTCCTATATATACGGTCTTATGAATTGTTGTGAGTCCAACTGTCTTTTTAAACTAATATTTTATTCTTAAACCACGATTTACAAGTATAGCATAAAATATAATATTTGTCAATTCTAAAACAAATTATTTATTTTTAGCACTAGTATTAAATAAATATATATGAAATATATCCACATATAAACAAACATCAGGCCTTATGGCCTGATGTTTATTTTTATAGCTCGGAGTTTGGGACGTTGTTAAAACTTTTTAATAAGATTACTATATTTGTAATGTTAAGGCGGGTCGCCGCGCGGCCACGCAAAATATTTATTCTTATTCTGTTATAATATCATCTTCTCATAACCATTACAATTATTGAGCTGCGCCACGCGAGCAAACAAAAAAGCATTCAAATGAATGCTTTTTTGTTTGATTTTTCGCGGCTCGGGGACAGGGATTCGAACCCCGATAGCCAGGACCAAAACCTGGAGTCCTACCATTAGACGATCCCCGAATGTATTATAAAAGCCAAATAAATGGCTTTTTGCATATTAGCATGGATATTTATTTATGTAAAGAAGACGGATAGCTTTATACTCGCGAATATTTCCTGACCGCCAAAAGGCTGGCCAGAATATTTATCAAGGCCACTCCCAGGAATTGCACTCCAAAAATAGTAAAAACATTGCCGTAAAAATACTCAAGCAGGTTAACGTTGTAGCCTACGAAAAACGCTTCCAAATAGGGTTGAAGCAGGGTCAGGAAAAGATAGAAAATACCCATGATCGATAAAACGCCGATCAGGGTATAGAAAACTCCCGATAAAAGATACGGCATCTGTATGAACCAGTGCGATGCCCCGACCAGGCGCATGATCATGATCTCGCGCCGATGGGTATAGATCGCGACCCGGATAGAGTTAAAGACCACCAGAACGGTAATAAGAACGAAAATAGCGCTTAAAACCAGGCCGGCGTCGCTGACTTTATTCGTAATATCGTTTATCTTGTTTAAAAGCATCTTATAATTCGTAAAATTGCGCGATTCGATGATATCATTAGAGATTGTATTTAGGCGATTGATCAGGTTATCAAGGATATCAAGGTTGGCCGGTTTTATCACAAGTATCGGCGCCAGCGGATTATTGCCTAATTCCCGCAGGGCCTGCAGAATTTCCGGATTATCCTTATGCTTGTCGATAAAATTGGCCATCGCCTCCTCTTTGGAAATATAAGTAACGCTTTTAACCTCTTTAAGCGCGCTAATCTCCCCTTTAAGCGCGAGGATCTCGTCTTCTTTTGATTCGTTTTTGAGGAATAGGTTGATGTCGATCTTTTCCTTGACGGCCTCTACGGCGGCCTGGCCGATCACCTTAACCACCAAAAGCATGTTGATGGAAAAAAGTGCCAGGATAAGCAGTATCACCGTCACGAGGGAAAGCCAGATATTACGGTAAATATCTTCGATGCTGAATTTTATGATTCGCGCCAGGGATAGAAACATATCAAAAAAATAAATTAATTACAAAACATATTTACCTATGGATTGATCGCTTATGATCGTACCGTTTTCGAGGGTAATGACCCGCCTTTTCAGGCGATTGACTATTTCCCGGTTGTGGGTAACTAAAATTATCGTGGTGCCGAATTTATTGATGCGAAGCAAAAGCTCTATGATCTCGTTGGCGTTTAGAGAATCGAGATTTCCGGTCGGTTCGTCGGCCAGAAGTATTTTAGGTCTATGTACCAATGCCCGGGCTATGGCCGTCCTTTGCTGTTCGCCGCCTGACACTTCCTGGGGATAACGGTCCGCTTTGGTTTCAAGGCCCACGATCTTCATGACGTGCGGAATGATCTTTTTTATCTTTTTCGGATGGCCGCCGCAAACCTGCATGGCGAAAGCGACGTTTTCGAATAACGTCTTTTTGGGCAGAAGCTTAAAATCCTGGAATATCACGCCGATCTGCCGCCGAAGAACCGGAATTTCCCGCTGGCCGATATTGGTTATATCCCAGCCGCCCACGATGATCCGGCCTTTATCCACCTTTTCTTCGCCGATCAGGGCTTTGACCATAGTGGTCTTGCCGGTTCCGGACTGCCCGACGATCGAAACGAATTCTCCCGGCAGTATATGCGTGCTTAGGTTATTCAAAGCCGCTACGTTCTTGGGATATAGTTTGTAAACATTTTGAAAACGAATCATATGTTATCGGCTTCGCCGACCCGCTCCTGCGAATGCGGGACATGCGAATAATGCTCTAGGCATTAGCATTGTATCAATATAAACTTCCCGATCTTCTTAATCCATATTTGATCAACTCCTCGGTCTCGTAAAAACTCGTAGCCCTGTCCCCTGCCCCCATAGTAACGACTATTACGTTCCGGCCGTCGGAACCGGCGACGCGGACCATAAGACAATAACCGGCTTCGTCGAGATAACCGGTCTTTGATCCGGTAATATCGTAATTATTCGTCCTGATGAGATTGTCCGTATTTTTAATGCGGTAAGCCTTGCCCGTACTTATGGCCGTAAAGCGGTATTCCGGCATCGTGCTCGCTTTTTGGATCATGGGGTTTACTAACACCTCTTTAGTTATTATAGCATAATCCAGGGCGGAACTCACGTTTTCGGGCGAAAGCCCGGTCGGTTCCTTAAAACGCGTGGATGTGGCCCCCAGGCTTTCCACCCAATCGTTCATTTTCGAAATAAAATCTTCCCGTTTAAGACCGCTGGCGCGCACCAGGGTTTCGATCGTATTATTGGCCGATCCGACGAGGGAGGCGTAGAGCAGATCCTCGACCGTAAGCGTTTCTCCAGCGCTTAAGCTCAGTTTGGCGGATTCCCAGGGTTTGCAGTATTCGTAATTATATTCCTCGTCGCGCTTGTCGTACGCGACTACCCGGCTTAATGTCGGCTTCGTGTCTAAAAACACTTTTACCGCCACAAGCTTGGTCAAGCTGGCGAGCGGCCGGACCGCTTCGGCGTTCTTCGACCACAGGATACGGCCGGTTGACTCGTCCATGACCACCGCCGATCCCAAATCGACGGACGGACTTTCCCCTGAACCGTTTTTCGGGATTCCCAGGATCCGCCCGTCTCCGTCGGGAGGAATATAAAGCGGTTCGACGGTTACATCGACCACTCCCGCGCCCAAAGGCGCTATCTTCGCGAAAGCCGTCCGGTCAAGATCGATCACGCGGTCCGGAAAAAGGCCGCGGTCCGGACCATAATCGTTCACGGTTACATCCACGAACTTGCTGCGGTCGCCGTTAAAAACGCGAAGCCGGGAGTTCTTCGGAAAATCCGGAGAAGCGGCGAAATTACCGCCTTTATATTTATACCAGCTGGTCCGTCCGACGGTCATGACACCGGGGTAGGAAAAAACCGCGATCCGGGCGAAAGGTAGATGGATCAGCGAGCGGACGGATTTGATCTCCGGATGATCGGTCGTGGGCAAAGGCCGCCAGGCGGAAAAATTCTTGTCATAAAAAAATACCTGCTTATAATCATCGTTTTTTTCGCCGTAAGAGAGCTGGATATAGAAAGGTTTATGGTTGTCGTAGGCGGCCTTGTTCTTGAATTCGAACTGGTAAACCGGGCTTAAACGGTCAAGCTGCCAGGGCATAGGAAGCGATTCGTCGAGTTTTATGAGTTCGACTCCCGTCGCGTCGCTTAAAATACCCGGAACGAGCGATAATTTGATTTCAGCGCCGAATCCGGCCACGGTATAACCCTTGGCGATCGTCGGCTTATCAAGCCGAATCGAATAATATTCGTTCGATCGGTCATCGGAACGCGCCATAAAAGGTCCGGACAAACAAAAAACCGCCAGAACGGAAGCTATCACTGTTTTAATCGATTTTTTACCTATTTTTAACATTAAAAATGAAGCTTAATATTCATAAACCAATAGAAATATTATAACACAAATCCGATTTTAAGATAAGGGCTTAAAATAAACTTGCATTTTTTTCTGATTATTACTATTATTAAAGATATTAACATAGCGGAGAAAAAGCGGGCCTGCCCGCCGAAGCTCTGCGAAGCAGGGCGTAGGCGGGTATCGTATAGTGGCTATTATGTTAGCTTCCCAAGCTGAAGAGACGGGTTCGATTCCCGTTACCCGCTCATTATTACTATACATTTGACACCTGACATTTGACGTGAAACTTAAGCTAAATCATTAAGTATCAGATGTTAAAGGTTAAATGTCAAAGGTCAAATGTAAATCAAGGCCGGAGTAGCTCAGTTGGTAGAGCAATGCTTTCGTAAAGCAGAGGTCACGAGTTCAAGTCTCGTCTCCGGCTCAGTCGTATATGCTTATAAAAAAAGAATGTCTTATGGCATTCTTTTTTAAATGAGGATAAATCTTATGCACCGTTTCAGTCCACCAGACTCCAAACATGATAGCTCATGACAGTCTCTTCCACATATTCTTCGAATAATACGGGACGGACAACTACATAGCTTAAGTCTGTTTTCTCCGCCGTTTTCCCGAAAACATGGAATATGTAGTAACCATCCTTATCAACAATGATCTCGCTCGTCTCGTTCGTTTCCAGGCCGGCCAGCTTGTCGTAATAATCATGATCATACCGGTTGTTTGCGTCGATGGTTAACGGCCCCAGGTCATCGCCGTAACGCGTGGCGGTACGGATAAAATCCTCTCCTGAATCTATAAGTTTTTTTATCTTCATTACGCGGTTAAGGGCCACCATATTCTTGCTGCTGTCGAAAACAATGCTCCCGTTTATCCTGTCCGTCAAATTGTCGGTCCCGGCGATGCCGTACTCCCGCATGAGATTGCCCACTATGATCTCTTTTATTACCGCCAGCCTGGTTATCTCGTCAAGTTTTTTCTGATCCGCCGCCTTGTCTTTCAAACTATTCTTGATATCGACGTATTTATAATATTCTATGACATCACCGTTGGCGACCAAAGCCGGAACCGGCACATAACCGGCGATATATCTGGTAAACGCGTTATCCGCCCCGAATTTTAAAAGCATGATGGCGAAAACGGAATAGAGGAAAATAAAAACCAGGAAAATAAGCAGAAACCGATACAAAGCGGTTTTACCCGCCAAGAAGAGTGATCTTAAAAGATAGCGGCCGTATCCGGACAGGATTTTCCTGAGGCGCATTATTTTTTCCCGCCTGTCCCTTTTCGCTTCAGCGCGCTTATTTCGCCTTCTCTTTTCCTCTTCTTCGCCTGCCTTTTGTTTTCTCTTTTCCTCTTCTTCACGCGCCCTCTGAGCGGCCGCTTTCTTTGCCCGTCTGGCCCTGTCCTCCTCCTCCTCTTTTTCTCTTTGGTTTCGCTTTAACTCTTCTTTCTCTCTTCTTTCCCTCTCCGCCTTTTCCTTCTTTTCTTTTTCGATCATTTCCTTTGTCCGCGCCGCCTCATCCGCTATAGCCGGGGCAACTTCACTCTCTTGCCCTAAAACTTCCGACATTTCATTTTTCCAGATTTTCTTCAACTGATTCCTTTTCTCGATCTCCGCTTTTGATTCCCGGTGGATCTCCGGCTTTTTTGCCGCCGGCGCTTTAGCGATATCCATGAACCGCCTGGATGAAGATATCGGTTTTTTCGTTTCTTCCGCGGGCGCTTCTTTGCGCTCTGAAACGGCCGGCTTAGGCGTTTCTTTGCTTTTTACCCTGGAAACACTGTTAAAAAGCCCGTCTACAAGCTTGTTTTTCTCTTTTGCCGACGCTGGGACGGCTTCTTTTTTCGATCTCATTTCCTCTTCAACAAAATCCAAAACTATCTTTCTGGATTTCTCCATTTCTTCCCGGCTTAATTTAGTTATCCCATCGATCTGCTTATTGGACATAATTATTCTTTTTTTGTCTAATTAAAAAAATAATACCACCATTTCCCGGGGTTGCTTTTCGCTTCGATCACTCCGCTTTTCGTTCCGCCGGCCGCTGTATCCGCCGGCTTTTCGCCATCACGGCTATCGTCATTTTTTATGACCACAACCTCTTCTCCCGGCTGCTTATAATTCAGGTTCGATCTTGCCTGTTCCAGGGCGAACTGGTCCGATTCCAGATATTTCACTAATCGCTGCAATTCCGAATTACTGTTTTCAAGATAGGAAATCTCCTTTTCCAGTTCTTTTATTTCCTTTCCGATCCTGTATTGTTTGCTGACGTTTTTCGCCAACGGTATGCTAATGCCGATAACAATAAGAAAACCGACAACGGTCAATGTTATCTGGCTTGAAAATACGGATCTTAAAAAATTTTTTTTATCTTTGATCATGTTCAGGATCAATCATTTATTTTACGCCATTTTTTATCGGGCACAAAGCTGAATTTGGCCATTTCTATGATGAGCATCGTTAATAAGCTTATCACGATAACTATATACCATCCGCCGACTTTCAGGGGAGCGGTGCCTAAAACCATCTGCAGGGGGCCCCAGTATATTCCTAAAAGCAGCAGGGCCGCGCTTAGAGCGACCGATCCCAATAGATACGAATTTGAAAAAGGATTTGTCTTCCAGACCGGATTCTTAAGATCGCGCAGACTGAATATAGACACGAGACTGCTTATTCCGAGGATGGCGAAAATTACGGTGCGCATATAATCGATTTCACCCAAAGGCATTATAAAAAACATCATGAGAAAAACAGAAAATATTATGATCGCCCGGATCGGTCCCGCTCCGAAAATTATTATTTTCATTATATCGTTCATTACTGGCTCTTGCTTTTTTATGGGCTTTTCCCGCATTATCAGCTCATCCCCCTTTTCGAAAGCCAGTGAAAAATGCGGCAGACTGTCGTTAACTATATTTATCCACAATATTTGCGTGGGCAGAAGGGCTAAGGGAATATCGCGATTTAAAATCGCCGCAGCGAGAATCGTGCCGATAATGACCGTTACCTCGGAAAAGCTGTCGGAAATAAGATAGGTTATGACTTTCCTGATATTTTCAAAGATTACCCGGCCTTGTTCCACGGCGGCTACGATCGTTTTAAAATTATTATCCAAAAGGACAATATCGGAAGTTTCCTTGGCGATATCCGTGCCCGTGCCCAGAGAAATGCCGATATCAGCCGCCTTCAAGGCCGGAGAATCGTTAATTCCGTCTCCGGTCATGGCCACCACCTCCCCTTTCGCCTGCAGGGCGGTTACGATCCTAAGCTTATGGTGCGGGCTTACCCGGGCGTAAACATCGATCTTTTTTATTAATTTTCCGAATTTTTCGTCGCTTAACTTGTCTAATTCCTCGCCGGTAACGACGTTTTCTTCTTTAGCTTTAAGCCCGACTTCCTGGGCTATGGCCTTGGCGGTAAGCTTATGGTCGCCGGTAATTATCACGGGTCTTATTCCCGCCCGGATACAAAGTTTTATCGTTTCTTTGGCCTCCTTCCGGAGAGGATCCTTTATGGCGATAAAACCGATAAAGGTCAGATCACGGTCAATTTCTCCCCAATCGATACCGCCCGCTTTTAATTCCGCTTCTTCTTTAAATTCCCTGACAGCCAATCCGACAACCCTTAGGCCGCGGCTGGTCAGTCCCTGGTAGGTCCGGTCGAGGTTTTCCCTGGCGGCTTTATCCAAAGGACGGACGCCGCCGTGGTGATGATATTTGACGGACTTGTCCAATAATTTTTCCGGCGCTCCTTTTTCGTAAAGTATATATTCGCCGTCTTCTATCCGGTGCAGGCTTAACATGAATTTTTTTTCGCTGCTAAAAGGCAATTCATCTACCTGGGGCTCTATCTTTAAAAGCTCTTCCCGGCGAAGTCCCGACTGGATGGCGGCGGAAAGAAGGGCGTTCTCGGTCGGTGTGCCGATAAAACGCCAGCTGGCCAGCTCATCGTCGGGGTTCTCGATTATCGAATCGTTGCACATCATGGCCGTCTGCAGGGCAAGACTGACGGTTTTCGCTTCCTGGGTCTCCTGGCGCGTACCAGGATTGTCCATTTCGAATTCTTTTTCCCCGATAACGATATGCGCCACATGCATATTGCCTTCGGTCAGGGTGCCGGTTTTATCCGTGCAGATGACCGTGGTCGAACCTAAGGTTTCTGCGGCGATAAGCTTTCTGGTCAATGCCCTTTTTTTCAGTATCCGCTGCATGCCCAGGGCCAATATGAAAGTAACGGACATGGTCAGTCCTTCCGGAATCGAGGCTACGCCGATCGCCACGCCGGTCTCGACCATCTCGAGAAATCCCCGTTTTTGGAGGAGTCCGATTATTACCACTAAAACGCAAATAACCCCGAAAATCAATCCTAAAAACCGGCTGAATTTATCCAGGCGAAGCTGCAAAGGGGTTTTTCCTTCTCCGGTGGCCGCCACCAGTTCGGCGATCTTACCGATCTCAGTGGACGTTCCTACGCCGGTAACAACCGCCTTCCCCAGACCCTCTACGGCTAAAGTGCCGGCATAAATCATATTTTCCCGGTCGGCTAAAGCCGCTCCTTCGGGTATTACCTCGGTCCTTTTCGACGATGGCAGGGATTCTCCGGTCAAAGAGGCTTCGTTGACCTTAAGGTCTATCGCTTCGATCAGGCGCGCGTCCGCCGGTATCTTATTGCCGGCCTTTATGAGCACGATATCGCCTATCGTCACACGCCGGCTGTTTATCGTTATATCGCGTCCGTCCCGCAATACCACGGCCTTGTGCTCGACCAGATTCTTCAACTTCGCGATGGCCTGATTGGCTTTATTCTCCTGAATAAAGCCGATGATCGAATTTAAGATCACGGCTCCGAATATGACCGCTGAGTCTATATAACTGCCCAAAACCACGGATAGGGTTCCGGCAATCACCAGAACATAGGCTAAAGGATTTTTGAATTGAGAGATAAATACATTAAAACGGCTGACCGGCATTTCCTTGGCCAATTCGTTAAAACCGTATTTATTTAGCCGTTTTTCCGCCTCCTCCCATGTTAAGCCGGTAGCTTCCGTCTTAAGTTCGTTCAGGCAGGTTTTTATTTTAAGGTGATGGCAGGTGATCATTTTTAGCTTAGCTTATTGCTTTTAGGTTATAGCTATTAGCTTATAGCTTTTAGGTTGATAATTAATGATCTTACTAAAACACAAACCGTTTCGCCCTCTATAAGCTAAAACCTATAAGCTATAAGCTAAATATTATTATAACACAAAGAGATCCAAAAAACAAAAACCCGTTCCCGAGAAATCTGCTTTTGCAGATTCCCGGGAACGGGGTTAAGGTTCTTGGCTAGTTGGGAAGGTTCTCCAGTCCCCTGATCCCGTTTTTCAGGGGGGGGCTGTAATGCGAACCGCCCTTGCCTTTGTAAGACCGGTCACGGCCGCCGTTGTCACGGCGTTTTTGACCGTTGCCGTTGCCGCCGGTTTTGGCGGTTTTGGCGCGTTCCAAAAACTTCTTTTCCTGCGCGAGCTTAGCGGCTTCTTTGCGCCGCCACCGCTCGTTTTTGCAGGCGATCTCCATCATCCGGGGAGTGACAAGCTTGCCCTGATAGGCGAGGCCGCGGCGCCGGATCTCATCTTCCGAGAAGAAATCCGTTTCGATCGAACGGCCGGTGGGATCGTCCTCTTCGGGCCAGGTTTTGCATACTTCCTGCCGGCAAAGTTCGCCGGCTCCCTTGGCCCATTCCTTCCAGCGGGGTTCGATCCTGAGCCCCTCGTCCCCGCTCCAGATAACCTGGCAGGCTCTCTGGATCATGGCCGGGGTGATCGGACCCGTTTTATGGGTCAATTTGAAGCCTCCGGGATCAAGCGGGCCTTCGGGCTGGATGGAACGGATCTGGTCCAACGTCCATTGCCACCGTTCGCCGTTCACTTCCGCCTTTTTCGCAACGTTGTATCTGGCTTTCCGAGCGGCGGCCATAATGACGCTCATGGCCACGTCCGAAAAGTCCGGCCAGGAAGTTTCGGGTCGATCCGCCGGCTTCTTGGCGATGACCCGGGCCAAAGCGGCTAGATCCTCGTCACCGTCATCGTGTCGTACCAAGGGTTGGGCGGTATCGACAATGGAGTCGAACCGTTCCGTGGGGATCCGATTGGCCACCCGATCCTTGGCTTCGGCGACCTTTTTACGGCCGTACCAGCCATGGGCTTTGTGGCAGGCGGAACACAGATCGTGCTTCGCCAATTTTTCAGCGCCGCAGGCCTTGCCGTCAACGATGAGCGGGCAAAGCTTGGGGTCTGCCAAGGCCTTTTCGTCCACCCAAAGCTTGGGCTTGGGGGCGGGTTTCGCCGGGGACTTGGTTTCGGCAGGCGCGGGATTGATGGTCGTGGTAATTTCAGGGAGTGCGGGGTTGACGGCCGGGGCGGTATCGGTAACGACCGGCTCGTCGTCTTCGTATTCAACGATGACGACATCCCCATCAAAGATCTCAACGTCATAACCCTCTCCTCCCATGATGTGGAGGATAAGGTTTTTTTCATTTAGAGTGGTCACATCTGTGACACACTCTTGGCTGGCGCAAAGCGCGGCCAGCTGCTCCTGGGTCATAGTGGACAGTTCCGCCAGTCTTTTTTCAGCTGATTCAGTTCGTGTCATAAGACACTTCCTTTCTTTTTAAAAAATCGTTGTTGTGGGTGTTTGATTGTAAAGATCTTACCGATGGATGTTGGGGCAATAGGTCGGATTGCATTCCCCTTTGGAGTTCTTCGTGAGGGGGCAATCAAGACAAGATTGCCGCGGTGCTTCTTTTTTTTGTGCCGTTTTTGTTTCTTTTTGTTTTTCCACTTTTTTCTCCCTAATTTTTTGCGGTTTTTGTTTTGCCTCGCGTGTGAGCGAGGCATCCGCCGTCAGCGAAGCTGGCTTTGGCGGATATTCTTTTTATTAAAAATGGATAGTTTGCATCCATGTTTTACTTCAATAAAATTTACCGAAGTAAAACATGGATACAAAATGTAGGGAAATGGTTTATCCTACATCATAACATATTTCATAGTAACTGTCAAGGAATTTTTAATATATTTTTAATGAGTATTTTTTGTTTAATGTAAGGTTAAATAACGTAAATTCTGGTAGAGACGCGATTAATCGCGTCTCTACCGGGTCAGAATAAAGGCAAATAAAAAAACGCCCCGGTTTTTGTTGCCGGGGCGGGTTAGTTGTTATTGTCGGTAGGGACCTTGCATGCAAGGTCTCTACTACTAGGCGGCCTTCTTGGCTTCCCGCCTTTCTTCGCGGGTCGCCTGGCGGCCGTTGCCGATGGCGGCTAAGGCCTTGGTTTCCATGCGATAAAGCATGGAGACCTTATTGCCGTTGATGCAGGCCAGATATTCCCCGGCTTTGATCTTGCCGGCGAGGCCATTGAAGAGCGTAGTCGCATCGGTGCCATTCACTCCCATGAGAACATGGGCGCGGATGGTGCCGACCTTCTGGTCGGCGGCCGTGACCCACATCGGGGTCTGGAGCTGCGGCAGAGTGACTGCCGGGGCGGGCGCGGGGGTGGCGTCGGTGGCATTGCGGGCCGGGGCGGGTTTTCGGGTGGCCACCTCCAGGTTGGAAGTGGGCGCGAAATCCAGTCGACCACCCTTCGTGGCTCGGGTGATGGTGTAGTATTCGTTACCGATCATGACCGTTACCCGGTCCTTGCCGTGGCTCTTCTCCTGATCGGAGAAAACCATCCCGGCTTCGTCTCGATCCGCGACCGGGAAAACCGGGAAGCCGTTCATGGTGCTGCCGATGGGCCGGACGAAGAACATCCGGTCCTTGATCAGAGCGAGACGCTCATTCCTGGATTTCTCCCGGACGGCGGCTTTGGCCTTTTCTTCGGCTTCACGGGTGACCTTGTCTTTGGCCGCCTGTTCGCGATCGGCCGCGAGCTTCCCCCTGACTTCAGCCAGAACCTGCCTGACCGCGGCCATGAGGGCGCGGAATTCGTCATTTTCGAGTCGCTTCCGGCCGTAGGCTTCCGCGACGATCTGCTGGGTGGCCTTATACACGTCATCCTTGATGTCCGAGTTGAAATTCCCGGCCATTCTGGCTGTAACGTGCTTTTGGGCCAGCTTCAGCAGATTATCGAAAATCTCGGCCTTAGCCTTCCTGCTCTCTTCTTTCTCGTTCTGTACCTCGTAGATCGCCAGTTTTGCCTGGGCCGGGGAGCAAAAGACGCTTTTCGAGATTTCAGCCGCCTCCTGCTCAATATTATTCGACAGGAGGTTGTTTCCGATCCGATTTCGGACCGCCTCCAAAGCGCGCTCGTAGGACAGGGCCGTAGCTACGGCCTTTTCGAGTTCGGGGGGCCGCCCCTGAACTCCGGGAACGTAGCGCAGGATCTCGACCAGATCGCCCCGTTCCCGTCCGGGGTTTTCCCGCACGGTAC
>MFGB01000005.1:0-43977 GCA_001780275.1 Candidatus Falkowbacteria bacterium RIFOXYA2_FULL_47_19 | reverse complement strand
GCAGATCATTCCAGGGAGTGGTGGGAGCGGGCTTCGGTGCCGGCGGCGCGACTGGCGCTTCCGGCTTAGTGATGATCCGAGCCGTGGTCATTGTTGGTTCGGGGATGAGAGGGAGGGTGGTGCCGGAAATAGCCTTGGTCATAGCAAAATGCGCTGCCAAAGCGTCCACCAGCTTCTCCTTTCTCATTTTTCCGAAACCAGAAATCTTCCCCTTTGCGATTTTTCGCAAGGCCTCAACCGTTTTTCCTGCCAGATCCTCTTTTTTCATGACGCTCTCCCTTCAAAAATTATTTTATGTTATGTATGTAGATCCCGTTGCCTCGCCCGAATTCTCGTAATTCATTTCTCGCAAATCTTTAAACATATGCATGCCTTATAAACTTATTACTTCTTTTTACTGTTTACATAAGCCGAATTTACAAGAATCCAGGTCAGACAACGGAATACCATTGTAAAGTACAATATATAATCATAGCATATTTGTATATTTTTGTCAACAGTAAAACAGTTTATTTAATTTAAGCTAAAATAAAACAAAAAAATCACAAAAAAACCGGCTTTTAGCCGATACCTCTAATTTTATTAATATCTTATATCGCTCCGACCCTTAAGGCCGCGCCGAAGGGAAGGAGCTAAATTTCAGCGATCCGCCCGGGGCGGAGAGCGAATATCAAGGAGCGAAGCGACCGAATATCGCGGCTAGAGGGAGCTATCGTCTCTTCGGCGTTACCCAAAAACCCAGGTATTTCCCGAACATGAGCCGCGTTTGCGCGTCCAGTCCCGGGATTGCGCCGAATATGATAATGCTTATCGGAAGGATCAGCCACTGCAGGACCATGACCGCGTTCCTGACCGCCCCGTAATTCTTTGGCCGCGGAGGCAGAAGCAATGTGGAAATGATCGCCGAAAGTATCAAACCGGACATGGCGATCATCATAAGCGTTCTTGTGACTACCGGCAGGTTGGTAGAAAGCACGGTCGCGTTAAAGCGATCCCCTCCCAAAAGCATGGGCAGCCAGCCGATCACACCGATGATAAGCGCGTTGGTGGCCCAGGAATGGAAACCGTAAACCTGCACGAAGATCCGGCTTAAAAACTTGCCTTTCGGTATTTTTTCCCAGTTTTTCAGGGCGTTAAAAAGGAGATACGGCACGTTCTCCACTCCCCACCCCCAGCGGCGCTGCTGCTTATATAGATTCCGGGCGCTCTCGAACATGGTTTCATCCATGCAAACATCCATCGATACCGGATAATGCAGGGGTACTACCCGATAATCGCCGTTATAGTAGCAAAAACTGTGCCAAAAGATCCTGGAATCCTCGCTGACCATCGAAGTCGACCAGAAACCGATATCGTTAAGCGTCCGCCAGGTCATGGCGTGCGATGAGTAGGTCGCCAGTTTTTCCTGCCGGATCTGCTGCATCATCTGCCAGAAAGTATTCGAGGAAGCCGCCACCCGCGCGAAGAAAGGAGCTTGCCAAAGATTATTATGATAGACCGGTATCGGCTGGTAGCTTGACCGATGCGGTTCCTCGGCGGTCAGGAATCTGTGCGTCAGGCAGTAAAAATAATCCTTATAGATCACGGTATCGATATCAAAAACGCTGACCAATATCTTGTCCTGATCGATCCCCTCCGGATCGATTATTCTGGCTTTAGCTTCTTTCGCGGCCCAGGCCTGATTCGGTCCCTTGCCTTTGATCTCGCCCTCTCGGCCGTCCGGATGCACGGTCACAAGGAAATTGCGGAAAAGCGGGCCGAATTCCTTTCTGGCCCTCTCGGCCCGTTCGAGCCCGTCCGCTCCGGCCCGTTCCTCCGCGCCTAATACCAGAATGATCTTATTTAAAGGGTAGCCGCAGGCCGTAATGGCTTTTAGGCTTTGGCTTATCACTTCATAGTCCTCGAAGCTGAAGGGAAAGATCACCAGGTGCAGAATATCCGTCCAGATCATTTCTTTTTCCACGGTTTGCCCCGACCCATCTTTTATTCTGATAGCGCGTACCGGCAGATTCTCGCAAAGCGAACGCCAGTCGGCGGATAATCCGTTCTTCATGCGGTAATAAGAAACCAGAAGATGAATGCCCAGAAAAAGCACCAAGAGGAGCCAATAGACGTCAAAGGCAATAATAAAAAAGGCCACGAATACCGGCTGAAAATATGATAAAACGGTCAAACCGATAAGCGTTGTCCACGACAAAATTCCCGGTAACATCTCGAAAGCCCGGTATATCTTCCTGTCCCTCCCCTTAAGTTCGCCGGCTTGGCCGATTTTTAAATAATCCATAGATAGAAGTAAGTATTATGAGCCTAAAGCTTGTTCTTACCGCCAAAGAGATAATTTCCCCCGAAGTACAAAATATACAAAAAAACCGCGGTTAAGAACAAATTAAGGAAACGGTTCAGATCCGTTACGTAAATCAAGACATGGGACAATATTCTTCCGGGACTTACAAAAAAATTCCAGCTGTTCCAACGGTCGATCAGACCAAGAAGAATACCTAAAGACAGCAGCGGTATAACAGCGAAAACAAAAACTGCGGCGGTTTTCTTGCCCACGGACCTTTCTATAAGATCCTTCATACCGCCAAGGAATAAAACGAAAGCTACCCAGCCGAAACAGGCGTAAGTGAAAAGAAAAAAAATCGTCCATACGCTTTCCGGACAGATCTGGTAAAAATTCAATCCGCATCCGGAAAACAGGTGTTTAATGTCCGTGATCACGTATGCGGTATTCGGCATGAACAAAAGCCAGATTAAAAACAATATTCCGGCTATGACCTTTTGGTGAATCTTGCCATATCCGTTCTTTTCCCAGAACCGACGCATTGCCAAATACGCCAAAAAAGGGACTATAAGCAGAAATAAATTCCAAAATATATAAAAAACCGGAAACGTGCTTATGGAATATAAATTTTGCATAAATAAAAAAATCCTCCGGAACTCCCTATTCCGCGATGATCTGATATCTAAAAGCTATAATTTACATTTCGATGTTCTCCCCCTCCTTAAGCTCTCCCTCTCCATTACTATCGGGCGCTTTCCGGTTGTTCTCGGCGCGGTTATTCCGATCTATCGGGCCGAAATTTTCCCGCTTAGGTTCGAAATTGTTCGGCCTCGGTCCCTGATTATAGCCGGCCGCTCGGTTATCCCGCCTGGGTTCTTCGCGGTTAACGTAAGGTCTTTGTCCGTAGCCCCTATAATTCGCCGCGTACCGAGGTTGCGGCTGATGCTCTTGGCGGTTATTCGTTTCGGGCCGGGCGGGAAGAACGGTTTTCCGCGCGGGGCTGAAATTCACGGGCGCGCGTCCGGCTTCCTTTGCGGCCTGGCTGAACTTTACCGGCTCTATTTTTAAAACCTCGCGTAACGACAAGCCGTTTTCTTCCGATTTCTGGTTATTCACCCGCGGCGGCGGAAGCGGGGAGGGGCGTATCGGTTCATTACGGACAAAAGGCGCTTTCGGGCCGCTTCGTTCACTAGGATCGGAGTGTGCGGGAGCGGGAGCGGGAACGGATACGGTTTCCAATCTGCTCAATTCCTCTTCTTTGGCCTTTTTCCTGTCTTCTATTTCCCGTTTTTTTTCTTCCCGCGCCAAAGATAAGCAGTCCTTGCAGTAAACCGGACGGATGCCGTCGGGCTTAAACGAAGTTTTTGTTTCTCGGCCGCAGCGCGAACAAACGGTGGTGAATTTATAAACGTCGTCGTCTTCCGCTCTTTCATTTTTAGCGTGAAATTGCGCCGCCGGAGCGCTGTTCGCGATATTCCTTCCGCTGCCACCCTCTTCCCGCTCTTCATCTTCGTCGTTGCTGTGCCAGCGTGCGATCTTCTCCTCCACAGCCGCTCTTTCCCGGGCGTATCTTTCCCGGCTGACGCTTATCACCTTTTCCAGATTGCCCTCAAGCTCTTCTTTGGATAACGGCGCCAGTCCGCGGGCGGAAAACGGCTCGGACGCGATCCCGTCGATCATCAATTTAAGGTATATTTCGTATTTAGGCAAATTAACTATATCCTCTTCGGTAAAAACCGGCGCAAACTCCTGTACGAGCTCTTCGGCATCAGCCGCGCCCACCCGGTGCACGATCAGGGTGCCGACATTGCCGAAAACGGCCGGTTTGACGATTTCGCCCAATTGTTCGATGTATTGGTGGGCCATAATAAGGTTAAGGCGGTATTTCCGGGCTTCGGAGAGTATATTGGCGAAACTTTCCGTCGTAAAATTCTGGAACTCGTCGATGTAAAGGTAAAAATCGCGTCTCTCGTTTTCCGGGATATCCACCCGGCTCATGGCGGCCAGCTGGATCTTAGTGATCATCATCGAGCCGAGCAAAGAAGAGCTGTCTTCCCCGATCCGCCCCTTAGAAAGGTTAAGTATCAATATCTTGCCTTCGTCCATGATCTTGCGCATGTCTATGGTCGATTTTACCTGACCGATAATATTTCTTATAAGCGAGGTGGAGAGGAATTGGCCGACCTTGTTTTGGATAGGCGAAACCGCTTCCGAAGCGAATTTATCGGCATAACCGGCGAATTCGTTAACCCAAAACGATTTAACGACCGGATCCTGGATCTTTTCGATGACTTTCTTGCGGAATTTCTTGTCCGATAGCATCCGGATAACGGCCAACAGGGTCGAGCCCGGATAATCCAAAATGGCCAAAATAGTATTACGAAGAATATACTCTAGCCTGGGACCCCAGGAATCGGCCCACAATTTCTTAAAGACCCCGATAAGGCCGGAGGCCACCAAATGCCGGAACTGCGGTTCGACGTGCTCGACGACGTTAAAAGCGATTGGATAATCAAAATCCGACGGATTAAAATAAATAACGTCATTGATACGATTATTCGGTATGTACTGGATCACTTTTTCCGCCAGATCGCCGTGTGGGTCGACCACGGCCACTCCCCTGCCCGCCCTGATATCTTCCACGATCATATTCTCCAGGATAGTGGATTTACCCATACCGGTTTTGCCGATCAGGTACATATGGCGGCGGCGGTCATCTTTTTTTATGCCGAATTTCTGGCGTTTGTTCCTAAAAGTGGTTTCGGCGAAAATTGTTACTTCGTTATCGGACATATTTTTGGATTGAATTTAAAGTATCAGGCTTTACCTTTATATCACGCAAAAATTAAATTATTCTAAAAAACGCATGTTCGGGGCCCTAACTGACGGGTAAATTTTCCGGCGGCGCGCCTTTTACGTTGGGCGGTTCCTTTTTAACCGGCTTTTCTTCCGGCTCACGGAAAATATCATCGGCCGGGCCGTTATCGCGGCGGCCGTATTCGGGGGTTTTGAATTTTCTGTCCGCCTCCCCCGTTTCATCCTGCGTAAACGGATCCGGCCGCGGCCTTACCCCCCGCGCTTTGGCGGGACGGCTGAATATCTCTTCATTGCTTGTCCCCTCCTCAACAAGCGGTAAGGACATGGGCGGTTCGGCTTTGCGGCCCGGAGTTTTCTGGATTAGCGGCGCCTTTACGACCGCTTCAACCGGAAAGTGCCAAATAGTCGCCAATTCCTCGATATTTAAAATGCCGGGGCTTTTACCGGAAAACCCGTCGCGGCTGACGTAATAGCTCATGATCTTGTTTTTCTTCCATTTAAGCCTCAAGCCGGTAAAAAAATATTGGGCGGAGGTGCCGGTTACTTTCGTGTCCGGTTTTAAATTATTAAGATCCAGGGCGGCGAATTGCTTCATATAGCCGACAAAGCCGTTTAAGGCCTTTGGCTTGTTCATGATCTCTTTCTTGCTTAAATAAATAAACCTTATTTTAGAGCCGAACCCCACTTTGGCGGATTTAAGCTGGATGGATTCTATCTGTTTTCTTTCTTTCGGTTTAAGATTGAACATTTTCAAGGATTCGTCCTCCTTCTTCTTGACCTCCGTCGCTCCGGTTTTATATATTATTTCACCCATTGACCAGAGAGAATCGGTCAGTAGCTTTATGGTTTTATCGATGAGCCCGTCCGCCTTCTTTTTTTCACCCAATATTTTTCCGACCTCTCCGTCGGACATCGCGGTCCAGGAAAAATCTATCGGGGTGATTATTATCTGGAACCAAATTTGCTCTCCAGGCTTAAGGCTTGAATAAAGATCCATTAACGAAGCCATCGGGTCCTTGAACTGCTCCTCGGGCTCGCCGAATAAATGGATAAATTCTTCGTATAATTTTATCGGATAGGCCGGACTTTTGACCTGGACGAACTCCGCCCCCCAAATATCGTATTCTTCATCCGGAAACCTTTTGGGCGCTTCCTGGGTATAATCGTTGACTTCCGTGATCTCAGCATCGGGATATTGCGAATAAATGGCGGATTCGACCAGGTCCCGAAAGATCACAGGTGTATATATCAAAAATTGTGTATAACCGTCAATACCGACAATTTCCAGACTGAACGAAAGCTGAAATTTCCCGATCCAATATTTTTCTATAAGATTGAGGCTTTGCTGGGCGCCGGCCAGATAAGTAAAAATATTTTCCACGGCTTTGGGCGACTGCGCGTTGCCTCTTGGTATATCTATCGCCAGCAGGGTAAACTTCTGTTCGGATCCCCACTTAATATTTATATAGTGCATCCAAATCTCTTTTATGCTAAAGAGGATGATGACGCATATCGGTATCCATCCGAAAAGAATAATGAGCCTTAGGAGGAATACGTCGGCCGGTAAGCTCAAAAAATCGTAAATTGGAGATAAATCGAGAGAAATCATAATATTACCTGATTAATATTATACCATATTCCTGACACAAAAAACAATACGACCCGCTTAGGGGTCGTATCGCTCTTTTATATCAATTCGATATTTACATATTTTCCTTCTTGCTGACAAAATACCGGCCGTCGATTTTGCTGAATTTATCCTTGTTCATCAGGGCCAGTATGATAGTGGCCTTTTTGACCAGACGCCTTTTTAGCACGCGGTCGATCAGTTCATCCCGGGTTAACGGGCCTCCTGCTTCTTCCAGTATTTCTTCGATAACATCCAAAACGTTGCCGCTTTTATAACCCCAATCCTTAAGGCCGTATAATCCTCTGCCGACTAGAACATACTTGCTGTCCAGGATAAGTTCGTTATGCACCGTGGCCGCGTTAGCGATCTTATTGTCGAAATTAACCTCATTGATCCGATCGGCGATTTTTGAAAAATGCATCGGCTTGCCCGAGTGTTTTAAGACCAGATAGATCTTATCGTTAATGGTCTTGGGTTTGATTTCCCGCCAATTGTTTATCCCCCAGTGGCCGAAATTATTCTGTTCTATCCTTCTAAAAGCTTTTAACAACGAATAGAGAGGCTTATTATCATTGACCAGATCGGCCGCTTCCGTAAAATGCTCTGAGCCTAAAACATGGGAAATATCGATGGTGTTTTCCCTGTTAAGCTTTTCCTTGTGCTTATCATAAGACCCTAGTTCCGTTATGAGCTTGATGATGTTTTCCGTGGTATGTATCTTTTTGACCTCTTTAATAGTGTTAAGCAATTCTTCGGCCAATTCCTCCATGTGGTCCAGGGTCTGGTGCTTTAATTTATAAGATTCCTTAAAATGCTTCAGGTTGTTTACTTCTTCAAATTCCTGATGCAGCAATTTCGTGATCAAAAAATTCAGGTAATTCTTGTGTTTATCACGGTTTTCATCCTCGGTGTTGATATTGCTGGCGGAAAAAGAAACTAATAGTTCAAGCAAGTATTCCTTCTCCATCAAACCGCCGTGTTCTTCCATGAGCTGGTAGATAACCTTTTTAAGACCGCTGACGTATTCGTCGAGATTGTCGAGCGATTGCAGTTTTTTAACGCTCGAGGTTTCTATTTGCCTGATCCTCTCCCTCGTTAAATTGTGAGCACTGCCGATGCTTTCAAGCGTTTCTTTCGTGTCCCCGTGCAATCCATGCCTTCTTATTAATACGTCGCGTTCCCGGTCGGATAATTCACCGAATAAATTGTTGATGATCATGACAGCATCCAGATTGGCCACTTCTTCGGCTTTCTGGTTGTTGATGATTTGATCAAGAATTGAGATATTATCCATATTTTTATACGCGCGTTCAAGACATGGGCCGGCTTGTTACGCATTTAATTCACGTGATTTGTCATGAAATTATTATGCTTTTTTTATAAATTTATTTTGTTGCTACTAATATAGCACGAATTTTTATATTAGTCAAGTATGTGATCGGTTATATTATTTTATTGACAAAAAACAATTAAATAAACATAATAATATATTTAATATCAGCCAAAAAAATAAAAAAACCCTTTTTGACAAAAAACGGGTTTTTCTAATCTTTTTTTAATACGGATATGTGAAAAAATAATCTTAAATTTAAAAAGAGACTTGTCCAAAGACCTATTCGAAACCCAGATACCCGATCTCCTCCGAAAGCTGTATCCGGAATTTATCCCGAACCTGCTGTTTGGTGTAGCTAATAAGAGTTATAATATCTTCGGCGGTGGCTTTGCCGATGTTAATAATGAAATTAGCGTGCTCAAGGCTGATCTTCGCCCCGCCGATCGTCTTTCCCTTAAGGCCCGCTGAATCAATGAGCCAGCCGGCGCTTACTTCTCCCCTGGGGCTTATCGCCCGGTCTGCCCGGGAATATAATTCAGGATTGCTTTCTTTAAGATGATCGGCGGATACGTTCTTAAAAATGCAGCCGGCACTGGGGAGCTTGGGCTGTTTGGCGTTCCTAAATCCTAAAACTTTCTCAACTTTTTTATCGATATCTACTCCGTCCGCGGCAAAAAGTTTCAACGTCCCCTGCCAGATCAGAAGATGGCCGTTCTTTTTGAATATACTCCCCCGGTATTCGAATTTGCAATCTTTTTTGCTGTACAGTTCGAATCGTTTTTTCTTAGCGTTGTAAACCTCCACCGTTTCGGTCAGATCCGACATATTGGTACCGAAAGCCTCGGCGTTTCCGCGGATTGCGCCGCCCACGGTCGCCCGGGGAATGCCGTAGGCCCATTCCAATCCGGAAAATTTATGGCCGGTGGCCGCTTGCGCCGCCTGAGCCAGGCTCACCCCCGCCCCGCAATAAAGCCGCTCTCCGCGAACGTCGATCGTTTTATTGCCAAGCTTTATGGTAAGGCCGCGAAGACCCTTGTCGCTTATGAGTATATTGCTGCCTCCGCCTAAAAAATAAAAAGGCAGATTTTTTTCTTTGGCCCAGCCGAACGCCTCCTCGAGCTCGTCCTTGGATTCTATTTCAACGAAAAAATCCGCCGGACCGCCGATCTTAAAGGTGGTATACGGCGCTAAAGGCACGTTAGTTTTTATTTTGTTGGTGACGGGCATTCTATAATTTAATTAACCTTTAAATATATTTTATTTTTTAAACATTGTTTAACTTACATTTGAATTTAAAATTATCTAAAAAATTACATAATTATAAAATTAAGAATTTATCAGTTTCTCCCCTATCTTATAAACATCCCCCGCTCCCATGAGTATTACCGCGTCACCGGCGCCGATATTTTCGCGCAAATATTTTTCGCATTCTTCCAACGTGGGAATATGCTTGGCTGGAGACGATCTTATCTTTTTCACAAGATCGAGCGAGTGGACGCCGCCTTGCTTTTCCCGGGCCGACCCGAAGATATCCAGTATTACGACTTCGTCGGCGGCGCCGAAACTGCCGGCGAAATCGTCGAGTAACGCCTTGGTGCGGGTGAACGTATGGGGATGGAAAACTACGATCAGTCTTTTGTTACGATAAACTTCCCGCGCTCCGGCCAGAGTGGCCCTGATCTCGGCCGGATGATGGGCGTAATCGTCGATAATGACCGCGCCCCGGAATTTTCCCATTATCTCCATCCGCCGGTTAGTGCCCGCAAATTCCTCGAGATACGTCCTGATCTTTACCAGGTCGATGTTAAGTTCGATGGAAGCGGCGATTACGGCCAGGGCGTTTAAAATATTGTGCCGCCCGGACAGCTTGATGGAAAATTCCCCTAATTCACCGGGCGCTGCGTCCTCTTCTTCATCAGCGGCCAGGCCGTCCGACCCGAGTTTTACCCGGAAATATTGCTTGCCCCCTTCGTTCCGCCTTATGTCGTAAGCCACGTAATCGGCCGCGGCTGTTATGCCGTAAGTGATCACGCGTCCGCGGCAGTTGACGTAAGCCGTCTTCCTGATTATCGGGTCGTCGTAGTTAGCGATCAGAAATCCTTTGGTTGGTATTCTTTTTATGAATTCGATGAATGCTTTTTCGTAATCTTCGGGAGTCGGAAAAAAATCCGGATGGTCGTAATCGATATTATTGAGAAGTACGGCTTTCGGATTATAGAACTTGAATTTATTCTGGTATTCGTCCGCTTCGATAACGAAATAATCCGAATACCCCGCCAAAGAACTGCCGCCTAACTGCGGCACTTTCGCGCCAATTATGGCAGAGGGCGACAAACCTGATCTTTCCATAACGAAAGCGAGCCAGGCGGTAGTCGTGGTTTTGCCGTGCGAACCGCAAACCGCGATTCCGTATTTTTCGTTCATGAGGCTCCCCAGGGCCTCGGCGTAAGTCAGGACCTTTTTGTTGCTTTCCAGGGCGGCTTTAAGTTCTTCGTTCGTTTCCGGCTTAAAAGCGCTGGAATATACTATTAAATCGGCGTTCTTAGGGATATTGCCCGCGCTGAATTCATGGGATACTTCCATTCCTTCGTCTTTCAGGAGATCATAATAAAAATGATCGCCTTCGTCCGAGCCGGAAACGGCATGTCCCAGCTTATTATACATCCGCGCCAAAGCCGACGTCCCCGCGCCCTCGATGCCGATGATATGGATTTTCTTATGTTGAGTTGACATATTTTATCCTTTTTACGACGCGCTACCCACGAATTTACAAATCTAATACAAATCTACGAATACCATTAAAAATACGTGGTTTTCGTATTTGTAAATTTGTATTAGATTTGTAGATTTGCGGGAAAATGAGACTGAAATTCATTAACCTCTTTTAAAATCCTCTCTTCGTCCATGGTCTTTACGACCCGGTTCCTCATGATTATTTTACCATTAATAATAACATTGTCCACATCGGAGGAATTAGCGCAGTAAATCAAATGCGAATAAGGATCGTAAAGCGGCGTTAAATGGGGCTTGTCGAGATTGACGGTAATAAGGTCGGCACGCTTGCCCGTCTCAAGAGAACCGATTTTGCCGTCTATCCCCAAGACCCTAGCCGCGTCTATCGTGGCCATTTTTACGATCTCCCGCGCGCTCAAGACAGTCGGGTCCATGTTATTTATTTTATGAAGCAGAGCGCAGGTTCTCATCTCCGAGAACATATCCAAAGTATTGTTGCTGGCCGCGCCGTCCGTTCCCAACCCGACGGTTATCCCCCGCTTAAGCATGGCCGAGATCGGCGCCGTGCCGGAAGCCAATTTCATGTTGCTTACCGGATCATGGCTGACCTTTACTCCCCTCTCTTTATAAATATCCAGGTCGTTTTCGCCAAGCCAGACGCTATGGGCCGCGATCACGCGGGAAGATAAAAATCCGAAACTGTCCAAATATTCCACCGGCGATTTCCCGTGTTTCTCCCGGCAGTCGTCGGCTTCTTTTTTTGTTTCGGAAACGTGCATATGTATGGGCAGATCGAGTTTATCGGCTATAGCCTTGACGGCGGAGAGTATTTCCCGGCCGCATGCATAGATCGAGTGCGGGTTTAAGGCAATGCTTACCAACTCCTCATCTTTATAATCCGCGCGCATTTTTCCCGTCTCGTCCAAGGCTTCTTCGTGATTTTTGCACCGGTTCGTGGGAAAGCCGATTATCCCTTCGCCCAGCACGCATCTTATGCCCGTTTTCTTAGCCGTTTCAGCGGTCTCACGCGCGAAAAAATACATGTCGTTAAAGCAGGTAATGCCGGATTTTATCATCTCAAGTATCGCCAGCTCCGAAGACCGCCGGACAAAATCCGCGTTAACGAATTTCGCTTCCGCCGGCCAGATATGCTTCGTGAGCCAATCGTCTAAAGGCAGATCGTCGGCCAAACCCCTGAAATAAGACATAGCCGCGTGCGTATGGGTGTTTATAAGACCGGGAATAAGAATGCTGTTTCCGGTATCTACGGTCTCTTCAGCCACATATTTATCCCCGAGCTCGATCTCCGTCCCGACCGCCAAGATCTTATTTTTTTCGATTACAACCAGGCCGTCCCTGATAACGGACAGTTTTTCGTCCATCGGTAAAACATATTTGGCCTTGATCATGAGGCTATTTTCACGCATTTCTTTTTGTTATTTTTTCGCTAACATTAAATTTAATTGAAACTTAAAATACCCGTCTCTACGGGTTATCCACTAAAATCCCTTCGATTATCTCAACCATCTTCTCGTTCGCCCCCCTCTTTATCACCTGCCGGATATTGTTGCGCAATCTATCGCGCTGATCAGCGTATAGGAGCAGTTTTCTAATGTTCGCGAGGAGTATTTCGCCGGTAAGCCCGTTTTGATCAAGCGCGATCGCCGCTTCTTTTTCCGCAAAGACCCGGGCATTGTCTTCCTGATGCGAATCCGGCATCGGGATCAGGATCGAAGCCTTCCCTAAATACGAAAGTTCTGTCAGGACGCCCATGCCACAGCGGGAAACAACGATATCGGCGACCGCGTAGGCCATGGCCATCCTTTCGACGCTTAAAAACTCGAAACGCCTGTAATGCCTGGCGAACCTCTCGTCAACTTTCCATAAAACCTGCGATTTGCCCGGTCCTGTCAGATGGATCACCTGCGCGAAGGCGATCAGTTTTTCGATATTGGCCTCGACCAGACGGTTGATGGCTGCGGCGCCGGTACCGCCGCCTAAAACCAGGATCACGGGCAGGTCCTCGCTCAAGGTAAATTTCTTGGCCGTATCATGCACTCCGTATTTGGAGCGGATTATCTCCCGGCGCACCGGATTCCCTATCCAGACGGCTTTTTTTCCATAGTCTTCAAGCGATGTTTCCAGGGTGACCGTAACGACCCGCGCGAACGGAGCCATAAGCTTATTGGCCATGCCCGGCCGGGCATCCTGCTGGTGGATTATGACCGGGATCCGGAGGAAATACGTCGCCCAAACCACCGGCGCGCAGACGAATCCGCCGGCGGCGATTATGAGATCCGGCCGCCAGCGCGCTAATATGAAAAGTGATTGCAAAAAGCCCCAGCCCACGAAAAACGGGTCGATAAAATTCTTCCAACTGAAATAACGCCGCAATTTGCCGCTCGCGATCGCCCTGAATTCGATGCCAACCGGCTCCACCATGGTTTTTTCCGGCCCCTTTTTCGTGCCCAGCCACAAAAATTCATAACTCGAGGCTGCATTGCCTCCGATCTCCCGTTCTCTGAGCTCTTCAGCGATCGCCAAAAGAGGCGTTACCGATCCCCCGGTACCGCCGCCGCTAAAAATTATCCTTCGTTTCCTGTTTGGCATATTTTTATAATTACATGTTACGGTTTTTGGTTTGCTTGGATATGTTAACCAGTATCCCGCAGGCCGCCAAGGCCGCCAGGAGGGCCGAGCCGCCGTAGCTTACCAGGGGCAAGGGTACGCCGGTCATAGGCATAAGATTCACTATCCCGCCGATATTGATAAGCGCCTGAATAACGATCCAGCTCACTATGCCGATTGCCAGGATCCGTCCGAAATCGTCGGGCGCGGACCGGGCGACAAGTAAACCGCGATAAAAAAAATATAAATAACAGGCTATAAAAAGAGAGCTTACTATCAATCCGGTTTCCTCGGCGATAACCGCAAAAATAGAATCACCCTGGATCTCCGGCAGGTACATGAATTTCTGCCGCGACTCGCCCAACCCCCGGCCGAAAACACCGCCCGAACCGACCGCGATCAGTGATTGGTTGACCTGATAGCAGGTTTTAGCTTTATCAAAACCGGGATCCAGCATGCACTGGAAACGCTGCAATTGATATGGCCGAAGCTGCACCATTACGGCGAAACCGACAGCGCCGATCAGGAAAATCAGCAATATATGCTTTAATTGGCCCCCGCCGACGAAATAAACGATCAACGAGGTAATCGCTATGATCGACAGCGTGCCGATATCGGGCTGTTTTATCATTAAAAAGGTAATGATCCCCAAAACCACCAGAAAGGGGCCTATACCGCGGGAAACGTCCCCTAACTCCTCTTTTCTGGTTTCGAGCCAGGCGGCCAGGTAAAGAAGAAAGGATATTTTTACGAGCTCGGAGGGTTGCAGCGAATGCCCGAAAACGGTTATCCAGCTGGACGCCGTGCCGTAATCGGCGGCCAGACCGGGAATAAAAACAAGCAGCAGCAAGACGATCGAAGAGACTAAGAAACCGAAAGCGTATTTACGCCATAAATGATAATCAACCCGGGAAAAAAACCAAAACGCGCCCAATCCAAGCGCTAGGCCGAAGAGCTGGTTTTTAAAATAATGATAAGCGTCCCCGAATTTCGCGTAAGCCACCACCGAAGAAGCGCTTGATAACGAGATCAGGCCGAAAATAAGTATAATAAAAATAACCGCGACCAAATTCTTATCCGGTTCATGTCCGGTGTTTCCGGAGCTCAAAAGCCTTTTGAGATTTCTTTTCAGTTTTGACATTTATTGGTTAATTAAGCAGACTAATATCCTAATCTCTGGGGCCTGGCGCCTAAAATCCTAAATAGTTTTATCAAGTAAAAATATGATCAGTCCCATGACCGCGAACACCCCCGCGATCACCCAAAATCGCATGACGATCTTCGGCTCCGGCCAACCTAATGCTTCAAAATGGTGATGGATCGGCGCCGAACGGAAAACTTTTTTTCCGGCGCGAAGTTTTTTTGAGAGTATCTGCACAACCGTCGAAACCGCCTCCACCACGAAAATAACTCCTAAAAACGGCAGGATGAAGGCTGTATTGGTATAAAGCGCCACCAAAGCCAAGGTAACGCCCAAGGATATCGAACCCGTATCCCCCATTATAAAACGGGCGGGATTAATATTGAACCACAGAAAAGCTAAAAGCGCGCCGACGATGACGCCACAAAACGCGGCCAGATCATAACGGCCGGTTGAAAAAGCGATCACGCTGTAAGCGGCGAAAGCGATCAAAAGGGTCCCGCCCGCCAACCCGTCCAGCCCGTCGGTTTGATTGACCGCGAAAGCCGTTCCGACCACGATGGCAACGAAGAATAATATATAACCCCAGCCCACATAGATCGTGCCCAGGAAAGGGATATGGATAATATCCCAATCCAGTTTAAAATAAAACCACCAGGCTCCGATAAGAGCGATAAAGGTATAGATGAGGAGCTTGTGGCTGAATTTTATCCCTCTTTTTTTATAACCCATCCTTCTTACGTCCAGATAATCATCAATAAGCCCCACTAAAGCCGAGGATACCAGGCAACCCAAAGGTAAAAGCGTTTCCCGGCGCGATAAAAAATCAAGATCGTGAAATATGCTCCAGGGAAAAAATTTAGCCAGATAGAAAAATGCCAGGCTGAAAATTAAGGTCGTTACCCAGACCAAGAGCCCTCCCATTGTCGGCGTACCGGCTTTATGGGCGTGCAACTTACTGAAAAGAGGCGTCGTGCCGTCATCCCTGATCTGTTTGCCGAGCTTGTATTTATACAGAAAATGAGTGAGAAACGGCGTCCAGGCGATAGTAAAAACAAACGCCATGGTGGTAAAAAAAAGGATCTTAATGATGTAAAAATCCTGCATAGTTTTAGTTCGATAATTATCCGCGGATATCCGCGCAGCCTGGGCAAACGCGCATAAAATCCACTAATTATGTTAATATCAATAAAAGCCGTACGCGGGCGCAAGCGGCTCCTTCGGCCGGAATTACCTGAAGTTTACCAGATAGATCGACACGATGGCCGCTAATAATATAATATTGGCGATTCCGGCCGCGGCCAATAATATGTGGGAAATAAATTTACGGTCCTTGCGCAGGCTTAGGTTCGCGTACAGGAAAAAATTAACAACAATAATAATAAGCCCCAGCACGGGAATTATGTATATTTTTTCGGTATCGCCGTAATAATCGATTCCGAAATCCACGTTATAATGCAAGGCTATCTGGTCGGTATCGATATTAGAACCGATAAAACGCGCGATGACCCAGATGATCGCGTTAACGGCCAGCAAAACGAAAGAATATATTTTTACGTGCCGATAATAAAAAGAACGTAAAAAATTATCCTTCATGCCGGAAAGAAGATGCTCCTGACCGTAAAATAAACTGAATATTTTGTATTTCATATCGCCCTGTTATAACTTTACCACATTTACGCAACATTGTTAATGTCAGAAACGATTTTAACGTGTCCAATATTCGCTTTTCAATGATAGCTGTTTTGTGTTATAATAAAAAGAGTAATGTGCATACAAAATTTTAATCGATATCAAAGAATCAAAGAACGGGCGAAGATGCTATAAAAAATTCTGTCGTCTGTTTTATGTTAATTTTTAAAATATGTTTTCCAACGCCAAATTAAAGGATATCCTGATAAAAACCGAGGTTTTAACAGCGGCCGATTACGATAAATACCAGCATGAAGCCGAGGCGGCCAATATGGATACCGCCGATTATCTGACCGAAAAAAAGATTATTTCCCCCGTCGCCCTGTTCGAGAACGCCGCCAATTATTATAAAATCCCCTTTATTGATCTAAAAAACCAAACAATCCGTAAAGACGTGCTGTTCTCCATCCCGGAACCGATCGCCGTTACCCACAAGATCATCGCTTTTGATTCCAACGACAAGGAATTGAAGTTGGCCGTCATTAATCCGGACGCCCTCGACATTTTAGAATTCCTGAAAAAAAAGACAGGCCTAACCTTAAAAATCCACCTGACGACGCCGGAAAACATCAAAGACGCCTTAAAGCAATACCATAAAAGCTTAAAAGCCGAATTTGATTATTTGTCGGCGGATAAAACCGCCAAAGAAGGGAAAAATCTTAAGCAGTTGGCTGAAGATCTGCCGGTTGTGAGAATCGTCGATACCCTTCTTGAATACTCTATCATCGAAGGGGCCAGCGATATCCATATCGAGCCGGAGGAAAAGAATGTTTTGGTCCGATATCGCATTGACGGCATCATGCACCGGGTAATGGTACTCCCCAAAACCGTCCAGTCGGGCATAGTCGCCAGGATAAAAATATTGGCCAACCTGAAAGTTGACGAACATCGCCTGCCCCAGGACGGCCGCTTCAAGATCGCCAACGAAGAATACAAGGTTTCCTTTCGCGTTTCCATTATTCCCACCTTCGACGGCGAAAAAATCGTCCTTCGTCTGCTAAAGGAAAGCGCTCAGGTCCTTTCCCTGGAGCAGCTGGGGCTTCAATCCGGCCCCTTGGGTGTCCTTAAAAGCAACATAGACAAACCGCACGGGATCATATTCGTCACGGGTCCTACCGGAAGCGGCAAAACCACCACTTTATATACTGTCCTGAATATTCTTAATAAGCCGGAGGTCAACATCTCAACCATCGAAGACCCAATCGAATACCGCATGCCCCATATAAACCAATCGCAAACCAACTCCAAGATCGGCTATACTTTCGCTTCCGGGCTACGCGCCTTTCTGAGGCAGGATCCGGATATTATCATGGTCGGCGAGATCCGCGACCAGGAAACCGCCGAGATCGCCATCCACGCCGCCATGACCGGCCACCTGGTTTTAACCACTATACACACCAATGACGCGGCTACAACCATGCCCCGTCTCTCGGAAATGGGCGTGCCGGCCTTTTTGATATCCACGACGGTCAATATTATTATCGCTCAGCGGCTTGTCAGGAAGATATGCCCTAATTGCATTCAGAGTTTTAATTTAAGCGCTGATAACGTCCGGGAGCTTGAAAAGCAAATGAACATGGAAAATATCCTTAAGACCATGGAAAAAGAAAAAAGTATCCTGGACGCAAAAAAGGGCCTCGGTTCCCTGCTTTTTTACCGGGGCAAGGGCTGTAAACGCTGCAACAATACCGGCTATAAGGGGCGCATCGGAATTTACGAGGTAATGGAGAACAACGCCGATATCGCGTCCTTGATTTTAAAAGGCGCCAGTGCCCGCGAAATAAACACCCAGGCGATCAAGGGCGGGATGATAACCATGGTTGAAGACGGATTCATCAAAGCGAAAAACGGCATTACCACGATCGAAGAGATCATGCGGGTTACCAAAGAATAAATTAATTTCGAATTTCGAATATTAAATGCTGAAATTAATTCGCCATTTTAAATTCGTTATTCGACATTTATCATATGGTCGTAAATTTATCGCTAGATCAAACTTCAACGGACGATAACTCAAAAAAAACGGCGGAAGACTCCGAGGCCGGGGAAATTTCAATGATGGATAAAATCAATAATTATCTCCTGCGGTTTACCCGCATCCCCCTGAAGGAGAAATTATTTTTCGTCCAACACCTCGGATTGATGCTTAAATCAGGAATATCCCTTTCCACCGCCCTGAAAACGCTGGCGCAGCAGACAAAAAACAAGAACTTCATCTCGGTCTTGAACGATGTTGCTTCCCGCGTCGAAAAAGGCTCAAGCTTTGCCGAAAGCCTCGGGGTCCACAAAAAAATATTCGGAGAGCTTTTCGTCAGTATGGTGGAAGCGGGCGAAATCTCCGGCAAGCTTGAGAACGTCTTGGCGCAGCTTTTCATCCAAATGAAAAAAGAAAACACGCTGATATCGAAGGTTAAGGGCGCCCTGACTTATCCGGCGATCATACTTTTGGCCATGCTCGGCATCGGCGCTTTTATGATGGTTATGATCATACCGAAAATGACCGCGATGTTCACGGAGATGAACGCGGAATTACCCCTGCCCACAAAAATACTCATAGGCGTCAGCAACGCCATAGCGAAGAACGGCCTTATATCCGCCGTCATGTTCGTCGCTTTCGTTATCGCGCTTTTCTACGCCCTTAAAACGCAGAAGGGCAAATATATTTTTCAGGCCATCCTTTTAAACGCGCCCATCATATCCCCCATCGTCAAAAAAATAAACCTGGCCCGTTTCGCCCGCAACATCAGTTCGCTTTTAAAAACGGATATAATGATAATAAAAGCTTTCCAGATCACGGCCAACGTCCTGGGGAATCTGCATTATCGGACCGCCCTCATGGAAATGAGCCAGAAAATAAAAAAGGGCGGAAAGCTCTCTGAGACCGTAGCGGCTTATCCGAAATTATTCACGCCGGTCGTCACGACCATGATCGCGGTCGGCGAAGAGACCGGGGAACTTGATAATATCCTGATGGAATTAGCTTCTTTTTATGAAGAGGAGGTCGATCTTATCATGGACAATCTTCCCTCGATCATCGAGCCTTTGCTTATACTTTTCCTGGGCACGGGCGTAGGCGGGGTGGCGGTCGCGATCATCATGCCGATGTACTCGATCACGGAAAGTATTTAAGTTATGTAATAAGCGCGCGGTTCATGTGTCCCGCGCCGTTCTATGCCTAACGTGAACAAACAAGAAAAAACGCAAAAGGGTTTCACTCTTATGGAGCTTATAATAACCATAGGGGTGATATCGATCCTGACGCTTGGTGTGTACAGCCTTATTATCATATCTTTGCGTATTACCGCCGATAACAAGAACTACGTCAGCGCCATTGAAATTGCCGATCAAAAAATGGAGCAGATAAGGAATATGCCGTTTTCAGATGTCGGGGTTGTTTCCGGTATTCCCCCGGGAACGATCCCGCAGATAGAAACAGTGGTCAGGGACAAAGATTTTACGGTAAACACGTACGTTACTTTTTACGACGATGACTATGATGGCCTAGCCGGCTCAACCACCCCGGACACGATCCCTAACGACTATAAAATCGCAACCGTCAAGGTTTCCTGGGACAGCAACTACGGCCATAAGGATATAACCGTATTTTCGAAGATCATCCCGAGAACGGAAGAAACCTCCGCGGGTTACGGATTATTAAAACTTTACGTCGTGGATTCTAACGCCCTTCCGGTAACGGCCGCGGATATACGGGTTGTAAATGCGGGCCTGGGCATCGACGTAACCAACGTGACGGATTCTTCCGGTATTTTATATTTGCCCGCTCCCGAATCTTTCCAGGATTATGAGATCACGGTAACGAAAGCCGGTTACGGCACGGATTACTCTTTTGACCTTCTCTCCGGATTAACGCCTCTGCATTTATCCGTAACAGAGGGCGACAAGACCGAAGAAAGTTTTTCGATAGACAAACTTGCCCTTCTCGATATCACCACATATTCCGACGTGACTCCGTCCAACTGGCTCATATATCCGGCGACATCCACGATTGAAAAAACCGGCTCGAAAATGGCGGCTGACGGATCGGGCAATATTTATTTCGTTTGGCAGGAATCCGATATTTCCACCTCCAGCGTGTACGCGCAAAAATTCAATTCCGGCAACACGAGGCAGTGGGCCGACAAGATCGAGATAAGCGATACGCCGAACCAGAGCCATCCCGACATAACGGTCGCAAATGACGGCACCTCTTTCGTCGTCTGGCAGGACAGTTCCGTCGTGTTAAAACAAACCACTCTTAATAAGCCGTCAAAAAGGTACGCAAAATACCTAAGCCCGGTAAACCTGGCGATCGCTAATCAAAAAACCGCCAACATATACGAAAATTTAACTCAGAAATTCATCGGGATTTTTAACGATTTTAAATTCAGCAAAAATACTGTATTTGAATTTATAAACGGCTTTTCCGCGCGGAGGGCAAAGGCCGCGACCGGCAACGTCACTTTCGTGGACGCTTGGGGGACCGCGACCGGGAACACCTGGAATATAACCCTTAACGTACCGGCCCTTACCCAGGAAAACGACCTCCTGATCGCCTATGTGCATCACGACCGATGGACCGACGGGCCGATACTCCCTCCCGCCGGCTGGAGCACGCTTGATGACGATATTCATCCGAACGGCGCGGAAGACGACCACAGGGGAGGGCTTTTTTATAAAATCGCCGGTAATTCCGAACCCGCTAATTATACTTTTACGATGAGGGACGGCAGCGATGAAAAAGCCGGTCATATCAGGGTTTACCGGGGCGTAGACCAGGTAAATCCTTTTGACGGGAGTCTTGTCGAGACTAACACCGATGACGGCGATAAACTTCGTCCCGCCCCCAGTCACGCGGTCACGACGGACGGTTCGATGCTCTTATGCGGCTGGGGATCGGAAACCAGGACGCTTGGTGACGGCGGACCGACCTTTCCCGCCGGCATGTTAAACCCCAGAAACGATTTTGCCGATTATATTACCGCGGCCAGTGCCGACGAGGAGGTGGATATCGCCGACTCCCCCACCGGAGTTCGTAATTATGACGCGAATAAGAACGTATCGAGCGATTCCTTTAACTGGTGCATAGTCCTTAGACCCGAGATCATCCCCGACAATATCACTGTCGCCGGTATCGGCAATCAAACAACTTCGATAACAATCCCGAATATCAACGAATACTCGGGCGGCGCCTTCGCTTTTACGGATAATACCGGCGCTCATACGATCACAAGCATTTCGGTAAGTGAGAAAGGAACGGTTGACGCCCAAAACAACCTGTCTAACGTTAAACTTTTTTACGACATAGACGGCACCGCTCCGTACGACTGCGCGGACGAGACCTATAACACCGGTATGGACGCTCAATTCGGCGCCGCGCAAAATTTCGACGCGGCCGACGGAACAGCGGTTTTCGCTTCCTCGGTAAATATCGATACGACCCACACCATGTGCGCTTATCTCGTATTCGACGTTGAGCCTACGGCCGGCAAGGATGATACCGTAGAGGTTGAAATTACGAATCCCCCGACCGACGTAACCGTAAATTCCGGGTCCGTGATCCCCAATACGGCAGTAACGATTCCCGGCGCGACGGATCTTCTTACTTCGGCCGACCTGCAACAAATGCATTATAGGTTCAGAGACGACGATGGCGACGAGGCTTCCGCGACATGGATCGCGCCGCAGGATATGGGAATATTGTTAAAGCAGAATTCACCGATCCGGTTGCGTGTCGAAATATCGAACGAAGGCAGTCTCGACTCCTCTCCGTCCGACTTCCGGATAGAATACGGCGTGAAAAATACGACCTGTGACGCTATCGCCGCCTGGACGGCCCTGCCGACGAATGACAGCCTGCATTGGAAAATCTCTGCCAGCGCGAATATAACCGATGCCGATCCGACCACGAACAGCTCGGGCATATCGGATGAAAATATCGGTTTTATCCCCGGTGAAATAAAAGATACCGGCAACCAGACTTCGGCGATCGTATTAACAGGGACCCAATTTACGGAAATTGAATATTCGATCGAGGCCACCAATAACGCGCTTGAATCGACTTACTGCTTCCGATTAACGGACGCGGGAGCAACCACGGAATTTTCGTACCCGCTATACCCCGAAATCGCGATCATCGGGGATGATAATATCTATATTAAAAGCTTAAATAACGATGGAACGGAAAATTGGAGCACCGTTAAAGTGAATGCCGACATGTCCGACGCCAACCAGCGATTTCCGCGCATCGCGATAACAGAAAACTTCGGAAACGCCACGACGACGATCGTATGGGAAGACGATAGAAACGGCCATACGGACATATACGCCCAATGTTTTAATGGGAACGGCGCCAGGCAGTGGACAAATGATCTGCGTATAACAAGCTCTTTAACCGATGAGGAGACCCCGGTGGTCGCGATCGATTCCGGCGATAATATCTACGTAGCTTGGACGGAACAGGACGATATCTATATGCAAAAGTTCGACCTTGCCGGCAATGAGCTTTGGGCCGGCCACAAAAACCTGACGAATTCCGCCGTCGCCGATCTGGCGCCGGAAATAAGCATAGATGCCGCGGATAATATCATCGTGACCTGGACCTCTCAGGGTGTTTCGGATGATATATATTTAGCGAGCTTCGATCCGACCGGCGCTGAGCTCTGGAAAAAGATCGCTAACGTCGAAGAGCCCAACGAAAATCAAGCATATTCCGATGTTTTTGCCGATAACGCTAATATTTACTTGGTCTGGGCCGATGATCGCTTGGGAGACAACGATATTTACTCGCAGAAATATGATTTTTCCGGCAACGCGCAGTGGACCGATGACCAAAAAATATCCGATGCTCCTTCGGGTTCAAGTCAGACGTCCCCTGGCATCGCGGTAAGCTCCGATTCCCACCTGTTCTCATCCTGGCATGACGGCAGGTGGGGGGTCGGCGAAATATACGCTACTCACTTCGAGAACCCGGGCGCCGCGGTTCCGATCGCGAACATCCCCCTCGTTATAACCGGTACAAAAAAAATTTACAACAATCCGGTCATATATGAATTCGATCAAACGCATACCTCCGATATAAACGGAAAAATATCAGTCCAGCTCGAATGGGATACCGCCTATAGCATAGTCGCCTCGAGCACATTAACGGCTTTTACGGTGCAGGGGTGTCAGCCGGATCCCTGCCCCATCGCCATCGATCCGGATGAATTTAAATCAATAAACGTGTATGTTGAATAAACCCAACTTCATGAACATTGCTCAATTCATAAAAAAAACCAAAGAACCGGGATTTACCTTAGTGGAAGTGCTGGTCGTTGTCGCCATACTTTCAACGATATCCGCCCTGACCCTGAGCTTCGTGGTTACGGGATTTAAAGCCACAAGATTCGAAGCTGAACAAGCGGAGGCCATAGCGCAGGCAAGAAACGCCATGAGCATCATGAAAAAAGAGATCAGGGGGGCGAATTCGTCTGAACAAGGAAGCTACGCTCTCGACACAATAGAAGAACAGGAATTCGTGTTTTATGCCGATATCGACGCCGACGACCTGTATGAAAAAGTTAGATATTACCTGGATGATCTCGATCTAATCAAGGAGGTCACGGAACCGGGCGCGCTAAACGACTATAGCGGCGCGCCCGCCAGTACGACCATGGCCCAATTCGTCAATAATCAGGAAGAGAATATTTTCACTTTTTATAATTCCAACTACAATATCGCTTCAACAACGAACGAGGTCAGGCTCATAAACATCAATTTAAAGATAAACGTCACGCCGGAAACCGCGCCTAAGGATGTCTATGTCGAATCCGACGTGACTTTGAGGAACCTAAAATCAAACTTATAACCATGGATCACTCCAACCTAAAAAACGATCACCGAGGCTCGATGATCATAATCGTTCTCGTCCTCACGGGGCTATTTTCTATCATAGCTATGGGTGCCATCGGGTTAGCTTTGCTGCAGCAAAAGCTGAATTTATCGAAAGTCGCGAGCACCCAGGCCATCCATATCGCGGAAGCCGGCGTAAACTATTACCGCTGGGTTTTATATCATGACCACGAAGAATACTGCAATAACAAAACCTGCATCAACGCCCCTCCATACGGACCGTACGGCCCGTATGAATACAAAGACTCGGGCGGACAGAATATTACCGGCTATTACGTGCTTTATATCACTCCTCCCCCGCTCAACGGCTCCACTATAGTTAAAATAAAATCAGTGGGCTGGGTGGCGAAACATCCGGGGATCAAACGGACCATCGAGGTTCAATGCGGCATCCCGTCCTGGTCAAGCTATTCCACCCTGGCCAACACAACCATGAGATTCGGCGTCGGTACTGAGGTTTGGGGCCCGATCCATTCAAACGGCGGCATACGGTTCGACGGTATAGCGCATAACGTGATCTCATCCTCTCTTCTGGAGTACGATGATCCGGATCATAGCGAAGTCGGACCGGATGTCATCGAATACGGAGTGCACACGCATGACGACTGCGGAATGGGCACTTATGACCCCGATGAGATAAGCAACGGCGCCAATCCGCCCAATCCGCCTCTTCAGGATGATGTTTTTTTGTCAGGCCGGTTATTTCCCGTGCCAGTGGTAAGTTTTGACATGCTCGATAATTACGTTAACGATGTGTACATAAAAGCCACAACCTCTGGATTCGTGATCGACCCAAGGAACGCGGGAACCGCGGACCCGGATTCAGAACCGTCATTTTGGGGCTGTATTAACGATACTTGCGACGAAGGATTTCATATAACCCTAAAAACCGACGATACCTTCGATGTCAGAGGCGTTTCCGGGATACATCCTGATTGTAACAATAATCCGAGCGCGGATACTCCGAGTCTTAGCATATTAAGCGAAGAAGCGGTCGCCCATAATTTCCCCACGCCGGCAAACGGCGTTATTTTCGTTAAAAATCATGTTTGGATAGACGGCCGTATTGACGGCAACAGAGTAACTGTTTTGGCTTTCTTTGAGCCTTTTACGTCCGATATCGCGAATATCGTTATTAATAATGATCTATTATACACGAATTACGACGGTTCGGACATAATCGGGTTGATTGCCCAGCACAATGTCGGTCCCGGACTGTATAGCGAGGGCTCATTAGGCGCTGCCGATGACGGCGAACTCAGGATCGACGCGGCCATGATCGCGAAGGGCGGAAGGATCGGACGCGAATACTATAAAACAAGCTGTAGTCCGGAATTCCACAAGAGGAATATTATCACGGTATACGGATCTTTATCGACCGAGGAGCGCTATGGCTTCAGCTGGTCGTGCGGCGCGAGCCAAGAATGGTGTTCGGGGTATGATGTCAGAAATCTTATTTATGACGGCAATCTGACCTTCTCTCCCCCGCCCCATTATCCCACAACTGGCGAATATACCTTTATCTCCTGGAAGGAAGAATAAAAACGGCCTATTCCGATAAACTGAATTATGGTATAATATTAATATTGCCGTTAAATATCGCGATAACCTAAACATCATTATGCGTTTAAGCCAAGGTTTAAATTATCCTCTGGGTTTGGATATTTCGGATCTGTCCTTGAAATTCGTGCAGCTTGACGAAATCAAGAACAGTATCAGCTTAAAGAGTTTCGGGAGGATCGATCTGCCCAATAATCTTATAGAGGGCGGTGTTATTAATGACGAAAAAGCGGTCATTTCCGCGATGGCGGAATTACTGAAAAACAAAAACCTGTCGGGGAGCGGGAAGATCGAGGTTACCGCCTGTCTGCCGGAAACAAAAACCTTCGTAAAGCTGATCGAGGTCGAAAACGGCTTGAATGACCTGGCGGATATGGTCAGGGCGGAAACGGAAAAATATATCCCGATCTCGCTTAAGGACATGTACCTGGATTGGCAAACAATTAAAAATCTGCCCGACAAAAAACTGATCCTGGTCGGAGCCGCGCCCAGGAATATCGTTGATCAATATGTCCGCGTTCTAAAAGGGGCGAATTTTTCAATATCCTCCCTGGAAATAGAGTCAACAGCCATTTGCCGGGGATTGCTCGAAACCGAATCCCCTTGGTATGGCGGCGCGTATGACCGCAATTACTGCCTTATCGATTTCGGTGCCAAGCGTTCCAGCCTGATAATATATTCGAAAAATACCATAGCCTTGTCGGTCAGTCTTCCTATCTCCGGAGAAGCTGTTACCGCCGATATAGCGAAAACCCTCGAATTAGACAGGCCCCAGGCCGAAAAAGCCAAGGTCGTCTGCGGTCTGGACAAAAGCAAGGCCAAGGGGATCATTAGCGATATCCTGGCCAAAAAGATCGATGAGCTGATCCTGCGCATTAAGGAGGCTTTAAGCTTTTTTAATGAAAATTATAGTGAACGCGGAAAAGTGGATGAAATAATATTGTGCGGCGGCGGAGCTAACATAAAAAAACTCGATACTATCATAAGCGAAGCGGTAACCGTTAAAACCACCATTGGCAATGCTTTTACTAACATAAAAATGCCGGACGAAAAAACCGGCGATAAGTCGCCGTTAATAAGTCAAAGCGCGGGCCTTACTTACGTTACGGCTATCGGCCTGGCTCTGCGTTCTATTTTTTTAGAAAAAATAAATTAAACCGACTATGCTTAAGCTCAATATAATACCGCAGGAATTGAAAAATGAAAAAAGACTGGCGTCGATATATAAATCGCTTAAAATTTTATTTGGCGTTTCCATAATGATCTTCGCCGTTTACGGCATTATTTTTCTATCGGCAAAATTCGTGCTTCAGCTTCGTTTTATTGAAGTCATGAATGAAACGGCCATAACCGCTAAAAACCGGGAAAATTACGATGAAAAAATAAAAAACATCAAAAGCAAGATAAGTTTTATCGATAAAATCCAAAAAGATACGGTGCTTTGGTCTTATCTGATCGAGTATATCGCCGATAATTCCGGCAACGGGATAAAATACGCGAAATTAAGCATCAATAAAGATAAAGAAGAATTAAATCTATCCGGCCGCGCCGAAAACAGGGACGACCTTATTAAGCTCAAAGAAACCCTTGAAAATGCCGGCTATTTTTCGTCGGTCAATCTCCCTTTAAAGAATTTGCTGGAGAAAACCAACATAAATTTCGATATCAGCTTAAAAATTAAAAATTATGAATTTGTCCGGATTTAAAAATTTAAGCATCGGGCGAATGATCGGCGTGAGCGCGGGCGCCACTGTTTTAGCCTGCCTGATCATCTATTTTCTCATAGCGTTTACGGTTAATGACATAAAAAACCTCCACCTGGCGATAGTGGCGCAAAAACTGGATATCGAAAAGCAGGCCGATACGGCCCAAAGCCTGTCCGTGCTCGGTGAAAAACTTAAAACCGTCGAACCGCAGATGGAAAAATTGGATTTCATTTTCATAAATAAGAATCGTGAGCTGGAATTCATTACTACCCTCGAGGAAGCTGCCGGCAAAAATAATGTCACGCAAAAAATTAATTTAACCCCCCCGACCGGCCAGAAAAAGGATGTTTACGATAAAACCGCCCTAAGTATCGACGCTCAGGGCTCATTTGCAGACATTATGAACTATCTGGCCGAATTAGAGGCTTTAAACTATTATTTTAACATAAACCAGCTTGACCTTAATTACCAGACGTCCGATTCGCCCGTCAGGCGCGTCACAATCGAAAGCGGGGACGAGAATACTAAAAATCCGGCTGTCGCCGGAAACGTGTCGTTAAGGATCTCGGGGGAAACGTATTGGCAATAAACTTCTTAGTGGAAAAAAATATGAAAATAAACCTCAAATTTACCGACAAAAGAATATTCAAAGCTATTTACGTCCTGATAGTGGCGGTTAACATCATTGTTCTTTTTTTTACTTATTCTTTTTTAAATAAAAACCTGTACGGATCGTTCGTGATAGATGAAGATTACCTCGGCAACAGAACGAGCGCATCTGACTTAAATATCAATATTTTTAACAGTGTTATTGAAAAAATCGAAAAGAAATCTCAAAAAAATGATGTCAACGGCGTTAAAAATATTTTCTCACAATAACTGCGTGAGTTTGTCGATGTAAACAGGCAAAGTATAACGCTCGGATCGGCTTTTCGCTTTATTTGCCATCTCCTTAAGCTTAAGGGGATTTTTTGATGCCCAAATCAATTTTCGAGCGAGATCCGTCCGACTGCCGGGAACGAATAAAATACCCCCTAAATCCCGGACCAACTCGCTTATGCCGCCTATTCGGGAAGCTATGACCGCTAAGCCGAGACTGGCGGCTTCATAAATTACCGTTGGCGAATTCTCGTGGCAAAGAGACGGCACTACAAGACAATCGAAGGCGGGCATTAATCTTTTTACCTCCTCATTCGGGATTCTTCCCTTAAATTCGATGTTTCTGATGTTTCGCCGGCTAATAAAGGACAAATAACGGGAATCATCCGGACCGCTTCCGATAAACGTCAGGGAAAAATTCCTGTTTTTATCCGTCAGATGCGCAAACGCGTCGATCAAAAATTGAATCCCCTTGTGCGGCTCGATCTGTCCGACATAAAGCAATTTAAATTCATTATTATCGCGCTTCTTTTCGTCCGTCATGGTCACGTATCGGGGAACCGGATTAGGCAATATCACGCGCCGCGAGGAGCTAAAAAATCCCCGTTTGGTATGCTCTGAAATAAGCCAATTTGACGGCGAGATGACTATCTCCGCAGAAGCGGTCAGTTTCCGACAGGCAAACTGGTAAATTTTTGCGGCAAAACCGTTTAAAACGTTTTCCCGACCGTAAATCAACAAACCGGAAGGGTGGAGCATCTGAATGTCGTGCAGAACATGGACATGTCTGATGCGCAGATTTCGTATGATAAGGGGAAGTAAAAATCCGATACCTACCAGATTGTGCGTCATGACCACGTCCGGTCTTTCCCGGGCCAATATTTTTTTAATTCTAAAGCAGGTAACCGGATCGGTAAAATCTACTACGTGCCAAATCAAACGCAAAAATTTGGGTAATTTACGAAAAACGAACTGCAGCGACGGAAGATAATAAATCGACCGCTCCCTGGCCGCTTTTTCCGATATTGGACGGGTAGTGATTATAAAAACATTATGACCGGACTCTTTTAAACCTTCAAAGGTCATTTTAACCACCTGTTCAGCGCCACCGATCGCGTACGGTTCGTATAGATTGTTTATCAGGCAAATTTTCATAATCGCACAAAATATATTACAATCCGTCGTAAATACCGCGAAGTCGTTTTTTTATTATTTTCAAATCGTATTTTTCCACCGCCAACCTCCTGCCGGCCGCGCCCATGCACCCTCTCTTGTCGTCGTCTGATAATATTTTTTCTAATTTTCCGCGCAGATCTTTCGCGTTACCGGGTTCGGCAAAATATCCTTCCGCGCCATCACGGAATACGCTTCTGACCCCCGGCAGATCTGAGGCGATAACCGGCACCCCCGAGGCCATTGCTTCGAGTAAAACCAAACCGAACGCTTCGTGGCCGTTTATCGACGGTAAAACCGCCACGTCGGCCGTCCGGTAAACTTCGGCCAATCGCTCGTCACTTAGCCCCCCTATGAACCTTACTTTACTCGCCACACCCAGGCTAACCGCTAATTTTTCATATTCCGGGCGCATATCGCCTTCGCCTACGATTTGCAGCTCATAATCCTTGTCAGGGATCCGCAATTCGGATATTGCCCTGAGCAGAACGTCTATGCCTTTGAAATAATGAGCCCTGTCAAGCCCGCCGACAAAAAGTATCTTTAATGATCTGTTTTTTGTCGAATTTTTAAGACCTGGATAGAACCTGGCCGTATCCACGCCAAACGGTATTTCGTGAAATTTATTCGGATAGCGGCGATAAAAACGTCCGATTTTGCCCTGTTCTATGTAATCCTGGCTGGCGCAGGTTATGCCCGCGGCGAGGGAAAACAGCGAATTCCGTATCAGTCTGTCTGGCAACCGCAAAATCCTGGCCGCGACCGGCAAATCCGCAGTGTCCATATGATAATGTATCAGCAGTTTAAACTTTCCAAACGATAAAAATTTCGCTAACCAGACAACTTCCGCTCCGCCGAAAAACGGGTAGTGAAGGTGCACTACGTCGAATCCTTTCAATTTAAAAAACAGCTCCGGCGCAAAAACGCCATTGCCGTATCTTAGTAACGGTTTTAATTTTACCACCTCGTAAGCGCCAGATTCCTGTTCCTGTTTAAAGCCGTAATCCGGGGTAAAAACCGTCACCTGGTTATTTTCTGACAACATGCCGGCGAAAGAAGCGGCGACATTGCCGATTCCCCCTTTATAGGGCGGAAACACGCACGCGACCTGAGCAATTCTCATAATCTTATTATCCTTCTTTCTTGAATAAAATATTATGCCAAGTGAACATTATTATAAAAACCAGAGCGGCCTGAAAAACGGTATAAACATCAACCACGCCTTTCAGGTGGGCTACCCAGATCACAATAACCGGCAAAGAAAAAATAAGCAACTCGTCTATGATCTTATCGCGATAAGTTAATTGCAGCGAAACATCTCTGCTTCTCCCCTCCTCATTCATCCTTCTTATGGTTTTCCTCGTGTATCTGAAGCGTATCAGAAAAAAGGTGGCAAAATATGATAACGGTACCAGGGCCTGCATCGCCCTGGAAACCGCTCCCAGCCTATCTCCTAAGAAAAAATACACAAACGCGAAAAGAATAGTAAACAACAAAAATATATAATTCAGGAAATCAATTATATAATCCCTAGTGGTCATTTTGTTTATAGTTAATATGGGCCATTTCCCTGATTATTAAAGTGATGTTTTTTTCTATTTTTTCCAGGCGCAGGCGCAGACGGAAAATAAAATAAAACAAGATCGCCACCGCCATATATAGCAGAACCTCGATGCCGGATCCGGAAAACCCCAGGCTGGCCACCAGGGCGTCGATCTTTCTCAGGAACAAAACGCTCATGGCGGCCATTACCCAGAAGATCAGCCAAAACAAAAATTCACCTCCGCTGATTTGTTTTTTTCGTTTTTGCCAAAAAAGCCTGGAAATAAAAAAGACTATTACTAAAAGCGCTAATATTTGCTGGATCATAAATTATTTATTACTATGTAAATTTTGAATTTTTAAGCGTCCGAAAACTAATCCTTTCCGTAATCCCCCTGATCGGTCAATTTCGATAAAAACAAATCTATCAATATTTTAAAACCTCCGGCGCCCCTGCCCTTACCGGAAAAAATACCTTGTCCGAAAGCGGAATATTTGACCGTTACGGGCACTTCTCGATAAGAGAAATTCTTCGCGGTTTTTTTTTGAATTTCGCTGTTATGCGCCATGCCGTCATTCTGTATATTTATTCTTTCCGCCGCCAGACGGGATAGGGCCCGGAAGCCGTTTTGCGGATCCGATAATTTACTGCCCGATAATAAATAATCATTGACGATCCGACTGACCGGATAAATTATGTTTTTCTTGAACCAAGGTAGGTTAGATTTTTTACTCATAAATCTTGACCCGAAAACAACATCGCACTCCCCCCTTATTAAGGGACTTATCATATCCTTGATCTCACTGGCCAAAAACTGCCCATCCGCGTCAAAATGCACGATTATATCCGCGCCGGATTTCAAAGCGAATTCACTGCCGGTTTGGAGGGCCGCTCCTTGTCCGCGATTAACGATATGGCGCAAAACAACCGCTCCCGTTCTTAAAGCCCGTGCATGCGTATGGTCCCGCGATCCGTCATCGACCACAATAATGTCCTGCACGTACGGCTTAACGCTGTTTACCGTTGCCGCTATTTTGTCCTCTTCGTTAAAAGCCGGGATAACGCAAAATATCTTGGGTAATTTTTTAATGCCTTCTTCCATTAATATTGGTCTAAAAATTTATTGTTAGCCTCTTCCTCCTGGTCGGTATTTACGGCCTGGGCCACTCCTTTTAAGCCTTTGCTCGCGCGCAATTCATAAATCGTTTTTTCAAGTCCTTGTTCCAAGGATATAACAGGCATCCAGCCCAATTCATTACGGGCCATCGAAGTGTCCGGCGGACACAGAGAGGTCATAAAAAGCATTTCGTCCGCGTATACGATCTTAGAGCGAGAGCCGATCGTAGTAATAATTTTATCGGCCAGATCGGTCAGATTGATCTCAACGTCTGATCCGATGTTTATGGGCCCGCTCAAATCAGATTCCATGATCTTTATGGCCGCGTCGATACAATCGTTAATATAGCAATAAGTCGTGGAAAAATTCCTATCGCCGAATATCTTAAGGTCTTTGCCGTCCAGGGCACTGCTTATAAAGTCGGGCAGCATTTGACCATCGTCAAGCTTCATGCGCGGGCCGTAAATCCTGAATAATCGCATAATCTTGGCGTCAAGGCCGTATACTTGGCGATAATTCATCGTCATAGTCTCGGCGAATCTCTTTCCTTCATCGAAAGAACTTCTGGTAGACAGGAAGTCGACCTGGCCGATATCGCTTTCTTTGACCTTCGAATTTTCCTTTCTTCTCGGACCATAAACTACGGATGAAGAAAAATGCAGCAAGCTGGCTTTATACTTCAAGGCGACGTCCAGAATATTCTTGAGACCATAAGAATTGGCCATGATTGTCGCTAAACGGTTTTTCAGAAAATCCTTGGGAGAGGTGGGACAGGCCAGGTTATATATCTCCTGTACCCCCTGGAACTCTATCTTAAATTTCTGCAGTTCGGGCAGGCTTTCAAGATCGAGCGGTTCCGTGATATCGTGACGGATAAATTCAAAATCGGGATTAGCTAAAAGGTGATCGATGTTCTTTTCGCTGCCTGAAGAAAAGTTATCCACGCAGATAACCTTGGAGGTTTTAACCAGCTCATCGCATAAATGTGATCCGATAAATCCGGCTCCGCCGGTAACCAGAATATTCTTCTTGTCAAAAATGATTTTTTTGGGCATATTTTTCAAAAATAGATAAAAATTTTATCTCATAATTAACCCTGAAATTCAACGCGTATTTTTAATGCTTACCGTCCCGACATTAACGCCCTCACCGAAACCTTCTTCAAAGCCGAAAAAAGAGCCTAGGATAATCCCCCGCTTACTGAATACGCGGATATGGGGCGTCCCCCCGCTGCCAGCCCCGGTTATTATGTCGTCAGTGCCGTCCAGGTTTATGTCGATCGCGGCTATGCTGACCCCGCCTTTGAATTTCTGGTTAAAGGCGAAAAATTGAGCTAGGATCCTGGCGTGATTATCGAATACTTTGATTTGTGGACCGCCGCCCGCTCCGGGAGCGGTTATAATATCTTCTTTTGATCTTCTCGTGCCGTTACCGGCGCCGATCGTGGCCACCCTGACTCCTCCCCTGAAATTTTCGTCATAGGCGAAGAATTGTCCCTCGATTTCACCGTGAGCCCGAAAAATTCGCACCTGCGGACCGCCGCCCGCTCCGGCGCCGGTTATGATCTCATCGTGTCCGTCGCCGTCGACGTCTCCGGAAGCAACATTTACTCCCCCGCGGAAACCTTCGCGGTAAGCGAAAAATTGCCCCTTAAGATTGCCGTCTGAATCGAATATTTTTACGTGCGGACCGCCGCCCGCTCCGGCGCCGGTTATGATCTCATCGTGTCCGTCGCCGTCGACGTCTCCGGAGGCAACATTTACTCCCCCGCGGAAACCTTCGTTATAAACGGTAAATTCGGCATCCTTCTGCCCGCTTTGCCCGAAAATTTTTATTAAACTCTTATAATTCCCGTGCGGAGCGGCTATGATCCTGTTTAGTTGCCGGGTTTTTAACGCGTGAGCTTTGGCGACGGCTTCATTGATATTAAGGCGCCCCCTCCCCAATTGCCCCAGATATCCCGGATTTAAACGGTTGATGTTATCACTGCTGTCTAGAAGGATATTTATCACTTCGGCCTTAGATAGCGCCGGATTCGCTGTTTCCACAAGGGCAACCGCCGCGCTGACCATAGGAACGGCCATAGAGGTGCCCGACCAGTAACCGTCATAATGTTTGTCGAAAGACCTGCCGCTCGAAGAGTGCTCCGGCGAATAAAAGGCAGTGCTGAAAATACTCACTCCGGGAGCGGAAATGTCAACGCATTTAAACCCGTAACCTGAAAACTTCGCTTTCTGATCAAGCGTATCGGTAGCGGCTACTCCGATCACCATATTATCGGAGCCGTCATGACAAACCGGATACATCGGCGATTGGTCCAAAAAATATCCTTCGCCCGTCTTACCCGCGGCGATCTCCGACGCTATCGTCTGATTGCCTTCATTGCCCGCCGCGGCTATCATGATTATGCCGGCTTTATGGGCGCGCCGAATAGCGGTTTCCAGGCTGCGGCTGAAACCGGAACCGGCGAAACTGAAATTTATGATATCCGCTCCGTTAGCTATCGCGTAATCGATCGCCCTGATAACGTTCTTAGTATCCCCTTCCCCCCGATCGTTCAATGCTTTAAGCGGCATTATCCCGATACTCCAGGTAACCCCGGTAATTCCAGTGGCGTTATTGCCGGAAGCGGCCGCGACTCCGGCCACTATCGTCCCGTGCGACACTCCTTCTTCCGTCCAGCCATCGATGAATTTCGGTTCCGGATCAGCTACGTTATTGACAAAATCCCATCCGTGGGCATCGTCGATAAAACCGTTTCGATCGTCATCTATTCCGTTGCCGATGATTTCTCCGGTATTGCTCCAAATATTATCCGCCAGGTCGGGGTGGTTAAGCTGCACCCCGGAATCTATTATGGCAATGATGGTCTTTGCACTTTCACGAATAATGTTCCATGCTTCCGGCGCTTGTATCTTCTTTAAATACCATTGGTTGGCGTAATAAGAATCAGAGGGGACGATCGAAGCATTATAAAGATAATTCGGTTCCGCGTATTCAACCGACGGAAGGCTATTGTATTTCTCCAGAATCGAATCCAGATCGCTCCCAGCGGTTATCTTAATCGCGTAAATTTCGTCATCACCCCTGTATTTAACTAAGATCTCATCTTTTCTTCTGATCGTTCCATTGTCATATCCACCGTCGGAAGCAAAAGCAATAGCCGGAAAAATAAACAAAAAAATAAGGCCGTAATAACGCGCGCTAAATAAAAATGATGTTATTATCAATCTCATAACATCATTATTATAACATAAATTAGGGAAAAAGCACAACACCTAAATCAGATTAAATCTGCCGGATGATTATCGGGAGTTCATGTCAGTAATTTCTTTTAGGGTTTCCCGGGCGCATTTTTCCCAGCTGAAATTTTTTATGTGTTCGTCGCCCGCGATCAGGAGCAGTTCTCTTATATTCTTATCGGTTATTATTTTTTTAAACACGGCCGCCATATCATACGGATCGTCAGGATTGAATAAAAGCGCCGCGTTACCCACCACCTCAGGTATTGAGGATGAATTAGAGGCCGCTACCGGTATGCCGCAGGCTATAGCCTGAAGCGGCGGTATGCCGAAACCCTCATAAACAGAAGGAAAAATAAAAGCATCGGCGCCGTTATAAAGATAGGGCATGTCCAGCTCCGGAAGCCAACCCGGCATTATCACTTCGTTGCTAAGATCAAATTCGTTTATCATGTATTTTGTTTCGTCGTATCCGTAACTGGCGTCGCCCACCAATATCAATTTATGTTTAATATCTTTATTTTCCTTTAAAATTGAAAATGCCTCGATCAAAGTCGGTATGTTCTTTTTCCTTTCGATCCGCCCGACATAAAGCAAATACGGCCTCTCGATGCCGTATTTTTCCAAAACGTTCCGAATACCGCCCTCGTCATCGATCTTTCGATATACCTCCTTGTTATATCCGTTATAAACGACTTTTATCTTATCCGGATCAGCGCCAAAATAACTTGTAAGCTCTCTTTTAGTAAAATTCGATACGGTAATTATCTTAATAGCTTTTTTTAGCGCGTAAGCGGTCGACCAGCGGAAATAATCTATGGTATCGGCCCGGTATTTCCCTAGGGTGAATATTTTTATGAAGATATTCAGCAACTTGCGGGCCCGCGTGCTTTCCGGACCCATCTCTTCTTTTTGGTAAAGGCGGCGCTCTCGTTCAAAGCCGATATCATGAATGGTAACTATTGATTTTCCAGGATGTACGACCGGCAGCGTATGGGCCGGGACGAACAAAATATCCGGCCGGCAAAATAGCATTTCCAGCGACATTCTGCCTTGAGTCCAAAGATACTTAAAGGGCCATTTTAAAATTTTGGCCTTGAAGTTATTAAAGGGCGATTTTATGATCTGATAACCCTTCCTGTCGTAAATCTCTTCGCCGCCGTTTTGATCCGGATAATATTGTTTGGTGCGCAAATCCAACAACCCCCCCCGAAGCGGCGCGTCCGTATATAATATATACTGGTTGTCTTTATCCAGCTTAGCCAACCATCTGATCAAATAATAGGAGTACCACTCAACTCCGCTTTTGTGCTCACGGTTGGCGCGACTGGCGTCTATACCTATAACCATAATATAACCGGCAGCTTAAAACTTTGATTTTATAGCTTTAGGGATATTAAAAACTAAGTCGAAAATCATTTAGTCGCCAATATCGATCGTTTGTAGCTATCAAGATTCTCAAGCGCGATGCCTGTTCCCTTGGCGACGCAAAGAAGCGCTTCATCAGCCACGTAAACCGGTACGCCGGTAGTGCGGGAAAGAAGTTGGTCAATATTCCGAAGAAGCGAGCTGCCGCCTGAAAGCACAATGCCTTTATCCATGATATCGGCGGATAATTCGGGCGGAGTTTCGTGCAGGACTCTTTTGGCCGCGTTTATAATAGCTTCGAGTTCGTTCTGCAGGGCCTCGGTTACGTCGTTGGAAGTAACGGTTATGCTCCGGGGAAGACCGGTCAGGATATCGCGTCCGCGGATCTCCATGGTTAATTTGTTCTCCAGAAAAAGGGCCGATCCGATATTTATTTTAACTTCTTCGGATGTACGCTCCCCGATCGCCAGGTTGTATTTCCGCCGGATAAATTCAAGGATAGCGGAATCAAATTTATTTCCGCCCACCCGTACCGAAGTCGAGGATACGATCCCGCCCAAAGATATGACAGCCATTTCGGCCGTACCGCCGCCAATATCTATTATCATATGGCCGGACGCGGAACCGATCGGAATATCGGCCCCGATCGCGGCCGCTACCGGTTCTTTGATGATGTAAGCCGCTTTGGCTCCGGCGGCGATAGTAGCGTCGATGACGGCGCGCCGTTCGGTTGAAGAAATGCCGGCCGGTACTGCAACCATTACCTCCGGCCGGAATAAGCGTACTCCGCCGACGGCCTTATTGATAAAATACCTGAGCATCGCTTCCGTGATCCGATAATCAGCTATCACTCCATCCTTTAATGGTTTGATGGCAATGATCGAATCCGGCGTCCGGCCCAGCATGTCCTTGGCCTCATTACCGACCGCCAGAATCTTCTTGTCGGCCATGGATATAGCTACCACGCTCGGTTCGTTAATGACTATTCCGCGCCGCGGAAGATGAACTAAAGTATAGGTTGTTCCCAGATCGATGCCTATGCGCTTGATGAACATATTATTGCGTAATTATAAACCGACAAAAAATATCCTGTCGGCATCAAAATCCATTTGCCACTTAATGCGGCCGTCCCCTTCCCGATAACTATCATAACCCGTTGGTTTATATGATTTTACCTTATTAAGCAGGTTTACGTCAACCGTTAATTGTCTAGTGTCATTACCCGGTTGCTTTTGTATCCGCAGGGTATAATAGCCGCCCGGCTCCAAATCAAACATACTGGGCAATTTATAAGAAAGATGCACTTGTTTGATCTCCTCCGGCTTAACCCGAAAAAGGCCGGCGAGCACCATTTTATCAAAACCGCCGCCGCAGGAGTTGCTTTCCTGGCGGGTAACGATAGTGCCGTCCTCTAAACCGGTAAATTCCGTAAACCGGCTTCCCAGGGGCACAAAAACCTGAACCAAGCCTTCATACTCCCCTTCGCTCCCGTTATGCGCGTAATTTATATATAGGTCGGCATAAAGGCCTTTTTCCCTCTCTTCCACCCGGTAATCGATGCCGCGGTTCATGACTTCGTCGCTGACAACGCCCATATTCGTGTCTATGACCGCCAAATAATCGGAAGACGCGTTTTTTTGGATCGCGCCGGCCCAGTTATTGCCCGCAACCGCCTGCTCCAGTTCCTCTTTAAAAAAATTAACCAGGATATTTTTTTTCTCCAGATTTTCAATAGTAATATCATAAGCCTCCTTGATCTCGGCCAAAGACCCGTTTCCAATAGATTTCCTCAGTGACATGATAAGCGGCCCGATATCGTAACTATTTTCCCGGTTGAACAGAAGCGCCACGTCGCTTTTGTCATATTCACGATCATTTATTTTTACCGGACCGTGGAGGACCAGAAGGTCTGATAAAAACTGCGGCATAACCGCTATCGCGCCATTAAAACCAAGATCGCGCAAATACTTATTATTTCCGACAAAATCGATGATCTGGCCGGAGGCCGAAGGCCAGTCGAGGGACCAATTAGCGTCCTTGATCGTCCAGGGTCCGTCCTGGCGGTAGGACTTTAAAGATTCGGGCGCCGAAATCGGGGTCTCTGAATGCGTCAGGGCGCTGAACTCCTCAACACCATACGTCTTTAAATCGATGATTTCGCCGTTCTTTATCCTTAATACGCCGAAATTCTTCATCCGCCCTCCGGTGGGCCAAAGCTCGCCGGTATCCTCGAAAACCAACAGATATCTTGCTTCTTCCGGATAGCCGAGAAGCGGCGGTATAATGCCGGAAGCTAATGCGGCCCGATCGATATAATCCCTGATCTCTCTTAGCCGCTCCCCTAAAACGGGCGTTTTATCCCTAATCAGCCAAAGAATACCGATAAATTCGATTTTATCCAATTTAGAAAGCGCTAAGTCGATATTAGCCCTGATGCCGTTCAAATCGGGCTCGAACGAATGTATACGCTTGAGGATATCCGCTCTCTCTATAACGGCCTCTGTACCGAAAAGCTTTTCGTCGCCCAGGGCCTCTTCCAGAATCGCCTGGTAATCGGCCGCGCCTTCTACCGCCTGCGCCATAAGCTCTCCGGCGCCCAATAAATAAAATAGATCGTTTAACTGCCCGGAAAAAAATCCTGTCCGTTTAACAAGGTAATTATCGGAATACTCTTCAGCTATATCCAGGCTTTCACCAAAATCATTGGCCGCGAATTTAGCTAAGCGCAAAGCTTGTTCGTGGTCGCCGCTCCTTAAAAGCAACACCGCGTTAACGACGTTTTTATGGCCTGCTAAATACCGTGATAATATTAAATTAACGTTGACGAAATGGACGGAAAAAAATATTATAATAATTCCGCACAGCAAGATCAGAGCGATACTTAAATATTTAAGAAAATTATTGATTTTTTGCCAGCGCCTTCGGCTTTTTACGGCCGGAAGTTCATTCAAGATATTCTTTCCTTTTTTGAATATAGAGGCGAAATTTACGTGATTTGATCTGGAAAGTTTGAACATTCTAATAATTTATTATTAAATTATTTATAAACAGATTATACCATAAAATACCGTTATTGACAAAAATAATATATCGTGCTAATCTATAATATTATTTTCGTAAAAAACAAAGAAAAGGAGAAAAACGTGAATAGACAATTATTGATCATTGTTGTTCTTTCTATGCTTCTTTTAGCCCCCCTGGGTTGGGCTCGGGACGAACAGACACCGTTTTGGGGGGAAGAATATCTTTCCCGGATAAATGAAGTCGGAAAAAGGGCTAATGAAGCCTGGGAAAAATTCGATAGAGAAAGAAACAAAGCCGCTTTCGGCGACAGACTAGGACTCGAGTCTGCCAATAAGAACTTTGATTTAGCCAACGAAGCCATTGCTGAGGCTAAAAACGCCTTATATGAATTGCGAAAAGCCTACGAAGCGGAAAAAAAAGCTAACGAAGCATTAAAGGTAAAGGAAGAAGCTTTGAATAAGCTGGAAGAGGCGCTTAAAAAGGCAAAATCAAAACTGGCCGAAATAAGCGAATGGAGCCTATAACAATACGGCTTGTAGCTAAAATTATAAAACGGTGAAAAAATCACCGTTCTTTTTTTATTAGATCGACAATCAAAAATCGTCAATCGACAATACTTTTATTCCGCCCTAAGTGCTTCTACGGGCGTAAGACGCATCATGTGATATTTGATGGGGGGACAGATTTTGGTCTTATTCATTAAATTAATATCCTAAATTTAACTGATTAAAAAAAGATAACGGAACCGATTATTGATCCTATTAATATATATATATATAATGCGGAAATTATATATGTCAACAAAAAAACACCCCAAATTACAAACAAGAATTTTTTATAAGCCACCGTCTTATTCTTAAAGTTTTTTCTGTATAGCCATAAACAGAACAAAAAAGTTGTTGGGAAAATAAATAATGAATATATTAAAAACCAGCCAAAATCTTTAACTATCCATCCTGACCCCAACGCAATAAAGGGTGCAACAAAAAATATTACGAAATAATAAACGATATAGCTTATTATTTCTTTTTTGATTTTTTCCATAAATTTTAATCTAAATAATTATTAAGACATTTCATCTTCTCTAATATTATACCATGAGCCACTTCCGATATCCATCCTTTCTGTTCGTATAATTTTAATTCTCTTTCAACAAAATTTATGGTCATCTTGATTATCATCTTAGTTACCTGGTCGATTTTGTGTTTAAATTTTTTGCACGGTTCATGTTTCTGACATGATTCATTGTTATGATCCAAAAATTTATCGATCAGTTTTTCGATGATGTTCAGTTTTAGGAGCAGAATATTTTTAACAGATTCTTTCTTTATTTCTCCCTCTTCATATAATCTATTGACCAGATCTTTGAGCGATATAATGCAATCCGGTTCAAAGACAATAAACGTTTCTGATTTCAGATTTTCCCGGTTGCCGGCTTTGTCGGTAGAAAAATAATAAACCGTGTATTCGCCTTCGGCGTCTATGACCGGCTGGCTGTTCTCGTCATAAACCTCCCAACTGGAAGTGCCGTTAACGCTGTATTCGGTTTTTAAAACGCCAGACAAGGTATCGGTGGCCGTAAAGCTAATCGTTACCGGTGAATAATACGAATTTTCTTCGCCATCTACAGTCTCTCCGACTATATTCAGGGCGGTAGCGGGTGTATCATTATCTTGGGCTTCGGCCTCGTCGAGTACCGCTGACGGCTCTATGGTCGCCTCGAATACACCGTCCCCGTCGCTATCTTTTTTTATTTCTATATTCTCTATTGTCTGGGCGCTGTCCAACGTGTATTCTACGACGGTCGAGGGGCTGTCAAGCTTAATATCGCTCCAATAGGCCAACTCTCCATAATTGCCGTTATTCACTTTTTGGACACGGGCGCTCATGGTGCCGGTGGCGGTAGCAGAGCCTACTATCCGATATTCTTTTCCAAGGGGTAAAAACGCGAATTTGTCATGGTTGATAATATCGTAGCTGACGCCAGGAATATTCATCTCGATATCGCCGTTCTCGTCCGGACCGACGTGATTGTTGTCCTGATCATAGATATGGAGCTCAACCGGCGAATGGACGCTGACCTGGGAACCGGCGAATATACAGAAATCAGTGGTGGTGCCCATATTACTGAATTCGTTAAAATTAAAATTATTCTCGTTGCCATTCAATATGGAAACTACCAATTGCCTGACTCCGTTTATACTAGGGAGATAAGCGTGCTCGGTAGCGGCCGTATAATAAGTCTTGTCCGCGTTCAATCCGAGAGCGCTCCGGAGAGGCACGGTGCCGTCGCCGTTGAACTGGTAGATATTGTAATCATCTTCGTCTATGGAAATTCTGTTCTGGATTTTTATCATGCCAATAGTGGGAATACCGCAACCGACGATATTGTAGGAATTGGGTATGGTTATATTATCAATATCATTGTGAATATTGGCGGCGTTATCCAGCAGGTTGAAATTCCGCCCTGATAATTTCATGAATTCAATGGACTGGTCATAATCGAGGGCCGGATATTGACTTTGCGCGTCATAGATATAGTGATTGTAATATAAACTCCCGGGAACGAAATAGTTTTGGCTGGGCAGGAGCTGATAAATCGAGGGGAAATTTTGAGAGATTATTTGAATTCTTTCGGGGTTTAAAATGAAAAATTTTATATCCAAATCATCCCCATACTGCAATATCTTAAACGCCTTAGGCGCGCCGTAATGCGGCGTGGCGATATCAATAAATTTATCAACAGACGAAGTGCCGAAATGCTGGATATATTTTTTAGCCACTAAACCGCCCATGGAATGAGCGATTATATCTACCTTGTCGGCGCCGGTCAAACTCTTGATGTTGTCGATTTTATACAGTAGATTATTCGTGTCTATCGGATCCTGGCCGGCCAATTTGGAAATATCCAAACGCCAGTCATACGGGAAAACAAATAGATCTTTATTTTCCTCATAGCCCTGATTTTCTAATTCTGTAATCAAACCCTGAAAAAAATCAAAGCTAAAACCTAAAAAATTTATTTCCCTGAAAATATCTCCCGGCGCAATATTATTTTCGTCAGGAATTCCGGTCTGAGGCAAAATTAGCTGATTTAAATATGAGTCATCTCCTGGCAGCAACATCTGTCCAATGCTCGGCCAGATTTCATTGGTAGTATTTCTGTCATTCAAATAACTGGCAGGTACCCCCGGCACAATAATCACCGGATTCCTCGTTGAAGTTGAAATCTCTGTATAACTATTTATCCCCGCCATCAGCGGGAAATCATCCTGCCCGTTCGCTATAACGTAAGCCGTGTCGCCGATGCCGTCGTTGTCCGCGTCCGCGCCGATATAATCGCTCCAGTAATTCCCTAATTTGTTCCGGTGAGTATTATTGTCGTAAGTATATTTGTAAGTATCCGGCGAAGAGAGAGTCGGATGGGCCGAGGGGTCAATATAGATATTCTGGATGGCGTTATTCTGGAACTCGTTAAAAAATATGATCGGGTTGCCTTGGGTGGCCGTCAGGCCGTAGCTGTTGTTTTTGAAAGCGTTGCCGATAAATACCGGATCGGCGGAGATGATCGTGGCGCCGACATTATTTTTTTCAAAAAGAGTGTTTTTAACGGTAAGGGAGCGGGTATTAGCGTAAAGGCGGTTGCGATAACGGATGACCGCATGATCTACTACGCTATTCCGGCTCAGGGCGGAAAAATAAAGATAGTCTTGGCTGGTTTGGCCGGGGATGGTCGGGGTGGTGGCATTCCCGTCGCTCATCGTGTCGCCGCCGTATAGGTCGTCATGGATAGAGGTAAAAACTATTTTGTTTTGTTCGGTGCCCGCCGCGATGAGGGTGCCGATGTCGTCCGTTATGCCGGCCGAATGCTTGCGGCCGACCGCGATATTGCCGCCTGGTTCAAATTTTAGTATCGCGCCGGGGTTTAAAGTAAGGGTAGCGCCGCTATTTATCGCGACACTGCCGGCATAATTATGGGGGTAAACGCCGGTAATGACATAGGGATAAACTGTATTGGTCCAAGTTGTATCGGCTGCGATATTCCCGTAGTTCACGTAAATCCCTTTTTTGGCGCCGGTAAAGGTATTAGCGTCTAAGTTGACTGAGCCGGAACGGACGTCTATTTTTACGGGCCAATCAGCGGTGTTGATGGCGTTATCGGTAATGACCGGGTTTTGAGCGCCGCTAATACTTAAACCGGTATTCCCGCCCGTGAT
>MFGB01000004.1:24678-25562 GCA_001780275.1 Candidatus Falkowbacteria bacterium RIFOXYA2_FULL_47_19 | reverse complement strand
CTTAGGACCGTTATAGTTACGGCCGGCGTTCATCCGCGCTTCAGTTCAAGGCTTCTCCCGAAGGATAACCTATCCCCTTAACGTTCGGACACTGGCCAGACGTCACCCCCTATACATCCTCTTACGAGTTAGCAGGGAGCTGTGTTTTTGATAAACAGTCGCTTGGGCTCTTTAGCTGCGGCCCGCCTTGCGGCGGGCAGGCCTTATCTCGAAATTACGGCCGCTGTTTTGCCGAGTTCCTTAACGAAGATTCTCTCGTACACCTGAGGCTACTCGCCTCGCCTACCTGTGTCGGTTTACGGTACGGTTACCGCCAGTTTAGCCCTAGAGGTTTTTCTAGGCAGCTTCTCCGCTTGAATTGACTCGGCCGGAGGCTTTGTCTTCTGCCAACCGCTCAGTTCTGGTGATCCGGATTTGCCTGGATCGAACCGAATGATCAGCAACGCGCATACCATAAACGCGCTCAAACCTTGAAACTGCGTCTCCCCATTGGAAACTGACAGTAGTGCTGGAATATTAACCAGCTCATCCATCGGCTACGCCCGCACTACACGGGCCTCGTCTTAGGACCGACTAACCCTGGGTCGATTTGCGTTGCCCAGGAACCCTGAGGCTTACGGTGGGCGGGGTTCTCACCCGCCTTTTTGCTACTTATGCCAACATTCTCGCTTCCATACGCTCCACCGAACCTCACGATTCGACTTCAATGCGTATGGAATGCTCCTCTACCGTCAGCTATGCTGACAAACACGAATTTAACGAAACTTGAACGAAAAACACGAATAAACTTTCGTTTATTTCGTAAATTTTTCGTTCGTTTCGTGTCTGTCAGCATAGCTGACCCGCGTCTTCGGTAATATGCTTAGCCCCGTTAAATTTTCGGC
>MFGB01000004.1:14370-24656 GCA_001780275.1 Candidatus Falkowbacteria bacterium RIFOXYA2_FULL_47_19 | reverse complement strand
CGGCGCGCGGCAACTTGACTAGTGAGCTATTACGCTTTCTTTAAAGGATGGCTGCTTCTAAGCCAACCTCCTAGTTGTCGCAGTCGCGACACCACCTTTTACACTTAGCATATATTTAGGGACCTTAGACTGCGGTCATGGGCTGTTTCCCTTTTGACTGATGAACCTTAGCGCCCATAGTCTGACTCCCAAGCTACACCTACCGGTATTCGGAGTTTGGTTAAGGAGGGTACCTTGCGGCCCCAACCTCATTCAGTGCTCTACCCCCGGTAGTCAGCGCTTGAGGCTAGCCCAAAAGCTATTTCGAGGAGAACCAGCTATCGCCGAGTTCGATTGGAATTTCACCGCTAACCACGGCTCATCCCCTAGTATTGAACGGCTAGTGGGTTCGGTCCTCCGCGCCGATTTCTCGGCACTTCAACCTGGCCATGGTTAGATCACCCGGCTTCGGGTCTTGTCCATGCGACCTTCTAAGTATTTTGCCGGAACACAAAGCAAGTGTTCCAACAAAATAAATAGAAACGCCCTATTAAGGCTCGCTTTCACTTTGACTCCTTTCCAAGCGGAAGTTAGTCAAGCCACATAGAACAAACTCGTTGGCTCATTCTTCAATAGGCACGCCGTCACCCCGATTGCTCGAGGCTCCGACTCTTTGTAAGTATATGGTTTCAGGTACTATTTCACCGCCCTAACCGGGCTGCTTTTCACCTTTCCCTCACGGTACTTGTTCACTATCGATCATAAGAAGTATTTAGCCTTGGGTCATAGTCGACCCGGATTCACACGGGGTTTCTCGAGCCCCGCGATACTTAAGATTGTTGCCGTAGAGTAATAACCCCTTTCGCCTTACAGGGCTTTCACCTTCTCTGGCGGAGCTTTCCAGCTCGCTTCAACTAGGGAAGTTATTATTCGTGGACCCTACCTCACTTGGTCTAGGAAGTGAACGCAATAATCTTGCAACTCCCTATAAACATATGGTCCTAGAACCTTCAGCGGCCATCATCCTCGCGTATTGCTACGCTCGAAATCCGATCGCGTGGTTTATAGAGTTTAGGCTGATCCCTTTTCGCTCGCCACTACTAAGGGAATGTTCCCGATTGCTCGGGACTTTTTTTCTTTTCCTCCGGCTACTAAGATGTTTCAGTTCGCCGGGTATTCGTCTCACCGATCTATGTGTTCAATCGGCGGACTCCCGCACTGCTTGCGGGAAGGTTTCCCCATTCGGAGATCCCCGGGTCAAAGGTTGCTTGCCACCTAACCGAGGCTTTTCGCAGGCTGCTACGTCCTTCATCGTCTTCTTATGTCAAGGCATTCACCATATACTCTTGTTGAGATTTTCCCACATTTTTGATTTAAAAACGTGTTCTCGTCCTGAATTTGCCTAGTTCCCGCCCTTACCGCTAATTGCAAAAGCGGCAGAAATCCCCGTAAAATTCCGATCGGAATAACGGGGCAAACGGGAATTCAGGATATTTTTGGTTTACTTGATTGATTCTCTATCTATTTATTTAAATTGTTAAAGTTCTTTGTTCAGCTTTAACGGCTGACAGTTAACTACCAAATATTGATAATTAATTGTTGGCTGTCAATTGTCCCCCCGGTGTTGTTCAAGAAGTAGCAAAAAACCGCCTAAGCGGTTTGATAACAAGCCAGAAAGTCGGTTTAATGTTATCAAACGCTTTTTAATCTGATCGTTATGCTATTCTTCATAAACATTTTTATCTAAATTAACGTATTTATATTATACAGCATTAAAAAATAATGTCAAGACCGTTGCGGCCCTTAAAATGAATATTTTAGCCTATTTTATTTTATTTAATATAAGTCATTTTATTAAATTATCATTCCGGGCGTTTATCGCCGCGATTCCGGTCATCAACATGATTTAAAACTTTAAACCACTGCCGGCCTTGCCGGTTGCACGGACTTAATCCCTAAGAACCTGATCGCTCTTTGTCATCCCGGGGCTTTAGTCTTCGAGCGAAGCGAGAAGCTAAAGAACCCGGGATCCAGGGTTTAGCGGTACTTCCATGATATTTCCGTTGACGAGTTAATTATCGCCCAACCCTGGATTCCGGATATTTTTTCCTCCGCTTGGAAAAAATTCCGGAATGACAAAAAACCGACTTCGCCGGTGGATATCTTAAAAAATTAACACAAATATTCAGGTAGGATATTTCTATAAAACCTTTACACATAAACAATACTTCTTGACACCCCCCCCATAAGTATGCTACGTTGACTTGATTTCCGGATCGCAAAATCCGGAAATTACTTGTTCTTTCACAATGACGCAGACATAAATTACGCGGAGCGGATACTCGCATTTGTACCGGAATTTAAAAGAAGCGAGGAGGTGATCATTCCGAAATAAAGAAACATGGACCAAAGGTTGGTATAGAAAAAGAAAAGGAGGGCAAAGAATGAAAAAAGGTTTTATCGTTTTCTGCTTAGCGACCCTGATCTTAAGTATCGCCGGTTTTTCCCAGGCCGGACAAAAAATCCTGGCTGACGATGGAGAGGCCAGCGATAATTTTGGTAGCAGCGTGGCTTTTTCAGGAGATTATGCCGTTGTTGGAGCTATACATGACGACGACAATGGTTTAAATGCTGGGGCCGCTTATATTTTTAAGCGGACAACAAATGGTTGGGAGCAGCGCCAAAAACTTCTTGCTTCTGATGGCGCTGTCGGAGATTATTTTGGTGTTAACGTTGACATTGATGGTGATTATATCGTTATCGGAGCGTGGGGAGATGATACTGGTACTGGCGCCGCCTATATCTTTAAAAGAAACGGGGAAACCTGGGAGCCGCAGGCGAAAATAATCGCTGACGATGGCTACGCGGGGGATTATTTCGGCTGGAGCGTAGCGATCGACGGCGATCGGGTTGTTATATCGGCCAATTATGATGATGACATGGGCGTTAATTTTGGTTCGGCTTACGTCTATAGATGGAGCGGCACAACCTGGTCCCAAGAGGGTGATAAGCTCTTGGCCGAGGACGGCTTAGCTAGCGACTTTTTCGGACGCCAGGTTGGTATTGACGGCGATTATATCGTCGTCGGCGCGGACGGGGATGACTTTAGCGGTAAATATAATGCCGGTTCGGCCTATATCTTTAAATGGGACGGAGAAAATTGGGAGCAGACGGCGAAACTGACCGCCGAAGGCGACGCGACGACTAATGATTATTTCGGATGGAGCGTGGCGATTAAGGGCGATTATGTCATAGTCGGGTCGTACGAGGACGATCTTCCGGGTAAAGCCAACGCCGGTTCGGCCTATGTATTTAAACGTAACGAAAATCAGGAGACCTGGTCCCGGCAGGCGAGGCTGACCGCGGGCGATGCCGCCATCGCCGATTATTTCGGCTGGAGCGTAACCACGAACGGCGATTATGCTATCGTCGGCGCTTACGGTGACGACGACAAGGGGAGTTACTCCGGCTCGGCTTATCTTTTTAAGAGAAGCGGGACAAGCTGGAGCCAGGAAACAAAAATGGTGGCTCTTGACGGCACTACCTATGATTATTTCGGTTATAGCGTCGCGATCTCCAATACCGGCTTTATGGTCGGGGCAATGAATGACAATGCTACTGCATATGGCGCCGGTTCAGTCTACACCTCACCGCCCCATATCTCAACGGCGGGCGGCGGGGATGTAATTACTGGCCAGTCATTTACCATGACGAACCGGAAAGATACCTACGTGTTTACGATTCAAGTTCAGGCGACCTCAGTCGCTTTCCTCTCCGCCGGCAATCTTGATCTTAAAGGCCGCTTGCTGGATTCGAATGGCGACCCGGTGGAGGATTATAACGGGAATACGTCGAATAGCGGGTATACCGATATTGGTTCCTGTACGTTGGCCGGGATACCGCCAAATGAATACCAAGTAGAAGCTGGGCATACACAAACCAATTTCATGCTCCGCTACGAAGATTTGCCTGTCGGCATCTATACGCTTGAAGTCGAACCGGAGACCGAACAAACATCTATCCAAGGTACTTACTCGATCGTCTTCCTGAAAAAACCCGGCGGCTCTGATATTTTCTTTGAGGGCATGGATGCCTTGCTAGCCGACGATGACACCGCTAACGATTATCTGGATATCTACGTCAAGGCGCTCTATCCCAACTATTACGACACTGTTGATGATAAAACTTCCTCCAATTATGGTGGTAGCATATATTATTCCGGAGTTTGTAGAGAAAGGCAATGTAAGGGGTTGACCAATTTTTACCTCCATGATGTTTTTGGCACCACGTTCATGCTCTTGGATGAGGATATTCGATCTATGTGGTCGCAGTTTGATGACAGTAATAGTGATTGCACCATCGATGATGATAGGCACTACATGATCGGAATTCCAGGTGAATATCCCATGGTAAATTCTCCGGGAACATTGATTTATCATAGCAACGCTTTGTTCGGTTCCCCTCCCTGTGATTCTGGACAATATTTCTATGATCCTATTGGAGGAGTATTTCGGGGGTCCGATTATCTCTATAACTACGCCCTAAGGGGAGATATTTTTGTCCAATATCTTACATCGATAAACCACTATGGATTAATCCATAGTTTATCGACAGTGGGAGAAGAAACAAAAATATTGATTCTTGACGCTAATATAAACGCGGACGGTATGCTCCTTAAGGAAAATTCCGATGATGATATCAGGGATATTGATGATTGGAAGCTGGTAAGACCGGAATAATCCAGAAAAACTGTTCTTTTAAATTACCCAACTAAATAAAACCCCGTTCAATTGTGAACGGGGTTTTTATGTTTCTACGTGTTATTCATCATTACCAATAATTCGTATCGATTTAGTATCAATGTCCATTGGGTCGTATGCACCTTTCATTGTTACAAAAATAAATTTTGTTTTTGAATTATTGGGTTGATATATGAAATAATCTCTGGGTCCAACTTCGGTGGAGGCGAAAGAAGAACACATTTCATTGGTTTTATTCTCTATCGCTATTGCTTTTATTAAATTTGAATAAACACCTTTAGCGCCAAATTTATCTAATTCTTCTTGAGTCGGCTCATAAGGTTGGGCTAATACAATACGGGCGCTCTGCGAACCGTCATTAAGATCGTATAAGATAATTTTACAGTCATCAGAATTCTTACCATCCGTAACGATTAATTTTTTAATAGCCGACTCTAGAGTTTCATTAGCGGACTTATTTAAAACAGTTATCACGCCGACACCAGGCAACATCTCAATTTTATTACCGCTTTCGTTGGGGGTCCCACCGTGATAATCGAACTCGATACCCAGATCAGAGCTTTTATAATGGTGTTTTTTTTCTCTATCCGCCGTTTCTTTCTCGCTTTCATCTTTTTTCATCTCATCAATTTTATTCTGTAAATCCTCGGCCTCGCTTTTTGCTTTGATAATCTCGTTTTGCGCCTCGCTTCTGACGCTAATCGCGACCGCCGCCCGGTCTTTGACCATTTTCTGCATGAGCGCGAAATAGGTCCCGCCAGCCGCGACGAGGGCGGTAACGATTACGGCGAAAAGAATTACCGGCCAGTGCTTATGATCGGCGGCCTTCGCTTTTTCGCCCGCCGGATTAGCGGACGTCGTTTGTGTTTGTTGTTCTTGTTCCATGTGTTTAAAAATACGTTTTAAAAATATATTTATATTATAACATGGAAAGGGGGAAACAAAAACAGAAAAATAGAATAGCGATATTCCCCTTCGGCTACTCCTCTCCGATCTTTCCCTCGCCCGCCTCAGTCCACCCTCCGTACTTCCCTCACCCCCTTACCCCCTCTCCGATTCCCGAGAGGGGGAAACGAATATCGTCGTCCCCTCCCCAGACTTGGGGAGGGATAGGGTGGGGAAAAATTTACCCAACGAGTCCGATTGAGGAATTAAAATCAATAAAATAATAATATTTTGTGGAACATTTTTGATAAAGAATCTAAGCGCCTCAGAACAAAAATTTATAAAAAAGTATATACTATTGTTTTGAGTGATTTATTACCAATAAAAGCGTACCCTTGGGCGCGCTTTTATCTTAATATATACAATTCTTTTGCTTTATAAAAACTTAAACTTCTCCAAAAGCTCGGGACTGATCATATGCGCCTGGGCGGTTTCCTTCGAGATCTGCTTTTCTTTGTATAATCTCTGCAGATCCTGGTCGATCGAGACCATGCCTTCTTTCGAGCTCGTTTCGATTACCGTCTTTAACTGGGCTGATTTCCCTTCGCGGATCAGGTTCGCGATCGCGACCGTGTTGATCATGATCTCGCGGGAAGAGACGCGGCCGCCGTCGATCTTCGGCAGGAGCCGCTGCGATATGACGCCGGCTAAGGTCGTCGAGAGCTGCATCCTGACCTGGCTTTGCTGGTGCGGCGGAAAGATATCGATGATCCGGTCGATCGTCTGGGACGCGTTATACGTATGGAGCGTGGCGAGGACCAAGTGCCCGGTCTCGGCCAAAGTGATCGTCGTGGCGATCGTTTCAAGATCGCGCATCTCGCCGACCATGATCACGTTCGGATCCTGCCTAAGCGCGTGCTTTAAGCCCTCGGCGAAAGAGACCATGTCGCTCCCGAGCTGGCGCTGGATGATTATGCTTTTTTTCGGCTTAAATAGATATTCGATCGGGTCTTCCAGGGTTATGATGTTGCAGAACCGGTTCTCGTTTATGTAATTGACCATAGCGGCCAGGCTCGTCGATTTGCCGCAACCGGTCGGGCCGGTCAAAAGGATAAGCCCCTGCTGCAGATCAAGGAGCTTATAGATAACGTTGGGCATCTCGATCTCTTCCAGGGTCGGCATCTTATCGTTGATCACGCGGGCCACCAGGCCGATGTTCCCCTTTTCAAAATGCAGGTTTATCCGGAAACGAAAATGCTCGATCTCAAAACCGATATCGAGCTCCCGTTCACGCAGGAATTTTTCCTTTTGGGCCTCGTTTAAGAGAGAGTATACCATCTGCTCCATGTCCTTGCCCGCGAGGCTTTTCTTTTCCTGGATATAGGTAAGATCGCCGTCGATCCGCAGCGCCGGCGGCAGGCCGACAACGAGGTGAAGATCCGAGGCTTTTTTATCCGCCGCGATCTGGAATAGATCTTTAATATTTGTCATATTGATTTTTACTAAAACTAATACTTAATGCTCATACTTAAATAATACCACAAAAAACGAAAAATAAAAAACCATCCCGTTTCCGGAATGGATTGTCTTTTTAGCTGAAAAACCAATGCCAACTGATGGCCGGCAACCAGTCTATCGCCGCCCGGTAAATAAACAAATAAATAATGTCACCCAATAAAAAGCCGAACGCGAGCGCCCGCCAACAAATAAAAAGGGCGACATCTCCGGCTGTACCCATGCTGCCTCTTCCTTTAATATACCACAAAACAAAAATGACCACGGCCTGCAGCCAGAGCTTAAGAAAAAATCCGCCTATGATGCCGATAAGCCCCAATAATGCCAAAAGCCACATAAACTCTTCTCCTCCCGATCGAAAGAACTTTATTTTTAAAGAAAAAGCTTATATCCCTTGATAATATTATTTTCCTTCCTTCTTCATAAACTCCATTTTCAATATATCCATGGCTCGGTCGATAATCGCTAAATTCTTCCGGCCGGCATCATCGTTTCTGACCCACTCCAGGCTTAACTCATAATATTTTTCCCTGATGGTTTCCATCAAAAGATGGTCGTTCGGCCCGAAGCCGAAAATTTGGCGCGCCTGCTCCAGGGTCATGTCTTCGGGGTTTTCGACTCTTCCCTCCAAAATAGCCGGCGTTAATTTTATGTTTTCTTCCCCTTCTATCATCTTTGGATGAAAATTATAGCTTATTGACTATGTTATACGCCATTCGACAATCGAAAATCGGCAATCGCCAATCGCCTTACCACCCCTTCTCTATAATCCCGTTCCGGGCGGCTTCGACCTGCGCTTCCTGTTTGCTCGATCCCTCGCCCTCGGCCACGAGCTCATCACCTAAATAAAGCCCGACCACGAAGATCTTGGCGTGATCCGGGCCGGATTCTTTCAAAACCTTGTAGTACGGAGTGATACGGAATATCTCCTGCGCCTTTTCCTGGAATTTCGATTTCGGATCGAGATAAAGCTTGTTGGTAAGAATATTTTCAAGCTTGCTTAAGATAAAGGTCTTAATGAATTTCTTGGCGGCCGCGATCTTCTGGTCGAGGTAGACCGCTCCGATCAGAGCCTCGACGGCATTGGCCAGGATATACTGCCTGGCTTTGGAGTTGGAATCCTTGGATTCGCCCCGGGAAAGATAAAGATAGTCCTCGAGCCCGATCTCCTGGGCGATGATCGAAAGCATTTTCGAGTTAACGAGGCTGGCCCGCCAGTTGGTAAGCTCCCCCTCCGGCGTATCCGGATAATTCTTGAACAAATATTCGGTAACCACGATCTCCAGGACCGCGTCTCCCAAAAACTCCAGCCTTTCGTTATGATAGAGTTCGAATTGCGGATGTTCGTTCAGGTAGGAACGATGCACCACCGCTTGCTTTAAAAGATCGATATTCTTGAATTCGATACCGATCGTTTTTTCCAGTCTGGAAAAATCCCTCATAAAATTTCCATTGCTAGATTATTGAATTGCTAAATTGGGAACAATATAACAATGCAACAACGTAACAACTAATATTGATTTACCGGCTCTGTCGCGGACGCGCAACTAAAATAACGCGTCTTTCCTCTGTCGACAGCCGTGTATTTGCGCTATGGTATAGCGGTTATTTTTTAATTTCCTCTTTATTGACCTCCTTGTCGGCCTCCGGTTTTTTCTCCGTATCCAGGTCCTTGTAGATCGCGCCCAGGACCCCGTTTACGAATTTGCCGGAAGAATCAGAGCCGAAGGTCTTGGCGATCTCGATCGCTTCGTTGATCGCTACTTTGGCGGGGATATCGCGGTTGAATACAAGCTCGTAAACTCCGATCCGCAGGATATTGCGGTCCACGATCGTTATCTGGTCCAAGGGCCATTCGGTGGCATATTTGGTAATGTACCGGTCGATAGCCGGCAGGTTTTCCATAACTCCTCCGATAAGCTCGTTGACGAAACCGCGATCATCGAATTCGGGCGCAAAGTTCTTGAAAACCCCCTTGACCACGTCTTCCAATTCAATCCCTTCTTTGCCCTGGAAATCCCATAAAAAAAGGGATTGCATGGCAATGGTTCTGGCTAGATGCCTGTTTGACATATTTATTAGCTTTTAGCTATGGGTGTCCCGATAATGACGGGACTATTTTGTTATTTAGTTTTTTTAGCTTTTTTCGGCTTGATCGCGATGACTTCCCGGCCTTTATAAAAACCGCAGAACAGACAGGTTTCGTGCGATTTTACGGCTTGGCCGCATTTAGGGCATTTCGCTAAATTGCTTTTTTTAAGAGCGAGATGCGACCGTCTGCGCCGTTTAGCGCTTACCGGTCTTCTTTTTGGCGGAACTGGCATATTATGATCGTCGATTTGTGAATGTCAAATAGCTCGCTAGCTTGAACATTTCCAAATCAGGACATTTTATTATTAAAATTACTTCTAATATACCTAATATAACGGAAAATTTATAAAAAGTCAAGTATTTTAGATTTATACGTAAAATTACGGATATTCCTTCGATTTTATCTTTCTTATCACTCTTGCTTGTCGGCGCTTTTATCTCCTGTCCAAAGAATAAAAAAGCCGCATCAATCCGGCGATATTAATAAACACTGATCTGCTCTTTTTGAAAAAACAAAACAGCAGGGTTTTAAAGCCCTGCTTTTTATTTTTGCTTGGGAATTTCTATTTTCGTTCATTTCGTAATTTTTCGTTATTTTTCGTGTTTTTGATTTTAAAACCTAAACACGAAATAAACGAACATTCACTAAATTTAACGAAAAACCGAAGGTTTATTTTATTTTTACCGGCTGATAAAGCCGCCCCATCCGCGGCCGCATCTCGGACAGCGTTTATAGTATACCCAGCCGTTTTCGGTGTGATTATGGATCCCGCGCCAATGCAGGAGGGCGCATCTTAAGCTGCCTCTCTGTATCCATCGGACCAACAGGTATATACCCAGATAAACCGAAAGGATCGCAACGAGCGAATACATGAACCGCCTCCTTCTTTTTAAACGGATTTTTTAATCCTTAAGTTCCACCCGCCTGATCGCTTCAAGGGGAACAACCGTACCTTGGTCGATCTGGCCGGTTGAGACGAGCCAAATTTCAAGACCATTTTCTCCCGGCCGGGCCCAGAGAGCCTCTTCCGGCTTAAGCTCGATCGGTTCGGCAAG
>MFGB01000004.1:0-14352 GCA_001780275.1 Candidatus Falkowbacteria bacterium RIFOXYA2_FULL_47_19 | reverse complement strand
TCTCCGCGTTCGCCGGCAAGGATAAAATTGACAAAGCCTACGGGCATGCTATAAAATCAAAATACCGTTTTTTTTGCTACGGCGATGCTATGTTCATTTATTTATTTTGTCTTTTAAAAAGTTCAAAATCAATAAATGAACATAGCATCGCCGTAGCTGTAAAAACGGTATTTTGATTTTATAGCATGCCCGTAGGCTTTGTCAATTTTATCCTTGCCGGCGAACGCGGAGATGAGCATAAGAAGGGTTGATTTCGGCAGGTGGAAATTCGTGATCATGGCGTCGACGATCCTGAATTCATAACCTGGATAGATGAAAATATTAACAAATCCCTGAAATCCTTCGAATTGTTTATTGAAATCGGTTTGGATATTGGATATTGGATATTGGATATTATTTGGAAATTGGAAATTGGAAATTGGAAATTGTGAAGCAATAGCTTCCATAGTTCTGGCGGAAGTGGTACCTACGGTAATAATGCGTCGTCCCTGATGCTTCGCTAAATAAACATTGGCCATTGTTTCAGCCGTTACCTCGACCCATTCTGCGTGCATCTTGTGCTCTTTGATGTTATCTGTTTTAACCGGCGCGAAAGTGCCGAGGCCGACGTGGAGCGTTATATATTCGATCTCCACACCCTTGGCTTTTATTTTTTCGAGAAGCTCGGGCGTGAAATGAAGTCCGGCCGTCGGCGCCGCCACCGAACCGGTTTTAGTTTCATCGGCATAAACGGTTTGATAGTTTTTCGCGTCCGTAGAGGCGCATACTGCAGAGACACGATTGGTCGCGTCTCTATCTGTCGCGTCTACGCGTTTTATGTACGGCGGCAGGGGCATCTGCCCGATTTTCTCCACGATTTTCATCATCTCTTTGCCAGTCTTATTGAATTCAACGGTAAAAGTACCGTCCTCGTTATTCTTTATTACCCGCGCCTTAAGTCCTCCGTCAAATTCCACCTCTAAACCTTCTTTGCGGCGATGTCCGCCGACCAGGCATTGCCAGGCTTCACCCGCGTTGCCGTAGAGACGCCCCGTTGGGGCGTCTCTATCCGTGACGTCTCTACCGGGAATGTTATTACCGCCCTTCCGTACCAAAAACACTTCAACCTTCCCGCCGGTGCCGAAACGCGTTCCGATCAAACGCGCCGGAAACACTTTGGAATTATTCAAAACAAGAACATCGCCTTTGCGTAGATAATCTATGATATCATAAAAATGCCTGTCTTCAATTTCAACTTCTTTTTTCTTATTCGCATGTCCCGCATTCGTAGGGACGGGTCGGCGAAGCCGAAGACACAAAAGCCGCGAGTGGTCCCGCGGTTCTACCGGCTCCTGAGCGATCAGCTCTTTGGGTAAGTTGTAATCAAAATCTTCTGTTCTCATAATCAGGGGGGGCTTATCTTTAAGAACCGTGTTTCTCAAAATATTCAATCGGCTCCAACGGAATCCCGGCTTCGGACTTAAAACGCATGGCTATTCCGTATATTGTTTTTAAATCCGCTTTTTCTTTAATGGCCTTTTTCAATTCATCGACTAAATTTTTTATTGTTCCGGAAGTTGTTTTGAGCGAATCGCTTAATTCGGTGGGCGGTATTTCGTGATGCTTATCGCACCATCTTTTTATATAATCATCCAGATCATAGATTATTTCCGGCTTGGTTATTTCATAAAAATAATCGTCTGTTAATCTCCCTTTGCTGCCGATGATTAATTGCAGATTAATGAGGACATAAAGCGGCGCGTGCTGGGGATAATCACCGTGCAATAAAAAATTTTCTAATTTTTCTGAAGTAAGTTCTCTTTTCGGTTTTTCGAAACTTTTCATAATTTACTATCGCGCAATTTTATATTTCATGATAAGGGTTCTCGCTTCGGTTTTTCTGCGCCAACTTAATGATTATATCCCGGATGTGATCCGGATTCGGCACCTGGCGGAAACTGAAGCGCTCTTCGGCGGTGCCGGCCGTCTGCACATGCACGTCGCCGAATTTTAATACGGTCGGAATAAGGCCGTGCGTTTCGCTCGTCACGTCCTGGATGCGGAATATCTTGTGCTCGGCCACCACCCGCGAAAAAAATCCCCGCTGGTCGATATAGATTATCCGGCGGTTGGTGATGATCCAGGAATCAAGATAATAATCAACGAAAGAAAAAAAGAAAAAGAGCCAGACGAAAAGATAATAAGCGCTCGTCCCTAGGGTAATCAGGGGAAGGGAAACAGTACCGACCAATGCGGTAGCGTCATTACTTATCATCAGATAAAAAAATCCGACCGGCAAGACCAAAAGGACGGCGAATATGACGACGCGTTTAAAGATGATAAAAACGTCGCGCCGGACCACTCGGACGATAGATTCATCGGGTAATTTGTTGGGGAGATAATTTAGGGATAGCATACGGGATATGATACGAATTTATATGCGAACCAGCAAACATGCGAATAATACGGTTTCGCATGTTCGTATTATATAATTTATTGAAACGGCATCGGCCTTTTAAAGGCGCCGAGAAATCCTTCGAATAAAATTATATTCACGTCCCATTCAAGCTGGTTTATATAATAAAACGACACGGAAAGCATCATAACGGCCACGACCAAGAAAAAAAACGTCGACAAAAACGTAAAAAAAGTCTTGAAGCCGAATTTGAGCATATGATAAAACCCGGCCAGGAAGAATATAACCCAGAGCGCGAGGAAGGCGTAATAAATGTATAGAAGTATTATGAGGGAAAATGTCATAAAGTCGTAAATTTCTGAAATTTTACTGCAACAAGGCACAAGGATACAAGATACAAGCCACAAACAAACCTCAAATTTCAACTCTCAACAACAAAACTACTTAATATTTGTAATTTGGATTTTTTGAAATTTGTTTGTATCCTTGTATCTTGTTTCTTGTATTTGAAAATTATCTAAAAACTAAAAATTATACTAAAGTATTTTGCTGATTTTTATTTTTTTGTTTCCCCAAATGTTCATACGCCAGGTCGGTCGCGAGTCTTCCCCGGGGAGACCGGTCTAAAAACCCGAGCTGCATAAGATAGGGCTCGTACACGTCTTCGACCGTGGCCATATCCTCGCCGGTAGCGGCGGCGATGGTATTTAGACCCACCGGGCCGCCTTTGAACTTATCGATGATCAATTCGAGGATCTTCCGGTCGATCCAGTCAAGCCCGAGTTCGTCGACATCGAGCATCTCGAAAGCGTCGCGGCAGTGCTCCGGGTTGATCGTGCCGTTGCCGCGGACGTCGCAATAATCCCGCGTCCGTTTTAAAAGGCGGTTGGCTACCCGGGGGGTGCGGCGGGACCGGCGGGCGATCTCCCGGGCCGACAGGTCGTCAATGCCGATAGAAAGTATCCGGGCACTGCGGTTAACGATCCTTTCGATATCGTCATGCTCATAATAGTTAAGATGATAGACCATGCCGAAACGGTCCCGGAGCGGCGCGGATAATAGGCTCATCTTCGTGGTCGCGCCGATGATCGTGAATCTGGGCAGGTCGATCCGGAGCGTGCGTGCGCTTGGTCCTTTGCCGATGATAATATCGAGGGCGTAATCTTCCATGGCCGGATACAGTATCTCTTCGATCGTCTTATTTAATCGGTGGATCTCGTCGATAAAAAGAATATCACCCTCGGCAAGATTCGTGAGGATTGCGGCTAAGTCACCCGACTTCTCGATGGCTGGTCCGCTCGTGATGCGGATATTGGTTCCGAGTTCGTTGGCTAAAATATGCGCCAGGGTGGTTTTTCCGAGTCCGGGCGCGCCGTAAAGAAGGACGTGCTCGATCGGCTCGCCCCGCTTTCGGGCGGCCTCAATCGCTATGCGCAAATTCTCCTTGACCTTTTCTTGGCCGATATATTCTTCAAGTATTTTCGGCCGCAAAGTCAAATCAAGCGCCTGATCGCCGCCCGTTTCTTTATTGGTTATGACACGCTCTTTATCTTTTTCCATATCTATATTGTAGCTATTTAAAGGTTTTTTGGCAAATTAAAAAACGGACCAGAGGATCCGCTCTTTTTATATCTTATTCCTGAATTCTTTAGATCGCGGAATCGCTGTTCGTTTTCCCCTTGGTCTTTTCCAGGGCCAATCGGATCATGTTTTTCGTCTGTTCGGTAAAATCGGAATCAAGTATCCATCTTAAAAACTCCGGGTCGTTCTCCGCCACCCAGGACAGGGATTTCCCCTGATACTTGGAAAAAGCGAAACAGGCCTCACCCTTTTCCCAATAGAATTTCCGGATATTATCCACCCGGAATTCGTCATCCGGCTCGTGTATGCGGTTAATGAATCCCCAATCCCTGACCTCGTTATACCGTTCCATCTGTTTCATAAGAACTTCCGCCGCCGCTTCGGCGTATTCCATAATATTCTTCCGGACGGTCAGGCGCTTACGGCAATAATAATCGTAAGCCGAAGCCAGGTTGGACGGGGCCATGTAGTTATATATCTTCTTCGAATCGATCACCTGCCTGCCGCTATAATCGAAATCCATGCCCACCCGGACAAATTCCCTTCGGAGGACCGGCAGGTCGAAGTCGAGGATGCTGAATCCTCCGTAATAACAACCGCTAAAAACATCCCAAAGCTCCTGGGCCTTGTCCCGGAAGGCGGGTTTTAGAGCGACGTCTTCGTTCCTGATGCCGTGTATAGTGGTCGCCTCTTCAGAGATCGGCGTTTCCGGATTTAAAAGCACATTCTCCTTTTTTATTTTGCCGTCTCCCCAAATCTTAATATAGGCGATCTCGATGATCTTGTCGGAGCTCATCGATATCCCGGTTGTTTCAATATCGAAAATAACCAACGGCTTATCGAGTTTAAGCAGTTTGTGGATCTTTTTATATTCCCCGCCCATCGTGAACATATTATAAAAATTTTAAAATATTTTTAAAACCGCGTATCGCAATAACAAAAATATATTTTATTTTTATTGGATATTTTATTCTTACTGCACCATCCGCCTAACCGTTTCAAAACAACAAGGCGTTGAATACTATAAAAACAATTTATGCCCGTAGCGTAATATCCGATATCTAATATCCAATATCCGCCAAAATACAAACGAACTATTAATCGGCGAATAACTCGATAGTCTTTCGCACTTCTTCCCTTACCCCCAAAATGCAATCATAGCTCTCTGCCTCCAAGGCGTTAACCCAGGCGTAATCCGTAAAAGCCCCGGCCTCTAATTTTACCTCTCCGCTTTCATGCTTGGCGGCGAACTTCACGAGAACGACCGGTATTCCGTCCGGACGGACGAAAGCAACGCTGTTTATGTAAATCAATCGGCCCCCGATCCTGACGCCAGCCTCTTCCATCGCCTCCCGCTTCAGGAGATCCTCAATGGCGTTTTCGAAATCGAAAACGTCGCCGTTCATGCGGGTCGGGTTGGCGATGTCCAGGTTGGCCCATTCCAGCTTTCCCCCCGGCACGCAGTATTTTCCCGGATGGACTTTCTCACTGGCGCTTCTTTTAAGTATCAGGCAGCGTCCGTCCTCTTCGCGATAGATCACGACATTGGCGACAAAATAAAAAAGCTTGTCGGGCTTGGCATTGTCCAGGCTTATTTTTTCCGCGGGCATGATTTTTCTTTTTCATTAAATAAATTATATTAACATTATAACATATAAAAAAACAGCCCGCCAACGGACAGTTTTTCAATCCTTGCCAATTCGGTTGCCCCGCCATACGGCGGGGTCTCCGTCCCTTCAGGACTACGAGAATCTGGTGTGCTCTCGGTTGGAATCGAACCAACATTACAAGTTCCGGAAACTTGCGTCCTATCCATTGAACGACGAGAGCGTAAATCGATTTTACGTTTTGGTTTTACTGTTTCTATATTATATCTTACGCTTGAATTTGTCCAGAGTTCAACAAAAAAAGATTTACTGCTATAATATAAACAGCCTTAAATAATAATTAAAAATAAATCTATGCCCCTCTTAGAGTGGAAAGACGACTATAGCGTCGGTGTCGAAGAATTCGACCGCCAGCACAAAAAAATGTTCGGGCTGATAAACGGCCTGCATGATAAAATGCGGGAAAAGATCATGGATAAAAACGATCTGGAAAAACTGCTGGCCGAATTGTCCGCCTATGCCGAGGAGCACCTCAAAACGGAAGAAAAATACTTTGCGCTTTATGATTATCCGCAAAAAGAGGCGCACGCAAAAACCCATGACACCTATCGCGAAAAAATCCGGGATTTCATGGCGGCAGAACAAGATCATTTCGCTTCTTTCGAAATCATGGATTTTTTGGAGGACTGGTGGCTCGGGCATGTCATTACTATGGACAAGGCCTATGAGCCGTTTTTTAAAGAAAAAATAAAACCATGAGAATCATATTCGCCACTCAAAATCCGGGCAAACTTGTCGAGATGAAAAAAATGCTCGCCGGCTTTGACGTTTTAAGCGCGGCCGAGGCCGGCGTCTTGGAAGACGTGGAGGAAGACGGGGAAACTTTCTCCGCCAACGCCCTGAAAAAAGCGCGGTTTGTCGCGGCTAAAACCGGCGAGTGGGCGGTAGCGGACGATTCCGGATTATGCATTGACGCCTTAAGAGGAGAGCCGGGGGTTTATACCGCCCGCTGGGCTCACGGCCGCGATTTAGTAGAATATACCCTGGAGTGCATGAAAAATATACTTGAAGGAAGGCGCGGAGCGCACTTCGAAAGCGCGGTGGCGATAGTATCGCCGGCCGGTTTAGAAAAAATCTTTACGGGAGTGATCCGGGGAGAACTCGCCCTCGCTCCCCGCGGACAGGCGCTCCCCAAGCTCCCTTACGACGTTATTTTTATTCCGGAGGGATATAAAAAAACCTTCGCCGAAATGAGCGAAGACGAAAAAAATTCCTTAAGCCACCGCGGCCGGGCCTTTCGGCTGATGCGGGCTTATCTGGAAAAAATTTCTGATCAAAAAAAACTGGCTTGATAAATTAAGAGACTAATTCTTCGGCCCGGACTTTCTCCTGAATTTTTTTATTTTCTTTATCTCTCTTTAATTGCTCCTCTAGTCTTATAATTTTTTTATACTTATCGCCCATAACCTGCGCAACTTCCGGCAACTCAAAAAACTGCAAAGCGTTATTAATATCATGCATTCCCAAAAACCTTGAAGTTCCGGTTTTAACGGCGCAACGCACCATCTGCCTCAACCTATATTCCGGCAACATATGTACAGCTGTTAATTCCCTTTGTTTTTCTGAAGAATATTTTTCAAAAGACGCCAGACCCTTGGGGGATAACCCCTCTTTAAATCGGAGAATATCTTCGGGCGTGATATTTATTATAAAATTTGCCAACTCATCGTTAAGATCTTGCGGCCTGATTTCTTCTTCTCGGTATTCCTCCTCTTGTTTTAAAACTGGACCATGAATATTGCCCTCCCGCCATTTTTTTACGAATTTTTTAAGGCTCTGATATTTCCCGTTTCCACCCAAAATACCCTGATCTAAAAAATCCAGAGCATCGCTTATAGTATTCATGGAAAATGTGTAGTCTCCCCCTGAACTTAAAAACGGTATCAGCCGCTTTAGCTCCTCTTCCGGAAATTTAAACAAAACCGCGTATTCGGCCTGTACATCCGGGTCAATACTATTAAAATGTTTCTGGCGCCGGGGAGTTAAAGATGTTCTTAGGTTTTCAATATCCTCAGATGTCACCCTGGCCTTAAGAAGCGCAAAATCAGGCGCTTCATGCGGGGCCGGTTCCTGGCTATTTAAAGTTAGTTCTTTTATATTTTCCATAAATTTTTATATTATTTTTTAAACCATTCCAATTTTTAATTTTAGCAAATTTTACTGATTTTGTCAAATGATTACGGATATTTAAATTGACACTTGTTTAATTTTATGATACTTTGTAATATTATAAATTATCGGGTGGTTCCTTAAATCAAATCTTAAAGAAAGGACAACATTAATGAACGTTGCTTATATGTGGCTCATGTGTTCAATTACCGCGGCCGGCTTCGCGGGCTGGGCCATAGTATTCCAAAAAGCCGGAATACCTCCATACTGGCGCCCGCTCTTACTCATGCTTAGCGGCTTGTTACCGGCGCTCATACCTCTTCTAATGGCGCGAAATATTTCTCCGTTATTCGATAAATGGTCGGTTTGGAGCGTACTGGCGATCGTTATGGCCCTACTGAACGGCATCGCCGTAATAACGTACGGCTATGCGGCTAAAAACTGGGAATTATCGCGAGTCGTGCCGATCGTCCTGACCCTTACCGTTATCTTATCTATTATCGGCGGACGATATTTACTGGGCGAACCGATCACGATCAATAAGATAATCGGCCTTTTCGTGGCTATTTACTTCTTTTCTAGATAAGGAGAATAAACATGATCGCAAGATGGCTGATCTATTCACTGGTCGTTTGGGGCGTATGTTCTCTACTGCCCGGAATCAGCGTCAAAGATTTCTGGACAGCGATGCTTGTAGCGGCCCTTATGGGGGTCATTAACCTGTTTGTTAAGCCCTTGCTCATTCTCATAACCTTGCCCGTTACCATTGTAACAATGGGCCTGTTCTTGTTCGTAATAAATGCCTTGATGCTTATGTTGGCATCCACTATTGTTAATGGTTTTATTATAGTAAATTTTTGGGCGGCGCTTCTTGCCTCACTGGTAATTTCGATCGTTTATAACTTTGTAATTGATTAAACAATAACCCTTGAAAAATCAAGGGTTTTTTATTTAGTATTAGCTGTAAAAAAATATTATCTTGACAACTTTTATAAATTATGCTATAATTATATTATTCAAAATATAACCCCAACAAAAGGAGGCCAAGATGGCCGAAGAATTCAAAAAAATCAATGTGAATTTTGTCCCGGACCATGGCGGTCCGGTAAAGGTCAAGGTTGTAGATCAAATCTTCGCCGGCCCCACTGCCCATATCTCGTTCCCCATCTATAACGGGGGGCCATACCGAACTATCCCCAACATGACTGGGCGCGCTATGTGCGCCTAACCCATCCGTCTCCAAATCAAAACCCCCGCGAAACGATCCTAAAAAAGGAAAGCTTCGACGGGGGCTTTCTTTTTTTACTTGCCCTTGACAGAAATGTTAGAATAATATAACATATAAATATAGTTAGAAATATATAACTTTATAAAATAACCGGAAAAATTATGACCAAAAAACAATACTCGGTCTTCCGCCTGATCGTGATCATGATCCTCTCCGCCTCGATAAGCGCGGCCATTACCGCCGAAAATTATTATCTGCCGATCGTCCTCATCGTAACCGCTATGGCCGCGATGTACTACGGCAAAAAACGGCTGCCGAAAGATACCGTCATGGCCGACGAGCGGGACTATAAGGTCGCGGGCGACGCGGCGCGATATACGATCTATATTTATAGCTGGATCGGCGCTATTGCCACCTTCATCCTTATGGCTCTTTCGGATAAAACCGGCATGCTTTATGCCTTAAGCCAATTCTTTGCCTACACTGTCTGTTTTATTATGCTGCTAAACGCCTTTGTATTCAGATATCTGTCTAACCGCGGAAAATAATATGAAAAACCGGATCAAAGAACTGAGGATTCTCCATAATCTGACCCAGGAAGAACTCGCCCGCCGCGTCGGCGTCCGGCGGGAAACGATTCTTTTTCTGGAGCAGGGCAAATACAATCCTTCGCTCAGGCTGGCGCACGATGTCGCCCGCGAACTTAGAACGAAAATCGACGAGTTATTCGATTTTGAGGATTAGCCGGGCAAACGGCAAAATAAAAAGAACGCGTTTTTGGCGTTCTTTGTTTTATTTCCATTTTTTATCTCCGCGCGCACGCCTGCCTTAAAAATCGTCCAGCCAGCTTTTACCGCAACGCGTGCAGAAACAACCGAACATGAACTGGATTATGTGCCGGCCGTTGCCGTGTTTTTTCTTCTCGCATTTTTCCTGGCACTCCTCGCAGGCCTGATCGTTTTTGTTATCAATCGGACGGCCGCAAAAACAACAATTTCCTTTCAGGCTCTCCATTTTATTATCTTCCCCCATTCCTCGTCGCCTGATCAAGACGACGGGATCGCTTAAGAACCGTATCATGAGGCTTGTTATTTTATGGTCTTTTTACAATCCTCAAAAATAACCTGCCTTAATAAAGATAATTTTTCGGACACCTGCTTACTTGCCGCACGTAACCAGGCGTTTTTTTCATACTCATCCATATACTCGATTTTTTTTCTGTTCCGCCGGTAAACCGGTTCAAGACCATAGCCCTCTATAATCTTATCGCGCCAATCGCCTGTCACATGTTCCGGTTTTAAAGTTTCAATTTTAAGCTCGGCGATAATTTTAGCCGCGTTCAATTCGTCCAGGTGATCAATAAGTTTCACGATATCGCTATTTAAACGGGCATCCAGTTCGCCGTTTTCGCAATCCACTTCTACGGTACAAAAGGGACCATTGGCCCGGCCGGAAGAAAAAATCATCCAATAGCCCTCCCGATAGGCGCGACCCTTGGTCGGGGAAAAGCCGCCGCGCCCATCCGCCATTAACGCTAACCAGGGAATTCTTTGCCACAAACCCTTCTGCGCCCGGCAATAATCCCTGATTCCGCCCTCGACCTCCTTTTCCGCTTCTTTTAACTTTTTTCGGGAACATGATAATTCTTTTTTTGTAATTCGTTTTTTCATTTTTCCTCCCCGGTTTTATCCGTCTGTATAAAAAATTATTCTAAATTTTCAAAGTTCATTATCAATATAGCTTAATTTTATAATTTAAAAATGTAATAGTAAATTTTTACGTACAAAAAGAAGCAATTTATTATTAATAATCAAATTATTTGTTTATTTTTAGGTAATTTGTTATACTATAAGTAGTAAATATTTTACGACAATAATATTCGCATGTGCCCTCCGCCCTGGGCTATAGCGGGCCGAGCGAAGCGAGTAACATATGATAGATTTTAAGATTATATCCGATTTAGGATTATCTGATAAAGAAACGGCTCTTTATATGGCCTGTCTCAAGACTGGGCCGTCCGGGGCTTCCGAGCTCGCTAAAACCACCGGTATCCAACGGACCCATATTTACGATCTGGCCGAAAAACTCGCGGACAAAGGCTTCCTGACTCAGACCAGGAAAGAGGATAAAAAAATATTCGCGGCCCGGTCCCCGGAAGAAATACTCGCGGTCAAAAGGATCGAACTGAAAAAATTCGCCGACAGCATTCCCGAACTTGAGAAATTGGCGCGCCAAAAGAATAACCGGCCGAAGATCTTTTATTACGAGGGCGGCCGGGAGCTTAATAAAATGATGGAGGGGTCGATCTGGGGCGAGGGCGAATGCCTTATCTGGGGCGATGACCTGTTCTACACCAAAGACGAGAAAGAATATCAGAAAAAAAACATCGCGCAAAGACTTAAAACCAATACCCGCTGCCGGGTCCTGGCCGCCGTGTCGAACGCGACCCTTGAGTCGCAAAAAAAGGACAAAAAAGAGTTAAGGGAAACAAGGCTCCTGCCGCGGAATTTGTTCGAATCCAGGGTCAATCTGACCGTATACAAAAATAAAACCATGGTCGCCAACCATGCCAAAGATTTCGGCTTCGCCGTTGAAGACGAGGATTTCGCCGATACCCTGAAAGCGATCTTCGAGTTGATCTGGAAAAGCGGACGGGTTATTTAAAACTACCGTATATTTTCAATTGATTTCTTGATCTTCGGCAAAAATGCTATAATAAAAAATATAAAAATTAACAGACGATCTATGGCAAAAAATAAAAAACGCGTGGCAATCTTCTCTTTTACCTGCGACGAAGGTTGTTCCATTTATCTTATAGAAATATTCAACAAAAAACTTATGGAATGGCTCGAAAAGATCGAACTGGCTTATTTCCTGTCCGTCAAGGATAAGGTCGAAATAAAGGATTTCGATATCTCCCTGGTCGAGGGGGTCATCAGCACGGCCAAGGACAAGAAGGAAATCGAGAAGATCCGGGCGGAGAGCAAAATCCTGATCGCCATGGGTTCCTGCGCCGCGACCGGCCAGCCGTCCGGGCAGAGGAACCTGTTTGGCGCCAGTGAGGCCGCGGAAATAAAAACCGAGCTTGAAGCGAACGATTATCTGCCCAAATGCCTTTCGATCAAGGAAGCGGTCAGGGTGGATGACGAAATCCTGGGTTGTCCGATCGACGAAAATAAATTCATCGAAGTGTTCGAGAAATATCTTATTTAAGTTTTAGTTTATAACTACTAGCTTTTGGGGAATCGGGATATAAAAGCTAAATAGCCTAAAGCCTAAAGCCTAAAGCCTAAAATATGCATACCACCAATCTAAACGTATCAATCAACAAACTTTCCAAGATCGAGGGGCACGCCGATCTTGACATAAGGATCAGGGACGGGAAGGTCGAGGACGTAAGCCTCCGGGTCATGGAAAATAAACGCTTTTTCAACCAGGCCGTCAAGGGCAAGCCCTATAATGCCGTACCGCAACTCGTATCGCGCATTTGCGGCACCTGTTCGATCGCGCATCTGACCGCCTGCATCGAAGCGGTGGAAAAAACCCTCTCTATCCGGCCGAGCGCGCAAACCATGCTCATGCGCAAACTGACAATGTATTCCCTGATGATCCGCGATCACGCGCTTCATCTTTATTATTTCGTGCTGCCTGATATTTTCGGCGTGGACTCGATCCTTGATCTGGCCGAAAAAGAGAAGGAACTCGTGCATCAGTCGCTTCACGTCAAAGAAGCCGGCAACAACCTGTCGAACCTGATCGCCGGCCGGGCGGTTCACGCTCCCTTCGAGGCCGTCGGAGGCTTTAGCCGGATTCCGGACAAGACGAAATTCCCAGCCATGATAGAAGAGTTAAAAAGCATCCGTCCTTATATCCTGGCTCTGGCGGAGATACTTTATGCCTGCGATTGGGTACTAATCCGAAAAACCGATTTCGTGGCCATAAAAACGCCGGACTTTTCTTTTTTGGAGGGCTTCATCGCTTCTTCGAGCGGCGCCTCGATAAAAGAAGAGGATTATTGGGACCATCTTCACAACGTCGTTCTGCCCTATTCCCAGGCTTCAGGATTCGAATTCGAAGGTCATCCTTATGTAGTCGGATCTTTGGCGCGGGTTAATCTTAATAAGGATAACCTCTCCGCCCCCACGAAGCGCGATATGAAAAAATATCTTGATATCTTCCCGTCCGACAATATCTATCACAATAACCTGGCCCAGGCGATCGAGATTATGCATTCGATCGATCATGCCATCGAGATACTTTCCACGGCGGAATTCAAAGAGGAAAAACCGGCTCAACCGGAGTCGCTCGACGGCGAAGGCGTCGGCGCGATCGAAGCGCCGCGCGGCACGCTTTATTATTGGCTGGGCATAGACAAGGGAAAGGTGCGATACGCCAACCTGGTCATTCCGACCGCCCAGAATCTTATAAGCATGCGCGAAGACGTGCGCGACGCGGCCACGAAAATTTTAGCCTGCGAAAAAAACGATAGATCGTGCGAGGAAAAGATCCGGAAAGAGGTGGAAAAGATCATCCGGGCTTACGACCCCTGCATGTCCTGCGCTTCGCATTTTTTACGGGTTAACTGGGTGTGACAGGCAATTGTTTTTTTTGCGCGATTAGTATACAATAAAAACAGGTAAATCTTATTTTAAACTCAAAAAATATGAAGTTCGAACTCCCAAGTATCGACCAACGAACAGCCGAACAGGAAAAAGGATCTTATAATAATCCTTATGAGGCGAATGAATATTACGCCAAGATAGCCGGACAGGAGGAAGCCCAAAAAAACGACGGTTTTGTGGTAAAAAAATTTAAAGGGCATATCCGTTTTCCCGAGAAAAACAAAGAGGAGAGCACGATCCGTTATTATGATTATTTGAGCGTCGGCAATATTCCCTCGGAACCGGTAAACTTCGAAGAGCTCAATGATTCTTTGGCGGTTTCCGTCAAACGGGGAAATATAAAAGGTCTGATGGCCGAGAGCGCCGAAAAGGCAACCAATATTTCGATCGAAATTACCATCGGCTCCGCCCATTACGACCTGGTTTTTCCCGGATCTTACGCGGGTATAGGCGCGTTGGGGGACGACCGTTTTCGGCAGATACTCGCCACCGAAATCTACGAAACGCTTAAAACGCAGAAAACCGTAAAAGATAAACTGGACATAAAAGACCAATTGCCCGGGATTTACCGGATAATTTCCGAAAAAATGAACGAAGAAAACGGCAGGAACCCTCTCGATGAAAGAGCCGCTAAAAAATATACCGAGGAAATAATTTCCGGAATAAAGATAGTGGAAAGAAAATAACCGTTGAATTTTTAACATAAAACCCCGCTCATATCAGAGCGGGGTTTTTTAACGGCGATTATTT
>MFGB01000003.1 GCA_001780275.1 Candidatus Falkowbacteria bacterium RIFOXYA2_FULL_47_19 | reverse complement strand
TTATATATTTATATTTTATTTTTTTATTTATTTATAACTAAAATTAGCAATATAATATAATATAAAATTTATTTTATAATGTCCAAATAATAAAACATACTATACTATTAAATTTATACATGTTTATTTATAATGAGCAAAAAATTGGTTAACCTCGTCTGACTGCGGCCACACAAGCGCTTTTCCTCATACAATGTGTAAGAGAAAATAATTCGAATATAAAACTTTGTTTACTTGAAGTCATTAATAAAGGCGTACACATCCGTGTACGCCTTTTTTGTTTTTATCAAAATAAATCCGCTTTATTTTACTTCATAGACCAAAGTCACCTCGACCTTGATCTCGTTCTGGCCGGGCTGGATTTCCGGGCTGGCCAGGGCCTCTTCGTTCATGGCTTTCGCTTCCAGCCGGATATTCGAATAATCGAGCGGGCTGGGGGCGGGAAGAGAAGCGCTTTCGTAAAAACCCTTGATCTCCCCGAGCTTCATGCCGGTTTGCTCCGCGATCGATACTGCCTTCTCCTTGGCTTTTTCTATCGCTAATTCCCGGGCCTGGTTTTTTAGATCGAATTCGTCATCGATCGTAAAGGCGATATTACCGATCTGATTCGCGCCCTGTTCGGTCGTCCGCGCGATCACGTCCCCGATCTTCTTAAGGTCCCTGATCTTCAGCGTAATATTCTGCGTGACCTCATAGCCGGTCAGAAACTGGCCCCTGGCCTCCGTCCAATTATAGATCGGGTTTAAGCTGTAGCCGGAGGTCTTTATGTCCTTTTCTTCCACCCCGAGCGCTTTTACCGTCTCCACGATCTTGTTCATCTTCTCCGTAGCCTCGGCGGACGCTTCCGCGGCCGTTTTTTTCGTGCCGGTTTTAAGCCCTACTCCGATATTGGCGATATCGGCCTTGGCGTAAACCGTTCCCGAGCCGGTTATAGAAAACCGGTCTTCGGTCCGCTCCTGCTTCAGGGAAAGAAGCGAGGTTACGACGATGCCCGTAACGGCCAAAACCAAAATGACCGCCAGGGCGAAATGTAGTTTTTTCATAGAAATATAGTTTAATATTATCCTCCTTATATTATAACGAATTTATTATTAAATTGTAACATTGTTGAATTAATTAGGGTAATAAAAGGAGCGGCCCGCATTGCGCTAAGCCGCTCTTTTAAAGATGTGCTTGATTTTAGAACTCGATTCCGTCAACCGAATCCCAGAAAATATCCTGACCTTTGTCTGTTTTCATTTTGACGAAGACGCGTGATTCGAGGCACATCTTCTTAATCTTTTCTCCGAGTTTGCTTATCAGGACGGCCCTTTCAGCCGTGCCCAAATAAAATTTGCCATAAAGATCAACAGAGGCATAAATGTTTTTCCCGATAAGCGTGTTGGGGACCTGGTCCGTATTCAGAAAAGTTTCCACCTCATCCTGCCCCACCCTTGACGTTGAGCTAAAGACGGCGGCATCCAGGTGTTGGTAAACTTTTTGAATATTTGGGAAATCGCCAGGAAAACCCTTTACCGTTATAACCATTTTTCTCATGCCCGACCTCCTTGATTATGGGTTATGCGGATGTTCTCAAAAATATTACGATCGCCATAGAGATAAAGAGCGATATGCCAACCGTAAACGACCAAAATCTTAATTTTTGTCCCGGGAGTATTGTGTATACTTTCCCGGTATCCAGATAATTAACCATTGCCGCCAGCGCGATAAAAACTATAAAGAACGAAATGATGGCCGTTGCCATTTTTACCTCCAGGAAAAAAGTTGTTGGTGTTTTTTGGTACCGTGCTGTACGAAAGCTATTCGCTTAGAGCCTTAATTATGGCCCCGAGAAATGACGACGTTACCTCATCCTGAATCCGGCCAGCTTCCGATTCGTGATCCAACTCGGTCTGGGCATTGGTGGAGCCACATTTTTCGCAAGTGGTTTCCTCTTTATGCATTTGCGCCAACTGCTCTTGCGTTTTTCCGAGGCCGGTTTTGTATCCGGTCCAAAAACGGACATGGCCGCAATCAGGACAAGTGGTTTTGTAAGCTTCCATCCTTTTCCTCCTTGTTGGGTAAGTTGCTTTTAACTCGGTTGGAAATTTGTCAGATCAAGTAAGGACGTATAACGATGAGGTAAACCATAATACATTCCACGGCTGTAAACGTCAGGGGTTGAAGCGCATTCGCCAGATCCCACTTTCGAATGGCGAACAAAGCGCAAATGCATGAGGCCAGCCAGATCAGCCAGGCGACCGGGTCTTCCTGGGCGGGGTTTAAGTAGGCCCGCGCGAACGTCGGAAACGCTCCGATGAATACGGCGACCTGGGAAGAGACGATCGCGCAGACCGCATTACCGGTCCGTTGCCAAAGAATAATGCCAATGGCCGCTCCCGCGAAGCTGACCCACTCGATCGTACCCATCGACGGCTTGCCGCCGAATATCAGGGCCAGGATCGTTATGAGCCAGGCTCCCGCAACGGCGCCGGTAAGCTGTCCGCTTTTCGCCCCCTCTTTTTTCATCGCGACAAGCGCCAGGGTGTCGACGCACGCCCAAATTATCCACGATACGGGCGAGGGCACCGTCTCACCGCTTAAGATCGACAATACATACGGCAAAAAGGCCACAAAAAACAAAATACCGGAAATAACATTCATGACTTCCCCCCCCCCTTGATAATTAAATATATACTTATCAAATATTGGTTATTTTTTGAAAGAACGGCCGAACAAAATCACTAATAAAAAAGTATAACATAAATATAATATTTTGTCAATGATTTAGAAGAAGTACTTCCACTGCCCAGACACCGGCAAAGTAAAAAAATTTAATATTTCTACATAAAAAACAACCCCGAGTCTTCGGGATTGTCGCTTTATAAAACCGGTTATAATTATCTGCGCGCGTGCTTTTTTGCCTTGGCTTCAAGCATCAGCCGTTTGGTCTCAAGCCGCTTGGCGGTTTTATGAGAATGGGTTTTCTTTTTTTTCTCAACACCGGTGCTTCTTTTTGCTGCCATATGATTTTAATATAGTTAAAGCTTTAAATCGTTATTTTAATATTATGGCATAATCGGCCGCGTGTCAATCCTCTGTTAAAAAATCAGTTCAGACAAAAGAAAAACCGCATGGCGTGCATGCGGTTATTGTTGTCGCGATTTAATAAGACGATCTGTCAAATTTCCGATTTATCGGCATATTTCCTTGCAACATCATTGTTATCTTTCTTTTTAATTCTTCTTCTTCTTTATTGTTTTCTTTTTTGATTTTTTCGGCGCATTTTTCGCAATACGAACAGCCGTTAATAACCGTTATTTCTCCGCCGTGGTCCTCTTCGTTGCCGGGACCTAGCTCCACACAGATTAGGTTTGTCATTTTTATTTTTACCCCCACCCCTTTGTTGCGTTTTTTATATTTATGTTTCCGCGGAAGCGGAGGACCTTAGCCGGTCAGACACGGATTTCTGGCGGCGGACGTTTCGTCCAGGCGTTTTACTTTGCAGCGCGTCGGGGCGTTTTTCAGGTTTTCCGGATTGGTTTTCGCCTCGGCCGCGATCTCTTTTACCGCGGCGATGAAATTATCAAGCTCTTCCTTTGATTCGGTTTCACAGGGTTCGATCATGATCGCCCCGTGAACGATCAGCGGAAAGTAGATTGTCGGGGGGTGATACCCGTGATCCATGAGCCGCTTGGCCAAATCAACCGTTATTACCTTGTAGTCGTGCAGGTTTTGATCGGAAAATACGCACTCGTGCATGCAGACGCTGTCAAACGGGAGATGAAGCGTCCCTTTGAGCATTTCCTTCATGTAATTGGCGTTCAGTACGGCCAGCTGGCTGGCTTTTTTTAGGCCGCCTGCTCCCAGGCTGCGGATATAGCTATAGGCCTTGATCATCACGCCGAAATTCCCGAAGAACGGATGAAGCTTGCCGATCGAATCCGGCAGATCTTCCGTAAGGCCGTAATTTTTACCGTCTTTTACGACCCGGGGGACGGGCAGGAAAGCTTCCAGGTGTTTTCTTACGCACACCGGTCCGGAGCCCGGACCGCCGCCGCCGTGGGGAGTGGAAAAGGTTTTGTGCAGATTGAGGTGCATAACGTCAACGCCGGCCCGGCCGAGATGGACGATCCCCATAAGGGCGTTCATGTTCGCGCCGTCGCAATAGACGAGGCCGCCCTTGGCATGGACGATATCCGCGATGGCTTTGATGTTTTTCTCGAACAGTCCGAGGGTATTCGGGTTGGTGACCATTATGCCGGCGGTATCCTCGTCCATAACGGCCTCAACCTGCTCCGGGCTGATTATGCCCTCTTCATTCGATCTCACGGCAACGGGCTGGTAGCCGCACAGGGCGGCGCTGGCCGGATTCGTGCCGTGGGCCGTATCCGGTATGATTATCTTTGATCTCTGCTTCCCCCGCTTCTCGTGGTAAGCGTGGACGATAAGCATGCCCGCGAGCTCGCCGTGAGCTCCGGCCGCCGGCTGGACGGAAACCGCGTCCATGCCCGTGATCTCGGCCAGGAATTTTTCAAGCTCGTAGATGAGCTGAAGCGCTCCCTGGGAAAAGCGCGGCGGAAGCAGAGGGTGGGAGCCGGCAAATCCCGGGAGGGACGCCATTTTTTCATTGATTTTCGGGTTGTATTTCATCGTGCAGGAGCCTAAGGGGTACATTCCGGTATCAACCCCGAAATTCCATTGCGAAAGCCGGGTAAAATGGCGCACCACGTCGATTTCGCTCATGTCGGGAAGATCGGGTGCCGGACCGAGAAAGCGTTCGTCCAGTTTCGTCCGCGGCACGTCGCGCCGGGGCATTGAATATCCGCTCCGGCCCTCCTGCCCTTTTTCCCAGAGCAGGGGCTCGTTTTGTATGAGGCCGGTGGTTCCTGATGATGTTTTCATGATGCCAACTCCTTTATCGTTTGGTCCATATCTTTCCTGGAAGCGGTTTCGGTCGCGCATAAAACGTAACAATCCGCCAGATCCGGATAATAAGGTCCGATAGGCGCTCCCGCGATGATCTTTTTTCCGAGCAGGCGTTCGTAGGTATCCGCGGGGATCCTCGCGACGAATTCGTTGAAAGTGGTACCCGTGAAAGGCAGCGTCAGGCCGGCTTTTTTTAACCCGGCCTTGAGATATTCCGATTTATCGCGGTTAAGTTGGGCCAGGTTCCGAAGTCCGGTCTTGCCGACCGAAGCTAAAAACATAAGCGCCGACAGCGCGCAGAGGCTGCTGTTGGTGCAGATGTTTGAAGTCGCCTTTTCCCGGCGGATGTGCTGTTCGCGCGTGGCCAGGGTCAGAACGAAGCCTCTTTTACCTTCTAAATCCACGGTTTTCCCGATCAGGCGGCCCGGCATGCTGCGGACGTACTTAAGCCGGCTCGTAAAAAGGCCGAGGCCGGGTCCGCCGAAGGAACGCGGAATGCCCAGGCTTTGCCCTTCGCCGCAAGCGATATCAACCCCCTGGCTGCCGGGATTTTTGAGCAGTCCATAAGCGATCGGTTCGGTAAACGAAGCGATCATCAGGGCGCCTTGGGCGTGCGCGCGAGCGGCCGCCGTTTCCAGGTTTTCAACGCATCCGAAAAAATTGGGCGATTGGACGGCAATGGCCGCCACTTCTCCCAGACCGTCCAGGGCGGATATATCCAGGGCGCCGTCCGCGGAATAGGGAATTTCCACGATCTCGCAGCCGATCGGGCGCAAATAGGTTTTGATCACCCGGCGATAGAGCGGATGGGTCGCGGCGGAGACCGCCACCCACCTCCGGCGCGTTACGCGCATGGACATGAGCAGAGCCTCGGCTAGGGCCGAAGCGCCGTCGTACATGGACGCGTTCGCCACCTCCATTCCCAGAAGACGGGAGACGAGAGTCTGGTATTCGTAAATCGCCTGCAGCGTTCCCTGGGATAATTCCGGCTGGTAAGGGGTATAAGAGGTCGTAAACTCGGAACGGCCCAATAGATAAAAAACCGACGCGGGGATGTGGTGGTCATAGCTGCCGGCGCCGATGAACATCCTGTATTCCGGCGCCGCGGCCATACTGCCGGCCATCTCTTCCATCAAAGAGCCGAGCTCCCATTCGTTCAGGGCCGCCGGCAGTTTAAGCGGCTCCGCGCGGCGGCAGCCTTCGGGAATCGGGGAAAAAAGTTCATCCAGGTTTTTGAATCCTGTCGCGCCGAGCATCTGGGAAATATCTTTTTTCGTGTGTGGGAGATAACGCATTCTTCACCTCTTTCTCTTTTTTTAACGCGGTTTATCGGACATCGGTATTTTCGCGGATTTCTCCTTTCTTTTTTTCTGAAATTTTAAAATAAATATTCAGGATTATCGATTGTCAAAGAACGTAATTTGATGCTTTAGATTAACACATACGCCCGGTCCTGTCAACGAAATTTTGTCAAATTTTAGTTCAATTTTTGCCTTGTTAAGCCTGAGCGCCGGGTGTTATAAGTTTTTTTAAGAAAATAAAAAAGGGATATCCGATTAGGATATCCCGTTCGTTTGATTTTCTACCCGTAGACAGAATCCCAATATTCTTTGGCGGTACCATCCCAACTTTCAGGAACCTTGCCTTCGTAGGGAAGCATTTTATCATTGAAACCAGGGGTGGATTTATCGGCTGTTTTCCACTTTGTATCTACATCTCCGGTCAAATATCCCTCGGGAATAAATTCAGCGGTATAACCGGGCCCTTGGTTTTCCCAATCAATTTTGTATCCCCAGGTCCATTCTTCCAGACGGTTGTGGTAAATCCACTGAATACCAACAATGATTCCCGAATCAGATGTCCCGCCAAATCCGGTACAAGAAACCTTTTCTCTTGCTGAATACTTTGGATCCCTGTTTGGTTTTACCCTTTCCATTGACATCGCTCCTTTTGTGGACGTGATATTAATAACGGTAATAATTAATCGTTCAAGACTTGAACAATATTATTGTGAACATACGCCGGATCACTTGTTTTGTTTTATAGGCATTGTTCGCCTGATATGTAGCTGTTGATAATTTTATCGTATCGATCGCGGCTTAAATAAGTTTTAAGGGCTGAGTTCATTTTTTTTGCCATGGACATGAATTTATCGCAATCGGGCGCGCAGGGAATGAATGTTGAAAAAAGCAGCCAGACCTCTCGGGGTAATTTTTTTTCCGCGATTTTCTTTTCAACCAGCTGTTTCACCTCCGCCGAATGATCGTAAACACCATTTTTATGATCGATAAAGTGTCGCCGAAATTCCTTCCACCATTTTTCCCGTCCTTCTTTATCATCATTGTCGGGATAGATGGCGCATAACCCCTCGGGAATATTTATGCCGCGAAAGGGATATTTTTGCAGAATCGCCCGATCGCAGACATCGCCTTTTTCGGCGTATGTGGTAGCGCAACATTCGGGGATGTCAAGAAAAAGACCCTCAACATTATCGCTTCTGCAACTGGATTCTATATGGTGTTTTTTATAAAAATAATCATAATCCGGCCAAGCCTCGGCGGTGATAAAAAAGTCTTTTTGTATTACCAGGTCAAGCAGGTTGAGAATTTTATAAAACCTCTGAATACTGAAATTGTTGTCATTGCAAATTTTAAGCAATTTGTCCGGATAACAGAAATATGAGCATCTTTTGATCCCAAGGGTTGCGTATATCACGACTTCGATTTTCGGGAACCATTCTATTTCCTGAATAAGTCCATAGATAGGCTGGTTTTTTTTCACGATTAAGCTCCTGAATTTTTAAACAGCAATTCTTAATCTATGAGCTTAGCGAAAAAACAATATTTTGTAAAGCCCCCCCCCTAATTGTAAGGAGGAAATAGAAATGTCCTGCTTGAATATTATTTTAATTTTTTGCGTTGTTAAGCCTGAACGCCGGATGATATAAGTTTTTTGCGTAAATAAAAAAGCAGCTTGTTCGCTGCTTAAATTTTTTATAATTTTACTGAACCCCTCCACCAGGGACGTACATAAGGCAAACGTCGGAAAGTTTTATATTCTGGTTATGCAACTCACTGATCAATTTGTCATAATCAGGGTTAGAGGCAACTAATCCGTTTTTATCTGCGGCCACCCACTGATTCTTTGGTAGTGCGTTGTAATTTTTATCAATCCACAAGGAACCCGGATGTTTTGCCATTTTAATTCTCCTGTTTTTGTTTTTTACTAAAGCACGATATAAACCATTACTTTAAACTAAACAATTAAACTTGCCCGTCCCCTTTTTGTGTAATCGCTATTTCCTGATGCATTTGCGATTGATCAGTCCGTTGTTCACAAAATACCGCTTGAGATTAAAGATTATTTCCCGTTTATTCCGGATGATAATTTTATGAGCACCTGCTTTTTTCAGTGATTCAACAATTTTATTTTCGGCGGAAAGCTTTATTCTTTGCGGATCAATTTTTATTTTTTTAAAATCCGTCCCGAAGAGGTCTTCCGTGGTCCGGGAAACCAGTTTTATTCCCGCCATGATATCGTTAATGGTAACTACGTGTGCAAAGCCGATCGGAATAATGCCATAGTCGCCGGCCAGCTCCGCTCCGGTTTTTATTTCCGAAACCGCGTCAGCCACATAGTAAATCCGCTCAACACCGTATTTTTTAATGATGTGCTCAAAGTGATCACGACCCTTAAGAAAGCCCGGCCTGGCGCCTAAAATCTCGGTCAGATAAGGGGCGATTTTTCTGCCGCTGGCATCGTTACGGGCCCATTTATCCAAGACTGGCTGGTCTACGGCTGAAGTAATAAAGTTCAATATGCCGACACGATGTAAATTTTCCAGCAGTTCGGGAGCCCCGGGAAAGTATTCGGCCTTCTTTGCCGCCTCGGTGGCGATTCGGTCATAGTCTTGAGACGCTTTTTCTACGTCATTTATGATATTTTTTGCGCTCAGATTATAAAGCCTCATTTTTTCAGCGGCTGAATATCCCGACTTAGCGAAGCCAAAGTTGATCAATTCGACAAGCAGATCGGAATTATTTTTATTCTCCGGGGCGAGGTGTCTTAGGGACGCAAAGGCGAGGGCCACCGGATTGATGTGCATCCGGTTGACCAGCACCCCATCCCGTATCCAGGCCACGGCTATGTTTTTTGTTTTTTTCGCGCGCATAAATAATTCCTCCACAGAACACGTTTTTTCCGCCAATTAAGTAAACTCTTTGTTTTAAGGAACCGTTTGATTTTTTAATCTATCATGAATTAATTAATTAGTCAAAGCTTCTAGGGGTCCGGAAGGAGCGGCCCTGTTCTGAGACCGCTATGTTGATTACTAGGATTACGTTCGTTGATTGACGGATATATTTTATTGTGATACACTATTTTAAATTAATTCTAAATTGATCTTTTAAAAGTAAGGAGAATATGGTGGGAAAATATTCAGTAGATGAAATTATTTGTTATTTGAAAAATGGAACAACAGATGAAAATGAAACGGAAACAAACACCAATGACAGCAACCCTTTAGCGGCTATTTTTGCGGCTCGTTATAATAAAAACGGCTACGGCGCGGTCCGCTACAGAAGAAGGGCTTTGTTTAAAAAATGCTGCGGTAAACGCGTACTAATATTTAGCGGTGTCGGCCACGGCGTAAAAGCGGCATTCTATATGACCTTTTATGCGTGTACGCAGTGTGGCCGCGTTGAATGTAGAACCAGTTCCGGCTTACGCTATGTGCATGATATAAAAATTACACCATCACGGGATAAAAAGCGTTCAGGAAACGTGATTTACTTTTCGGGAAAGAGGAAAAAATTACAGCACAACAACGCATAACTCAAAAATAACAATTAGAGCGGAATTTTTCCGCTCTTTTTTCGTATCAAGAAATAGTACATCTGGCGAATTTTTTTATTCAAGATTCAAAAAATTTCCGGAAAAAAGCTTTCAGAATATAGAAAAGCAAATAAAAAAACCGGTAAAATGCCGGTTTTTTGCAGACCATAGGCAGGAGTTTTATAATGAAGATATGTGTTCGGTAATTTGCTGTATCAACTTAGGATAAACTTTCGCTTCATAGACTTCTTTAGCTTCAGACGGGGTATGGGAATCTTTTTCTGGGCATAAAATATCTAATCGATCCTCAACGTCTAGTGTAATGATTTCTTGTTTATTTATTTTATATTGCTTTAAAAATTTTTCCTTAATGCGCGGCATTACAAATATTAGAATATCGCTTTGGTCGATCTTTTCTTGAGTGGCTAAATTTTTTGTTTCCGGCAAAATACCAGCACAATCAGCTTTAAAGCCTAGTCCGGTCAAATAATCGGCTAGATATTTGCTTCTATTCATTCCCATGTAACAAATTACCAATATTCTTCGGTCCATATTTTTTAATCTCATTTTGACTAGCGCCCCTAGATCTTTTCACCTCTTAATTTAATTGTTTTTTCAAATGAAGCCGGATAGTTTATGTATTCGCCGACGCGATATTTTTTACTTAAATTTTTCTTGCCGATAAATTTTAAGGCGATTTCCGGATAATAGTCGTCTTTTCCGATCGCGCGGAAAACCGATTGCGGCTCAGCGCCATACCCGATCTTATCGGCCAAAAATATATTAGCATCAATATCGCGAAGCAATAATAAGATTTGACAGATCGTGATTACAATAATACCGATCAGTACAGAAGAAAATATTTCTTCCGTTCGTAATGATAAAAGCATGACCGAGATGATCGCCGAGAGAGTGCCCAATATCAGCCAGTGATTTTTTGTTACGACTTTTTGCGAGGCCAGCAAGTCCTCCATGCGGTAAGAAAGCAGTTTTTCCTTTGCACCCTGAAGATTCTGAATTAGCGGCTGGTTGGCGCCGGCTGTTGTGCAAACATCGTCGATCACGCTTAATAGGGCGTTAAATTCAGTTGACGTATAAGTGATATATTCAAGGTATTCATAGTCAAGCGCCGCGATCATATATTCATCGATCGCCTTGGCGATTTTTTCTTCGGCTTGCGGCTGGATGATTTTCACCAGGCCAAAGATATAGATCAGGCAAGAATCTTCTTGCGATATGTTTGTCTGCAATTTAAGATAGTTTGAGGTAGCGGCGGCAATAAAAAAACCGAGCAAGATAGAAAACAACAATGCGACCGCCGTTAAAATCGTTGAGATGTCAAAAGAAAAACTGAACAAGGGAAGAGAGATCGAAATTATGATAATCAGTAAAAACAAAAAATACTTTAGAATTTTTTTCATATCTTTTAGTTTATTTATAAAATAATCGAATGATTACTTCTTTATTAAAAACACTAATATTATAGCACGTCTGTCATTAACAGTCATCTTTGTATGGCGGTTTTTTACTTCCACGGGTCTAGATAATCGGCAAAATGCCGGCCGCAAACAAGCGGCGAAAATTAAAATCCCTGCATCCAAATGCGGATACAGGGACATTTTTTTGTTTCTTTTAAAAAGTCAGGTGTCTTCTATTCGTATTATTTACAGTATTTGTCCATCAGGCGGCAGAGCCGGCCGACTCCAATAAAACAGCCGAATTTGGTGACCGCTTTTTGGATTTTTAAGGACCATAGATCCAGCTTCTTATCGATTTCATTCCAATTCATTGTCTTTCTCCTTTATCTTTGTCGTTTAAGAAACGTAAGAACCGTAAGCCTTCTTTTTATACGTCCTCCTTGTCAGATTTTATAGGATTAATCACATCCACCATCACTGACCTCAAAAACCGTTCCGCAGATAAGACATTCTTGTCGATCTCCAGGCCCGGTGTCCCCCCATCTTGCAAATTCAGGATGAGGGCATCTTAAGTAAAATTCTGGGAATCTTTTATGTGAAGATTCTTGAGCAAGCCTGATTCTTTCCCATATTTCTTCTTCTTCTTTCCTGAGATTATCACCATTCGCATTTTCCCATTCTTCTTCCTCAATGCGAATTATTTCTTTTCTGAGCTTTTCGGTTTTTTTCTTTATTGCTTCTCGAATCGCACTGAGTTTCTCATTAACTATTTTACCCTCATTGAGAAGGCCCTCGACTTCTGATTTACGTTCAGAAAAATGAGCTTGATGTTCTGCTTTTTTGTTTCGCAGGATTATTAGGTGGTTTGCAAACTCCTCGTCATTCATTCTCTCTCTGTTCACCTTATTCTCCTTTATCCTCTTGGAGGTTTGTTGGTATGTTTAGTAAGAACATTAAAAAACCATAGCACAATGATATGGTTTTGACAAGCTCCCACGGCCGAACCTTTATCGGCTACACTTCACTGATCACATCAAAGCCCTTGAAACTGCCGGTTATAGAGAGGCCGATAACCTTTTTGGCGATGCCTTTATTTTTTATTTGTCTGGCAACCTCATTCAAAGTCGCCCCGGAACCGACGGCATCATCAATTAATAGTATTTTTTTGTAGCTTCCCTTTTCCGTGACTATCATGGTTTTACCGGCGTTTTCTATCCGGTCTTTAAGTTTTGACAGGGTTTTTTGCGGCACGATTATATCAGTTTTCGCTTTTTCGATTTTTAGGCTTTTTATGTTCAGGTCCAGGCCTTTTTCCAGCTCCCTCATGAATTGCACTTCGCGCTTAACGGTCCAGGGGATGAAGCAAACCCCGTCTATAGATTCTTTTTTTATCAGCCGGTCTATTTTCGGTTTGATCTCTTTGATGATCTCTTTAATGAGTTTTTTGTTGCCGCTTTGTTTTCCATAGAGGAGCAGTTGCCCCAGCCGGGTTTTGCCGAATCTTTCAATGCTGTAAAAATCAAGATAAAAGACTTTATCCAAAAACACATCGTCATTGAAAGTATTTTTGAATTTACTGAGTCCGTTGATAAATCCGTCTTTTTTGTGCTTCGCGAATTTCGCTATCGTTTTCGCGTAATCAGCGGCGGTTTTTATCGGCTCTTGGGAAGTTTTATCGCACCAATAAAGAAATCCCGATAGCCCCGCTATCTTTTCTCCGGCCGGGGTGATGATAATGAAGTTATTGTCTATTATTTTCTGGATTTTTTTGTCTATTTCCACGGTTTTTTTAACAAGCTCGTCCTTTTTGAGCAAATAAAAAACTTTCGGCGGTTTGCCGATTTTGGTCAGAGTGCCAGATTTCAGCAGGGAGGACAATTGTTTTCTAACAGCTCTGTCGCTAATGCCAAGATAATCAGCCAGCTCGTTGCCACTGGCCTGCTTGTTTTTTTGTATGAATTCAGTTATTTTTTGTGAGGTTTTCATGAATTTATTATACTTAGTTCCTAGTTCCTAGTATACTAGGAACTTTTTTAAACGTCAAATATTTTTATGAAAAAAACACGACCCATACGCCAAAAAAAGTTTAACCCGAGAATCTTAGTTGGAAAACTAAAAAACAGGCTCCTTAGAACCTGTTTTCCAGATAATGCTCCCCGTCCCGGAGGACGTTCGAAACTTTTTAGTGAGATAATTCGGTAATTTAAAACACTATCAACCTTTTGGCTGATAGCGTATTTTGAAACAATGAACTCACACTACTGTTTAACGGTGACCTCCATAGCGGGATCTTTTTCGATCAGTTTGCTCAATGCGTTCACAGTGGGTACGGGGTCGGTTAGCCAATACAGAGTGACCGATTTCGTTTCGGGTTCGGTGTTCAAGAATGTAACATAGCGTAGTTCAATATTGCCCGCATTCAGGAACATCCGACGTCCGCCATCTACATCAAGAATGCGATCATATTTGATCGTTTTCACATCTTTGGAGCGGGGAAACCCGAAGGTGGTAATGGTTATGCGTCCCGTGGTTGGGTTAACGCTGTATATTGCCATAGCGTCGTATTTGGTTTGCAGAATCATATCCCACAGAATGAAAAATGTGATAATTCCGCACACAACGCTTGCGATGTAGAGAAGTCCCCGAAAAAACGGAATTCTTTCGGCTCCAGCCAGTCCCCACAACCAGAAAGTTCCATAACCGAAAAGGGCTGAAAAGATAATTTCCCAAACGACTTTTCGGACCAACCCCAATAATGAGGCATTACTATTAACCGCTTGATTCATTTTGATACCCTCCTGTTAGATGGTTTTATTGAATATGTACATCAAGTTGATACATAATATCTTTATAAGATAGTATATTTTAATTAATTTGTCAATAATTTAATTTTGCTAATATTACTATAATAAATTTACGGCTTCGAATCCAGCCCCTGGGCACCCACTATTACGGGATTTCTCAACAAAAAAACCGCCAAGATTGACGGTCTTTAAATAGCTCCCCTGGCTGGACGAAGTTAGAACCTGTTTAACTAAATCTTACGCCACGACCTTAAATATGTTATAATAAAAATAATCACACAAAACGAAGCTTTATTAAAATTTTTATAGCATCTTATGAAAAAAATTATTTTATTAATTTTACTTACTTTTTTAATTTCGGGATGCGATTTAACTATGAAAAAAAGTAAGTGCGATGATAAAAAAGACGAAATTTTAGTATCCTTAAATCAAGAATTTAAAATTGCTAAAAATGATATATTTATAATTAAGGATAAAAATTTAGCCTTCGAGATTGAGAAGATTTATTTTGACCCCAGTTGCGATTCCTCAAAAACTTTTTGTTCGGGCTTTGATGTGACTATAAACTATACACATAATGGTGATAAGGGCACTTTTTATATGAGCGGGGAAAGTTGGCAAAGGGATTTGGGGGTGAAACTTATTATTCTTAATTATGATGAAAGATGTTATCTGACAATGAGAGTGGAAGAACTTAACGAATAATTAATTAGGGTTTTTACCGGACAATTTTAAAAGGGCAGAATCGTTTCGATTCTGCCCTTTGGCTTAAAAAGATCTATTTGGTTAATTCCGGAAAAGGTTACCTGGATTTCCAGCAGTCGTTGTACCAATTGTAATACTCCTGCATCAGAGCGGCATACTTTTTTATCGGGTCTTTCCGGTCGATTTTTCCGTTGCCGTCAAAATCGCCGCAGGGCAATCTCGGCCTCCAGCAACCGTTTTGCCAGGCTTTGAATTTATCATTGGTTTCTTTCAATTTGAACAACAGATCTTTGCCGTTAACCGCGCCATCGGAATTCGCGTCGCCGCAATGAACGACTGGCGCGGCTTCTACGGTAACGGTAGCGGTGCAGACGCCGGACAAACCCTTGTCGTCGGTGACGGTCAAATCTGCGTCGGTCGTTCCTATAGCATAAGGGCCGGGCGGAATCTGCTCAATCGTGATAAAATCGCCGTCCGGGTCATAGGAGCCGGCATCGATAGAAACTGAAGCCGTGTCAGCGCCCGGTTCGGCAGTAACGGTTACGTCGTGGCAGAGAGCGACCGGCGGGTAATTCTCGACAAAAACGGCAAAAATTGTTGCATGGTTCGTTTTGAATGTTACTGAATGATCCTGCTCGTTAATCTGGACATCGAAAATTCCCGTTTGGGACCATTGTTCCAGCTGTTCATCCCAATATTGCACTTTGATATCAGAGGCATCAAGCCCGCCGAGATTAGAAGATAGAGGCAACGTAATCTGCATGAACATCTGGTCTTTAATAACCGTGCCTGTAAGCGAAATATCATACGCAGCCAGAAAATCTTTACCGCTGGTATCAATTCCAAGTTCGGCGAGATGTTCCAGGGTATTTGTTACGATCATTTCGCCATCGGAATCCAGGGAATCTTTCGTGATCTGTACGGCTATACCGCCGGGAAACATAAAAGTAATGTCAGAGTCGGCCCGTAGCGGTGCATTAAGAACGTCCTGACAGGGCGTATAATTTGCGGGGACTTTTACAACATCCAAATCCCAGTCAGCGCTCAGGACACAACTACCCGTATTGCATTGGATGGAATAGGAGCCCCGTCCGGTTCTAACACTATTTGCGTAAACCGTTGCCCCGGACCAGTCGGCAAGATTTTGGATAAATTGCTGATCTTGTCCAACATCACACGAGAAGATCAGAATGGTGCCGCACGGTGACAATATGTTTTCATCCCACAGTCTTTCCATGCCGCGTTGCGTTTCCGCATTGTTCTTGAAATGAAACGCTTCGGACATTTGTATTTCGCCCGGAATACCGTGCGCGAAAATGGTCAGAGTATCTATTGTCCGGCCGTATTGCTCCGTTATACCGCGCAAATAATCTATCCATTCGTCCATAGTCGTTGCGGTACCGTTGTTGTCGGTTTTGGGGCGATAGGTAAAAAAATAACTTCTGACATTATCTGTGCCGGACGGAGGAGCGGCTTCATCAATGTGACTGATTACTTCAAATTTTTCATCAGCTTGCGGATTGCCCGCATAAACTGTATTGAATTTATTTTCTGAATCATCGTACGTCGTTATGAGGTTTTCCCAGCTTGCGTCCAGCCAGGGCGTAAAGAATATCTGGCCATTAACATGCGCAACCGGTAAATTCTGCAACGAATAATTTTCATTTATCCAGTAATTATCATAATGATCAACATAAGTTTGACATCCTCCCGGTTGACAATATTCATACGTATAGGTCGGATGACCTATGCAATTCCAGATAAGGGTATATATTGACTCTCGATCATACTGAGGGATTCCTGCACTATCAAACCAGGAATAGTTATACAGAAAACTAAAATCGAATACAATCCCCAGATTCCAATCGCCGACGTTGAGTTGGCCGTAATCATTTTCTCCTGCCACCATGACTATCCCATCGCTTTTTAGACCGGCTGTGTGGTTCTCCGCAACAGAAATGCCGATAATATTGTTCCAATCAGCGACATCACACTGACCATACGTGTTAAGTCCCGCGGCCATTACCGTACCATTATTTTTCAGCCCGATGGTACGATCATCTGCGGCATAAATTTTAACGATATCGCTCCAGCCGTCGACGTCACACCGGCCGGTGCCGTTATTCCCCACGGCCACGACCGTGCCGTCGCTTTTTAGGCCGACGGTGTGCCATCTGCTGGCGGCTATCTGGACAATGTTACTCCAACCGGCGACATTACATTTGCCGTCATAATTATTTCCCGCGGCCACGACCGTACCGTCGCTTTTCAGACCGACGGTATGAATACCCCCAGCAGAAATATCAACAATATCTCTCCAATCGGCAACATCACATTGGCCGGCATCACTCCTGCCCACGGCCACGACCGTACCGTCGCTTTTCAGACCGACGGTATGATATGGCCCGACAGAAATCTTGACAATATCATTCCAGCCGCCAACGTTACACTGGCCATATGCGTTATCCCCCACAGCCACGACCGTACCGTCGCTTTTTAGGCCGACGGTATTAGAACCGTTTGAGACTACCTGTACAATGTTGCTCCAGCCGCCAACGTTACACTGGCCATATGCGTTATCTCCCACGGCCACGACCGTACCGTCGCTTTTCAGACCGACGGTATGATATGGTCCGACAGAAATCTGAATAATATCGGTCCAGCTACTGACATTGCATTGACCATAAACGTTTAATCCCGTAGCCACAACCGTACCATCGTTTTTCAAGCCAACGGTATGATATGGTCCGGCGGCTATCTGGGGCGTGACCGCGAAAGCGGCAACTGCAAACACGGACGTAAATAAAAAAACTGATAAGAGAACAAAAATTACCAATTTTTTCATGCTTCAATCTCCTTTTCTTCCTTTTCGTTAAAAAAAATACCTCAGAACTTTATGTTATTTACGGATTGTTTAATTTTTTAAAAGAACAAGAATGTTTTAAATTAGCAAAAAAGATGCAGTTTGTCAATAGTTTAGCCGTAACCAAATTACCAAATAAACAGGTTCTAACGTCTGATTAAGGTATAAAAAATAACACCTAATATTAAGTGTTATTTTCGCGGCTCCCGGGGCCGGATTTACCCCTCCGTCTGTTTCCGGTTGCAAGCAACCGGGGCTCCGGGGCATAAACTTCTCATCCGGCCCAAGAAAACAAAATAAAAAATACTGGTATTAAGCCAGTATTTTTTATTTGCTCCCAGGGCCGGCCCCGCAAACCCGCCTTCGGCGGAAGCGGGGTAAAATTCGAACAAAAAAATTTGTTCTTTCATGACCGCGAAAGTAAAAAAAACCCGGCAAAAATGCCGGATCTTATTTTGCTCCCCGTATGCGAGGATGTTCGAAACTTTTTGTGTAGAGAAAGAGTGGAGTTATTTTCAAAAACTTGGGGGGTACCCCTTTTTTAGGACACGGATTCTACAAGTTGTTTAGTTAGATATTGCCGGCTATATTCCGCCGGCGGCATTTTTAAAGATGTGTGTA
>MFGB01000002.1 GCA_001780275.1 Candidatus Falkowbacteria bacterium RIFOXYA2_FULL_47_19 | reverse complement strand
ATCGCGACTTCGGATCCGGCCGTCGTAACCGACGAACTCATCCTTAAATACGAACCCATCCTTTATTTCTATAAAAATGAAGCCACCGGAGAAAAAGAATATTTTTACCCAATGGACGTCGAAACCTACGTCAAGCATTCTTCGCTCTGGAGCACGGAAGATATCGGCGACACTCCGCTCTGGCAAGAGGGTTCTACCACCCTGTCCCGCTTGACCGACGAGCCCGCGAGCGTCAATAAGAACTGGTACCTGCAATTTTCCGAAAACCTCGTAAACAAAGAACCGGACGCGGACAAAGCGAGAACGGAATTCGCGACAGCCACAAACAGCATAATAAATACCGGCGTGTACCACCCGACCTATTACGCCCACAGAGCCAAAAGCTCATACGAAGACAGCCTCGGTTATACCCATGAATTCATAGTTTTACAGTATTGGTATTTTTACGCGTTTAACGATTGGGGGGCTTGGCCGGAGGGTTTTAATAATCACGAAGGAGATTGGGAGACCGTTATGGTGTTTTTAGACAAAGACACCGAAGAGCCGAAGTATGTAGCTTATTCACAGCATCATAACGAAGGTGAAATAAATCCGCCGCTTCAATACGGTTCAGTGCGCCGTTCCTGGGATAGCGGGGAAATAAAAAAAGAGAATAACCAGGTCATATCTTATATCGCCCGCGGTTCGCACGCTAATTATCCAAACAACGGGGATAATGGTTTACATGATACGGGCCTCTATAATGATTATACTTCCGATAACGGCGATATTGCCAGTACCACCACTTGGGATATAAAATTTGATCTGGACAGTAATCCAGTCTGGCTTAGGGGCTACGAAGGGAGATGGGGAGTTGATGCTTCCGATGAACCACTTTATGAGGAATATAGCGGCCCGCAAGGTCCCTATTACCGCGAAAGCGGCGGCACAAACATGTTCCAAAACCCCATAGAATGGGCCGGCATTACCGCCGTTACTCCTGTGTTTACCATCAAAAACAACGAATATATCTTTGATTTAGAAAAATCCGATATTATTTTGCAATTCGCCGCCAGTCCGATAGCGGGGCATACTTTGGAAGTGGACAAGTATGACGAATATATTACTAAGGGGGAAAATTTGGACCGGCTAACTATGCTCCCGGCCTCCTGGTGGATCACATCCAGCCTGCCTAACGGTAGCTTTGAAGTGGATATCAGTTTCCGTTATGATCAGCGATTGGTAGAGGAATTGGGTATTGACGAAAAACGCCTGAGTGTCTATTGGTATAACGAAGACGACAATATCTGGGAAGCCCTGCCCACGCGCATTGATCGGATAACTAATATAGCTACTATCGCCACTACGCATTTTTCCATTTACGCCATCGGCGCGCCCAAGTGGCAGGATATAACGGACGGTGTCCAAGTATACAAAACCTGGCGCCACTACGATCCAAAAACCGGCATTAAACATACGAATATCAGGCTCAAGAATATAACAGACAAAAATATTTCCGGACCAATGCGAATTTTAATCCAGGATATAAGCGAAGAGGGCGTGGAATTATTAAATTACACCGGCACCACTACCGACGGAACGCCTTATTTAGAAATAGATAATCCCCACAACCAATGTATTTTCACCGGAGAAGAATCTGATCTGCCGGATAATATGCTTTGGCTCACGAAAGAGATATTACTCAAAGACCGCCCGATACTTAAACTGGTCTGCGAAGAGATAATAAAAAAATATCCTCAGCTTGAGGATATGATGGAATACGTCTTAGCGCCAGGCAGATTTACAGACGCGATCGAATTAGAATTCCGGATACCAGACAAGAAAGTCATTCATACCGGATGGGGAGATATTCATGTGCCGAAGTTTTTGAATTTTGATTTTAAATTAAACGTATTAAATATTTAGGAAGCAATCATTACGCCGATTGATCCATAAGTGCTTATTATTATTATTATTATTATTATTATAGACAATATAACATTCACCCTTTTTTTTCTGAATGATAGATAGAAAAATAGTAATAATATAATACAATACAATATATCATAGTAAATGGTGGTTAACCCGGCGGCGTTCAATTGATTTAACATAAATAATGTTAAAGAAACAAACCCTTCCGCCATTAGCCAAAAGTATCCCGGAATAATTATAAATATATTGTCTGTAGATAATTTGGGGCCAGCTATTATTAACCAAATGCTCGGCAAAGCCGACAGTCCGATTAAAATTCCCCAGAATTTCCGGCCGAAGTACCAGGGGACGATAGTTTGATCAGACGCAATATTTTTTTCGATGTTCATAGATAAAAAGTTAAAAATTGATTATACTGATATTATAGCACATTTGATTCAAAGCTGAAAAACACAAAGTGATCATAAAAATGTCCCCAACTTGAGGATGTAATAGTGATATGATATTATAGAAAAATAATTAATTTAATGAATATGCCAAAACGTGAAGTTACCGATATTTATCCCCCTGATCGGGATCTGCGCATTGGTTTTATAGGCCAGGGCTGGATCGGCCGGCATTACGCCGACGATTTTGAGAATCGCGGTTTTGCGACCGTGCGTTACGCCGTGGAAGAGCCTTATATCAAAAACGGCGCCAAGATCGGCGAATGCGACGTGGTTTTTATGGCCGTGCCCACGCCCACGACGCCGGCCGGATTCGACGACTCGATCATCCGCCAGGCGATCAAGAAGGTGGGCCCGGGGAAAATAGCGGTCATAAAATCGACGATCCTTCCCGGCACGACCGAATCGATCCAGAAAGCCAATCCGGATATTTTCGTTTTACACTCCCCGGAATTCCTGACCGAGGCGACGGCGGCCTATGATGCCGCCAATCCCTTAAGGAACATAATCGGCATCCCCGAGGATAACGAGACCTATCGGGCGAGAGCGCGCGTTGTCATGAGCGTATTGCCCAAAGCCCCCTTCGAGCTGGTCTGTTCGGCCAATGAAGCGGAGCTTATCAAATACGGCGGCAACAACTGGTTTTACTGCAAGGTGATTTTCATTAATTTATTATACGATCTCTGCCAAAAACTGGGCTGCCGCTGGGAGGTAATGCGGGATGCGCTGGCGGCCGACCCGCGCATCGGATCCTCGCACTTGAACCCCGTCCATAAAAGCGGCGAACGGGGCGGTGACGCCCGCCCGGCCCTCCGGTTCAACGAGCTCCATCTGGAGCCGATACATAAAAGCGGGCGCGGCGCCGGCGGCCATTGTTTTATCAAGGATTTCGCGGCCTTTAAAGAACTGTACGGAAAATTAGTGGGCGATGAAGCCGGGATGGAAGCGCTTACGAGCCTGGAAAAAAAGAATATCGATCTGCTGGTCCGAAGCGCCAAAGACCTCGATCTTTTAGCCGGAGTATACGGGGAAGATGTTATCGGGAACAAAAAGAAAGGCGCCTGATATTAGTAATGCCGCACTTTGATGATTAATCGATTATTTTAATTAAGATGGTCAATGAAATGAATATAAAAAATAAAAAAGTTCTGGTTACCGGCGGAGCAGGATTTATCGGATCGAACCTGGTTGACGCTTTGGCGGAGCGCGGGGACGAGGTGGTCGTTATCGATGACCTGTCATCCGGAAAAAGGGAGTACATAAATCCGGCGGCGAAATTTTATCATATCGATATCTGTTCGGAAAAAATTCCGGAAATTTTCGCGGCCGAAAAATTCGATATTGTCTTTCATCTGGCCGCCCAGATAGACGTCGCCCGCTCGGTCAAAGATCCTTTTTTCGATAATAAGGTTAACGCTTTCGGCAGTCTTAATATATTTTTAAGCTGCCTGAAATATGGCGTAAAAAGGATCGTTTTCACTTCGACGGGCGGAGCGCTTTACGGCGACGTGACGGCTCCGGCCAGGGAAGAGGACCCGGTGGTTTCATCGTCCCTTTATGCCATACACAAGCATACGGCCGAAAGATACCTCGAGATGAAGAACCGGCTGTACGGGCAAAGTTATGTTATTTTAAGACTGGCTAACGTTTACGGCCCGCGGCAGTACAAAGGCGCGGAAACCGGGGTGATAAGTATTTTTACGCATAACGCGGCTAAGGGTATTCCGAGCATACTTTACGGCGACGGTTCCAAGACCAGGGATTACGTTTTCGTCGATGACGTTATCCGGGCGATAATTTTGGCGGCCGATTCCGGACATAACGATATCTTCAACATCGGTTCCGGCCGGGAAACGAGCACGATGGATATCATAAACAAGATCGAAAGGATAGTCGGCGGAAAGTTTGTTTTTTCTGCGGCGGCGGACAAACCCGGCGAGGTTCTAAGGAGCGCTTTGGATCACGGGAAGGCGAAGCGGATGCTGGGATGGGAGCCGGAGCTTGACCTGGAAACCGGCATCAGAAAAACTCTTGATTGGCTAAAGAACTGCCAACAATAAAAAATATGGCAAAAATTCTATTAACCGGCGGCGCGGGGTTTACCCCGCACCTCATGATGATCAATTAAGTATTTTAGTAAAATGACGAATAAAATAGATAAAAAAAACAGCAAAATTTTAGTGACCGGCGGTGCGGGGTTTATCGGATCACACATTGCCACCGCTCTCCTGAAAAGAGGGGACGAGGTGGCGATTATCGATAATTTTAATGATTATTATGACCCGGCATTAAAAGAGGCCCGGGCCGGGAAATTAAGCGCTGAATTTCCGGGCGTAAAAATTTACCGGACCGATATAACCGATCATGACGCGATCGCGGAAATATTCAACAAAGAAAGCTTCGACAAGGTTTGCCACTTAGCCGCCCAAGCCGGGGTCAGATATTCACTGACAAACCCCCTTATCTACGAACACACCAATATCCTCGGTACTTTGAACTTATTGGAATCCTGCCGCCATAACGGCGTGAAAGATTTTATTTTCGCTTCTTCAAGCTCGGTTTACGGAAATAACAAAGAACTGCCCTTTTCCGAGGAACAGCGGGTCGATAATCCGATCTCTTTGTACGCGGCCACGAAAAAATCAAATGAGGAGATGGCTTATGTCTACCACCATCTTTACGGCCTTAACTGCACCGGGTTGCGCTTTTTCACTGTTTACGGACCCTGGGGCCGTCCGGATATGGCCTTATTTAAGTTCAGCCGGGCTATTTTAGCGGGCGAAGCGATCGATATTTACAATAACGGCGAGATGGCGCGGGATTTTACCTATATCGACGATATCGTGTCCGGCGCGGTCGCGGCAATAGACAAAAGCTATCCTTATGAAATATTCAATCTGGCCCGGGGCGAGTCAATAAGGCTTTTGGATTTTATAAACGAGATAGAAAAGAATCTGGGGTTGACGGCTAAAAAGAATTTACTGCCGCTCCAGCCGGGGGACGTGCCGGCGACGAGCGCTTCGATCGAAAGGGCCCGGAGGATGCTCGGCTACGAACCGCGAACCTCGGTAGCCGCCGGCGTCAGGAATTTTATCGGATGGTACCATGAATATTATAAAAAATAATTATTTATTAAATTATATGCCTGAACTAAAAAACAAAACGATCCTGATCACCGGCGCCGCCGGTTTCCTCGGTTCGCATCTCTGCGATAAATATATAAACGCGGGGCACCGGGTGATCGGCGTTGATAACCTGCAGACGACCTATACGGCGCAGAATATCGAACATCTCTTCGGCCACCCCCGCTTTACTTTTATCAAGCATGATATCGTAGAGCCGATCGATCTTAAGGAGAAGATAGACTGGATATTTAATTTCGGTTGCCCGGCCCAATGCGTCAACCTGCAGTGGGACCCGGTGCACACCTTAAAGACCAGCGTGCACGGCGTGATAAACATGTTGGAGATCGCCCGGCGGCATAACGCCCGCATCATGCAGGCTTCCACTTCCGAGATCTACGGCCACGAACCGAAGAATCCGCAGAAAGAAAGCGACTGCGGCGCGGTTTATACCCTGGGTCCGCGCGCCTGCTACGACGAAGGGAAGCGCGTGTCAGAGACGCTTCTTATGGATTACCACCGGCAATACGGCACAGACGTGCGGATCATCCGCATATTCAATACTTACGGCCCGCGCATGTACGTGCGGGACGGCCGGGTAATGAGCAATTTCATCATACCCGCCCTGGCCGGCAAGCCGATCACGATCTACGGCGACGGACTTTATACCAGAAGTTTCCAGTTTTACACCGATCTTATCGAGGGTATAGACCGGATGATGTCGCAAGACGGCTTTTTGGGTCCGGTCAACCTCGGCAATCCGCACGAGATCACGATCAGGGAGCTGGCGGAAACGATCATCAGGCTCTCCGGCTCACGATCGGAAATAATTTATAAAAAAGCGGTAACGGACGATCCGGTCCGGCGCCAGCCCGATATAACGCTTGCCCGGGAAAAACTCGGCTGGGAGCCGAAAGTCAGCCTGGAAGAGGGGATCGGGAAAACGATAGAATACTTCCGGACCGCGCCCCGGCCGGATAAAAAAGTGCTGGTTTACGCGACTACCTACGAGCCGGACATGGGGCCGGCGGAAAACGCCTTAAAAGAACTGGCGCGCCAGATGAGCGATACTGAATTCCATGTCGTTACCGTAAAATCGAGAAAAAATTTATCCGACCGGGAAACGATCGATAATGTGCATATTTACCGGATCGGTTCCGGCAATATCCTCGGCAAATATCTTTTTCCCATCCGCGGTTTTTTTAAAGGCCTGGCGCTTACCCGGGAGCATCGTTTCCGTTTTGTTTGGTCCATTATGGCCAGCTACGGCGCTTTAGCCGCCCTCATCCTTAAGATGTTCGCCCGGGACCTTAATTTTCTTTTAACCTTCCACCGATCGGAAATGAACAAATCCGGTTTTAAGAAAATGATACTGGCACCAATCTATAAATTTATATTCCGCCGGGCGGATTCCGTTCACTTGAGCGATCCGGAGCTCGAGGCCAGCGCAAAACTGTACGACCCGGGGGCTGCGCGGGAAAACAGCATTACGGGCGAGGGCAAAGGCCTGGTCGACCAGGTCCGGCATACTTTTACCCATCTTTTGAACAAGCAGGAGAAAAAGCTTGATCGACCGTTATAAATTATGAATGCGAAGAAAAAATTAGTGATATTATCGGTTAATTACGAGCCGTACATGAGCGGCGCGGAGCAGATGGTCAGGGAAATATTGGAGCGGCTGGGGGAAAAATATGCCACCACGCTTTTAACGGCGCGTTTTGACAAGAAGCTGCCTTTTTATGAAAAAAGGGCCGGTTTTGAGATCTTCCGTCTCGGGATCGGGCATAAGATCGCGGATAAATTTCTCTATCCGGTTTTGGCGGCCATGAAAGCCCGCGACCTGAACGCCGATATTATCCACGCGGTCATGGAAAGCTACGCCGGCGGAGCCCTGGTTCTCGTAAAATATTTTTGCCCGCGCGCCAAGAGAATATTGACTCTCCAGTCCGGCGACCTTGATGACGATCGCAAGCAGAACAATCCTTTGATCCGTTTCACCTGGAAGATCATCCACCGCTCGCCGCATATCGTTACGGCCATCAGTTCGTTTTTGGCGCATAGGGCCGAAAGACTCGGGGTTAAACCGGAAAATATTTTTATTACCCCGAACGGAGTGGATCTTTCTGAGGTGCCGACTGAGCCGGACAGAGTTCCCGGCCGGGTGCTCTGCATGGGCCGGCTTTCCTGGGAAAAGGGATATGATTATCTGATACCGGCCTGGCCCGAGGTCGTTAAGGCCGCTCCGGAGGCGAGATTGGTCATTTACGGGGACGGCCCCAGAGAAAAAGAGATCAGAGGTATGGTCAGGGAATCCGGGGTGGAAGAAAAAATAGAAATCAGGCGGCCGGTGCCGCACGCCGAATTCATGAAAGAGATGGCTAAGGCGGAAGTTTTCATCCTGCCGACTTTGGCCGAAGGACTGGGTATCGTCTTTATTGAAGCCCAGGCCTGCGGCGTGCCCCCTATCGGTACGCGCGTAGGAGGAGTGCCTGATGTTATTCAGGACGGAGAGAACGGCCTTTTGATCGAACCGAAAAACTCGGACCAGATCGCGGAGGCGATTTTACGGTTATTAAAAGACCGCCCTCTCCGCGACCGGCTTAGAGCCGGAGGGCTTCTGGCCTGCCGCCGCTTCGAATGGAAGGAGATTTTAGGAAAGATCGATGATATTTATAAGGATGTTTTAAAATAAATGGCGGTATTTTATAAAATATACGAAAGCTTTAAGATCCGGATTCGGAACGGTTTCCCCCGATTTTACGGTTGGGCCGAAAAACACAAAGACAAGGTAAAATTCGTGATTGCCGGCGCGACGGCCGCCGGCACTAATTTCGTCCTCCTGATACTTCTGCACGGCGTTTTGGAATTCGACGTGGTCGCATCGGCCGTAGCCGCGTTCATCGTCTCGTTTTTCGTCAGTTTTTTTCTGCAGAAATTCTGGACTTTTCGCGACAATCGGCGCGACGTTATCTATCGGCAGATGTTTTTTTACGTAATAGTCGCCTTGATCGGAATAACGGCAACCGCGGCGGGTATCCGCGTGCTGGTGGTCGAATTGGGCGTTTTTTACGTCCTGGCCCAGGCGATGATCGGCGTTTGTCTGGCCATCGGTAATTTCCTGGCCTACAAGATGATTATTTTTAGAGAGCGGAAATAACCGGCGGCGTAGCGTTTTAAAAAATTATTATATGGATGCAAACAAAAAGAGAGTCTTGTTCATAGGGACGGCCGATTATGACCTGACGAAGATCGACGAGACGATCCAAAAGAAATGGGAAGGCCTGGCGGCGAATATCGACGCTTTTGTTTTGGCGCGCGGCCAAACCCTTCGGGCGCGGAAGTATGGCGCGGAGTTTTATCTGACGCCGAAGATCTTCGGCAAGATCGGAATGCCGGCCTGGATGCTCATGGGTTTCCTGCGCGGTTTATGGATAATAATGACCGAAAGGATCGATGTGATCGTGGCGCAGTCGCCGGCTTTGGACGGCTTCGTGGCGGCCTGCCTCAAGACCATTACCCGGCGCGAGCTGATCGTCGAAATTCACGGCGACTGGATCGAAAGTCCCTTTTTTTATTTCGATATCCCCTTTGCCCGCGTTGTCAAGAAAATATTGATAGCTTTGGGAAAATTCTCCCTCCTCCGGGCCGACAAGATCAGGGTTATTTCCCGCGCGACCGAAAAACTGGCCCGGAAATATTACCGCGGGCAGCCTATTTATAAATTCCCCACATTTACCGATATAGATATATTTAAAACCGAGACCGACCTGAGCTACAAACCTATCATAATGTATGCCGGCTGGCTTTATCGCCTCAAGGGCGTGCATTTCCTGATCGAAGCGTTCGGCCGGCTTCAAGCTAAATATCCGGATTTCAGACTGCTTATCGTGGGCGACGGCCCCTATCGGAAGGATCTGGAGGCGCTAGCCGCGAAATTGGGCGTTAGGCGCATCGAGTTTACCGGCTGGAAGCCGCTTGCCGAGGTCAAGGATCATATGCGCCATTCGACCTGTTTTGTCCTGCCGTCATTATCGGAAGGACTGGGTCGGGTATTGATCGAGGCGGCAATGCTCAAAAAGCCCAGTATCGGCACGAACGTGGACGGGATCCCGGATATAATACAAGAAGGCGTGAACGGATATTTGTTCGCACCGGGCAACGTCGATGAGCTTGCCGGAAAACTTGATAAGCTTATGGGCGATAAGGATCTGGTCAGGAAGATGGGCGAGGCGGGAAGACGGTTCGTGGAAGATAAGTTCTCGACACAGAAGTACTTTGAGGATTATATTAAGATGATAAACGATAAAAAATGAAACTGATCATATATAAACAAGATCTGCCGGAGCCGTTGGAGCGCTTTATGCGCCACGCCGGTTACGCTCCCCATCTGGACAGCTTCGTCCGGCGCCTGACCCGGCTTGAATATCCGCGTTTTCATGTGTACCTTAAAGAAGAGAAGGATAGGGTAATAATCAATCTGCATTTAGACCAGAAAAAGCCGAGTTATGGCGGTGGAACGCATGCCCATAGCGGCGAATACGACGGAGAGCTGGTCAGGGGGGAGATCGGCAGGTTGAAAGAGTTGTTAATTGAGCTTTTGGACGCGCAATCAGTTTTAGATATTTAGGACTTACGCGTTTAGTGAGCAACCCAAGAATTTTCCAGCTTAAACGTTTAAGTTATGGATAGTATTGGATATTTGATACAGTTTTAATATCTGTTGCCATAATATCCAATATCTAATATCCGGCATTTAGCCGGAAACGATATCGAATATAAATCAAGCGCGTAGGTCCTGATATTATTTAGATTTCAAAGCTATATGCTACTATATTTTGCCGGCCCCTTATTCAATCAGGCCGAAAAAGAATTCAATAAAAAATTGGCCAGGAAGATCGAGGTTTTGGGCGTGGAAGTATTTTTGCCGCAACGCGACGGCGCGGAAAAAAATAAGCCGCCATTCGATAAGATGTCTCCGGACGAGAGGAGAAAAGCTATGTTCAAGCTGGATCGCGATAAGATACTCTCCGCGGATATATTTTTGTTCGTGCTGGACGGGCGGGTGCCGGACGAGGGCGCCTGCGCCGAACTGGGAATCGCTTACGCCGATAAATATTTAAAAAACGGCAAAGGGCTCATCGTCGGCCTTATGACCGATGCCCGGGCGGCCTTTACGGGAGCAAAATTAAACCCGATGCTTCTGGGCGCGCTCGATATTGTCGTTGAAAGCGAATATGAGTTGATCGATTGCCTGAAAAGCTATATTTTTAATATAAACGGCAATAAATCCCAAGAATATCCTAACGGCCAAAAGCTTCCGCCAAAGGCGGATCAGCCTCGGGCTGAAACACCTATAAGCTAAAATAAATGCAACCGAGCGATGAAATAAAATCTAAATTGGATATCGTGGAGTTGATCCGCGAATACGTCCAGCTCAAGCAAGCCGGCGCCAATTGGCGGGCCTGCTGTCCGTTCCATCGGGAGAAAAGCCCGTCTTTTATGGTGTCGGCGGAAAAGCAGATCTGGCATTGTTTCGGCTGCGGCAAGGGCGGCGACGTTTTTTCTTTCATCCAGGAGATAGAAGGACTGAGCTTTATCGAGGCTTTAAGGCTATTGGCCCCCAAAGCCGGGGTTACGCTTAAGGCTATGGACCCGAAATTGGCCTCGAAAAGGAATCGTTTACTCGACATCCTGGATCTTTCCCGCCGTTATTACCACAAGGTCCTTCTGGAAAGTCCGGCGGCCGCCTCCGCGCGGCAGTATTTAGCTTCCCGCGGTCTCTCCGTGGAAGCGCTGGAGGAATGGCAGATCGGCTACAGCCCGGATTCCTGGGACGCGACCTTCAAGCTTATAAGAAGCAAAGGATTTACCGAGAACGAGATTTTCCTGGCCGGCATGATAATCAAAGGCCAGAATCGGCCGGGATTTTACGACCGGTTCCGGGGCCGGATAATGTTCCCGATAAACGACATCAGCGGGGCGACCGTGGCCTTTACGGCCCGGGTGTCGCCGGAAAAGGAAAAAACCGAAAAACTCGGCAAATACATCAATAGTCCGCAAACGCAGATATACGATAAAAGCAAGATACTTTTCGGCCTGGATAAGGCGAAACTGGAGATAAAAAAAGCAGATTACGCGATCATTGTCGAGGGGCAGATGGACGCTATTACCGCCCATACCAGGGGTTTCAAAAATGTTATAGCTTCTTCCGGGACGGCCCTGACCGCAGACCAGGATATCGAAAACAAGGCCCCGAAGGATTTAAAAGACCAGATAAATCTGATAAAAAGATATACAAACAATATCATGTTGGCTTTCGACATGGACAATGCCGGCGAGATGGCCGCTAACCGCGGAATTCAGGAGGCGATGGGTTTAAAAATGAATATTAAAGTGATAGAAGTTCCGCAGGGAAAAGATCCGGATGAATGCATCCGTCAGGATCCCAGGATTTTCGCCGCAGCCATAAAGGCGGCCAAGCCGATGATGCAGTATTATTTCGATAAGACCTTAAGCGGTCTCGACATGGGAAAAGTCGAAGACCAGCGCCGGGCCGTAGCCGTCCTCTTGCCGATAATCGTCAAACTCGGAGACCGGATCGAGCAGGATTATTGGCTGAAATATCTGAGTGAAAAGATCGGGCGTGATGAATATATCCTAAGAGAGGAGGTCGCCAAAATAATGAAAAAGAAGCCCCTCCAAACTTCAAATTTGAACAAACAGTTACCGCCAACTCCGCCCCAGAGGACACAAAGCCGAAGCGAGAAATTAAGCGAGCATTTATTGGCTTTAATAATAAAATTTCCGGTTTTGCTGGAATATTCAATAAAAAATATTGAAACTAAGCAGATTTTCGGTTCACAGAAGCAAGCCCTTTACAAAAATTTAATATTTTATTATAATAACGTTATACTTAGCGAGGATGGAGAAAACGAGGCGAACGGGTTTAACTATAATGATTTTCGCAATTGGCTGCTATCGCAAGACTCTTCCCATCCTGAAAATACGGATTATTTCACGCAGGGAGGAATAAGTAACCAGTCCCCGGATTCTGACAGACTGGTTCTTTTAAGTGAAAAAGAGTTTTACGACCTGGATCAGCCGGCCGCGAAAGCGGAAATGATAAAGATCATTATCGCTTTAAAGAAATATTATCTGGCTGATCGTAAAAAAGAACTGATGCACATGATAGCGGAGGCCGAAAAGAACGGCGACGGCCGCGGGGCCCAGGAGCTCATGGAAGAATTAAAATTATTAAACGACGAACTAGCGGCCTTCGACCGGTAGCGGATTATTCCGTGAATCAAGCCGATCGATCCATGAAACGTGATGTCTCACAATAATAAAGCAAAAATCAAGAAAAAGCCGGTCCGTCCGGGCCGGGCGGCCAAGTCCGCCAAGAAAGCTCCCGCCAGGAAGCCGGCCAAGAAAGCTCCCGCCAGGAAGCCGGCCAAGAAAGCTCCCGCCAGGAAGCCCTCGAATAAGCCGGTTAAAAAAATTACCCCGGAATCTTTGCCGCGGGAAATAATCTATCCCAAGGAAGACGAGCTGAACAAGCTTATCGCTAAAGGACGATCGCGCGGCTTCGTGACCGAAACGGAGTTATTGTATATTTTCCCCGAAGTAGAGGAATATGTTTTTGACTATGAACTGCTTTTGGAAAAACTTCAGCGGAACGGTATCCAGATAATCGAAGATACCGGCCGGATCCTTGATTTCGAGGAGAAGAAAGAGGAAAAAGAGGAGGCCGGCAAGCTGCCGATCACCAAAAATATCACGGATCTATCGAAGCTAAGCTCCGACTCGATCCAGATGTACCTTAAAGAGATCGGCAAGGTGTCGCTTCTTACCGGCGACGAGGAAGTGGAACTCGCCAAGCGCAAGGAAAAGGGGGATAAAGAAGCCGAACGGAAGCTGATCGAAGCTAATTTGCGTCTGGTCGTTTCTATCGCCAAGAAATTTACCGGCGCCAAAGGTCTTTCTTTGTTGGATCTTATTCAGGAGGGCAATATCGGGCTTTTCCGAGCCGTGGAGAAATTCGAATACCGCAAGGGCTATAAATTTTCGACTTACGCCACCTGGTGGATCAGACAGGCTATTACCCGCGCTTTGGCCGACCAGTCGCGGACGATCCGCATTCCCGTCCATATGGTCGAAACGATCAATCGCTTCCAGCAGATCCAGCGGCAATTGATCCAGGATCTCGGACGCGAGCCCCTGCCCGAAGAGATTTCGGCCGAGATGGGCGAAGACATAGAAAAGGTCCGGCATATCATCAAAATATCCCAGGATACGATCTCTTTGGAGACGACCGTGGGCGAGGACGAGGAAGATTCCACTCTCGAGGATTTTATCGAGGACGTCAAGAACGTGACTCCGGACCGGAGCGCCGCCCTGCAACTCCTTAAGGATTATGTCAAAGAGGTCATTATCCAGCTAAGCCCGCGTGAGCAGAAGATCCTGGAAATGCGTTTCGGCCTGGAAGACGGCGTGGCTCATACGCTCGAGGAGGTCGGCCGCGAATTTGACGTTACCCGCGAACGCATCCGGCAGATAGAAGCGAAGGCTCTGGAAAAGATCCAGAAGCACGAAGGGATCATAAAATTAAAGGATTATTGATTTTCATCAACCCACGAATCTACAAATTTTATACAAATCTACAAATAACCCATAAAATATGTCATTGGTATTTGTAAATTTGTAATTGATTTGTAAATTCGTGGGAATTTTAATTTAAAAAAGTGGTTGCTTGATTTTTACATAAATACATAGACATGCTGAATAAAAAAGCACAGTCATGGGTACTGTGCTTGTAGTTTTTTTTGGGGGAAATATTTTTGTTTTCACGGCATTTGCAGGAGTTTTTCGAAGATAGCTTCGTATTTTTGGGCCATAATGGTGGCATCGAGTTTTTTTCCGGTTTCAAAGGCGTTCATCCGGAGTCGCAGCCAACGGTTGTTGCCGTTCATGGTCCAGTCATAATACAAATCGGAAAGTGCGAGCGACTTGTAATATAAATGAATCGGTTCATCAGGTTCGATAAAAAGACCGTTGCCGCTACAGTTTATCGGATCAAAATCTTCGACATGCTCAGCCATTCCGCCGGTACAGACGGTAATATTCGGATTGCCGTTGATTTGCGCCCGTTCTTCGCTTGTGCCACAGGCCTCTTCTCTTTTTCGGGGACAGGAAAACCAGATATCCGCTCCCCAGGAAGTCCGCTTGAGAAATTCTAAGCCATAGCTGGGTATAAACACAAATCTGCCTTTTAATCCGTTGGTTGTCCAATTGTTAAAATGGTTAACCCAGTCTTGGCATTCTCTCTCGGTTTCATGAGCCACTCCGACGCCCAAATGCTGGATACCGCAACCTCTGAGTTTTCCGAGAGGGGTATCGACATAGGTATTCCTATCGGCACAGATCGCATCGATAACAGGAGCCAACATGGGATATTGGCGCTTATAGTTAGTTAATCTTCTGGTCCAGGCCATAAGAAGCTTATTGGGGTCGAGGCGAATTCCCGATTCCCGGTGTATAAAATCAATTAAGTCAGCCTTATCGGCTCGGTGCGCTTCCGCCAATTTTTGTAAATCTATATTATCTCCCAAGGCCTTAAGGCGCGGGGACATCCAGGAATTCCGGCCTGATCCGTTGGTAACATTTACCATTTTATGGGCAAATTCCGGAAACATTTCCTTCATTCTTTGGCAATGTTCTTCGCTGACGGTATTTATCAGATGAGCCAGACTCATGCCGCCCCAATTCAGATCGATTCTGCCGTTGTGCATGAAAACAGAGCGATATTTTTCGCTGATCCGCAGCTCGTTAAAATCGAAATCGAATTTTTCCATTCCCGCTTCTACGGGGGTGTGGGTAGTAAAAAGGATTTTCACGCCTCGGAAGTAAGGATCTTCCAGTATGACGGGTATGGCAATCGCGGAGTGGCTTTCGTTTATCCAGGATATGTCCGGTTTAATGCCTTGTTGTTTCATGCACATGGGCGCGGCATGACCGTTGGTAACATGCTGCTGCAATCTTTTCCAGCGGTCACCGGTATAGAGAACGTCGTTGATGATATCCTGATGTATTCCGAAGATATCAATATTGGCTCGTTTGATTTTAAAAATATCTACCGGTCTTAACGTGGGATGTATTTCCAGGGTGCCTAAATGTCTGGCCGGCGTATTTTCATAATGGATTTTTTTGCCGTTTAACCAATGACGATGAAAGAAAGGAAGGAAACCATAAAGTTTGTGTTTTGAGTGAGAAAATCCTTCGCAGTTATCGCTGCCGAATATTCCTAAACCGCCGCGGAAATTAGCATCACAAGCGTCTTTTCCTAATTCTTCGATTACCATTTCCGGAGTGTCTAAAGTAATAGTTGCCATGACGTGTTCCTCCTGCCGTTTATTTAAGTTTTAAAAGAACCTAAAACTGATGGTTTTTCGAAAGTCGTTAAAAGTCGTTATTTAAAGTTTAGCACGCCCGTTAAAAAAGTAAACTTGACTTTTTTTGGTATTTGTAGTATAAATAGATAATGATTAATATCCGTATTTCTCGATCGATTTAACTTAAGCCGAAATTGTTTTAGTTTAGTTGAGAGAAAGTTGGGATATTGGGTATTAGATATTGGATCAGCCACCCACCGCAATAATATCCGATATCTAATATCCAATTTTTTGTCGCCAGAAAATACCGGAATTTTAATTTTATTTTTTACGAATTAATAATAGCTATAAGGAACATCTATGGATATCAGAAATATCGCCATAATCGCCCACGTTGACCACGGCAAAACCGCCTTGACCGACGCGTTAATGCGCCAGACCGGCATGGCCGGAGAGGGGGTCAGCATGGACTCTAATGAACTCGAGCTGGAGCGGGGGATAACGATCTATTCTAAAAACACCTCGGTTTATTACAAGGACACCAAGATCAATATCGTCGATACGCCCGGCCACGCCGATTTCGGCTCCGAAGTCGAGCGGGTTTTGCGTTCGATCGATTCCGTGCTCCTGGTCGTGGACGCCCAGGAAGGGCCGATGCCGCAGACGAAATTCGTTTTAAAAAAATCCCTTGAGCTTGGGCTTAAGCCGATCGTGGTACTAAATAAGATCGATAAGCCGGCTGCCCGGCCGGAATGGGCGGAAGAGATGGTCTACGAACTTTTTCTCGATCTCGGGGCGAGCGACGAGCAGCTTGACTTTACGACTATTTATACGATCGCCCGCGAAGGCATAGCTAAGGCGAAGCTTACCGATGGCTCATCGGATCTAACTCCGCTTCTGGACGCTATCATGCGGCTGGTGCCGGTAGCGTCAAGCGCGGCCGCCGGCGATAAACCCCTGCGTCTCCAGCCATTCAACCTGGCTTACGATAATTTTTTAGGCCGTTTGGCGATCGGCCGGATCTATGAAGGAAAGATCGCCAAAGCGCAAGCCGTTATCGTCAAAAAGACCAACGGCGAATACCGCAGCGGCAAGATTACGAAACTGTATACCTTCGAAGGCCTTAACCGGAAAGAGGTAGCTCTAGCCGGAGCCGGGGACATTGTCATGACCGCCGGGCTTCCGGATATCTACATCGGGGAAACGATCTGCGCCAGTGCGGAGCAGGAGGCCCTGCCCGGCATAAATATTGACGAACCGACCATTTCTCTTAATTTTCTCGTCAACAGTTCGCCTTTCGCCGGTCGTGACGGCAAGTTCGTGACCAATCGGCAGCTCAAGGAAAGACTGGAAAAGGAGCTTGAAGTTAACGTCGGCCTTAAAATCGATTTTTCCTCCGCCGATCATTATAAGGTTTTCGGGCGCGGCGAGATGCATATCGCGATCCTTTTGGAAAATATGCGCCGGGAAGGTTATGAATTGCAGATTTCCCAGCCGCAGGTGATAATCAAGGAGGAAAACGGCGTAAAATCAGAGCCTTTCGAAGAGGCTATCATAAACGTGCCGGAAAAATTAGCCGGTACGGTCATAGAAAAATTGTCCCGGCGATCCGGCGCCATGATGGAGATGAAGCCGGAGCATGGCAATATCAGGCTCGTGTTTGAAATACCTACCCGCAGCCTTTGGGCTTCCGGAGCGAATTCGTGGTCGATACCCGCGGCGAAGGCATACTTTATACCCGGGTTATCGGTTTTCGGCCGCATGTCGGAAATATCGAAAAACGGTCCGTCGGTTCGATGATCTCGATGGCGATGGGCAAGGCGCTCGCCTTTTCTCTTTGGAACCTCCAGGAGCGCGGCGAACTCTACATCGGCGCCAATGCCGAGGTTTACGAGGGCATGGTAATCGGCAACGTGGCCAAAGGGAACGACCTGGCGGTTAATCCGATCAAGGGGAAGCACCTGACCAATATGCGCGCTTCCGGCGCGGATGAGGCGATACGCCTGACGCCGCCGTTGGAGCTTACCCTGGAACGCGGCATGAGCGTCATGAACGACGACGAATATCTGGAGATCACACCGAAAAACATACGTTTGCGGAAGAAATACCTGACCGAGAACGAAAGGGTCAGAATGGCCAGGGCCGCGATGAAAGCTTAAAATTTAAATAGACAACAAAAAACCGCGATCAGCGGTTTTTTGCGTTCATGACTATTTAAGTTATTTTCTAATCCAACAGAACGGCGGCGCAAAGCACGGTCGTCCAAAGGCCGTCCTTGTTCCCTTCGGCCGATTGACAGATGTTGGTGGTTTTTATGATGAGGCCGCTGGCCTTGTATGTCTGTTCCCGTTCGTGCCAGTCCTTGTTCGGGTCGAAATCAACGCCCAGGGTGGAGGCAAGCATGGTGGCCGCCAGATCTTCGGCGTAATCGCCCGCTTGTTTCGGCTTTTCTCCGTAGCCATGATGTTCGGATAAGTATCCGTAGCTGTTTTTGTCCTTAGGTACGGCGATGCCGATTGAGGCCGTAACCAGGCGGTTGGGCTCGTTCGTCTCCATCCGCGCCATGACGCAGAAAGTGATCTGCCCGGGCTTTAATTCTTCGATGCCCTGCTTAGCGGAAATGATCTTGCAGTTCGGCGGCAGGATGCTCGAGACATAGACCAGGTTGCATTTTTCAATGCCGGCGGCCCGGAGCGCGACTTCAAAAGAAGCCAGTTTGTGCTTGTGAACCCCGACACCCTTGGTCAGGAATAATTTTTTGGGCGTGAACATTCTTGTGTAAATTCTGCTTTGGCTATACGCAGAATTGGATGAATATTAAATTTTTTTATGCGCCGATAAACGGCATATTATAAAAAATATACTATCATAATATTTTAAGTCCGTCAAATTGTCGAAATGGCTTGTTTCGAAGCCTTTGGACTAAAAAAATAAAACAGGACCGGCAAGGACCTGTTTTTATTTTAATGTTTTTTATTACGGCTGCAGCACGTCTTCGATCCGGCCGTTTACGGAAATAATCACGTCTTTTACGGTCGGAAACTGCTTTAATGTTTCGGTGATCTGCGCCCGGATAGCGGATACGCGGCAGGAGCCGCCCACCTGGAATTCGAGTTTGTCATCAAAATCGACCCTGGCCGTACCGTCGGTTATGGCCAGGCTTTTTATAGTAACGCCGGAATTGATGCTGGTCGAATAACCGTCCGCTTCTTCGGATTCCGTAACCCCGGCTAATAGTTCCTGAAGCGCGGCCCTGGCCGGCGCTTCCGTTTTCGGCACGTTTCTTTCCGTGGAGAAAACCTTATTGCAGGAAATTTCCGGATCAAGCCCGCTGTTATTCCAGAATACTTTAACGGCCGTCATTTCTTTACTGGCCGAGAAATTTACCGGTATCCTGAGCTCGTCGGCATTCTCCGGCAAACCGGAGGGATTATCTTTTTCCAACACCAAAACGCCGGTTTCGGTCGCCGGAGCTTCGAAATCCAATTCGGCTTTGAACGGCACGAAATCCTCGGTCATCCAATCCGACTCCGCCTCCGCGATCCCTGCGGCCAGAAGATCATTGTTGCCGTCGTAAAGCTTGACCGGAAAGCTGGCCTCGAAAAACCAGTAACCGCGGGCTCTACCCTCGATGAATAGCGGGCTGGACACGGATTCATAAGGAATCGGAACGGATACGGAGATCAGGTCGGATCTGTCCGGTTCGTCCCCGGCGTTTTCCGCTGCTACTTCTTCCGTAAAAGTTTTTCCGTTATCGGTCCGGCATTGGCGGGGATAAGACTCCATTATGGGATAACCGGCGGCCGCGCAATCGGTAAAATTCGTTATCGGCGCCCCTTCGCATGGTTCCGAGGGCTTCTCGCCGTCCGGCTGGCCGTGCCTTACCCATTGTCCGTCCGAGCAGATCCAGGAATCTTCCGGGACGCGCAATAAAAATACGGCCGTTCCCAGAATGATAATGGCGATCAGGACCAGGAAGATTTTTTTGTTCGAGATCATAGTTTTATGTTTTTTAGTTTAATAAGCGGATAGGCCGATTGATTTAGGCCGATTCCGACATGATGTTTTTATTTTAACAGTTATTTCGAAAAAATCAACGATTTTCCAAAAATAACAAAACCGCTCCGGATTTTTAGCCGGCAGCGGTTTTTTTACCGAAATACTAGACACGGCTCGTTTCCTGGCCCGTGCTGGCGCTCCAGGCGGCCATAACCGTCACTACGAGACCCACGATAACGTTATTCCATATCGGCGCCGCGTCCATGCTGCCGCTTACCGTAAAAGGGGAGATGATCAGCCATAGCCCCAGGATCATGTTGGCGACAGAGAGCCAATTGGTCTTTTTTCCGGGCATAGATACCCTGATCGCCGCTAAAACGCCGATAATGATCCCTAAAAGGATATTATTGACCAGAATGGCATTGATGGCCGAAAAACCCAAAATAAAAGGCGAGAAGATGATCCAAATAGCAGCCGCTATGTTAATGCCACTGGCCGTTTGTATTTGCTTTGTGTCGATCATAAATAATTCACCCCCTTTCTATTTCTGTAAATTAATTATAACGCGCAAATACTTAAAAAAGATTAAAGCAATCTTAAGATTAAAAAAGAATCCTACGTTTAAGCTATAAAAAAACAGCCTGAAGTTTTTTAGGCCGTTCGTTTTTCGGGATTTACGCCATTTGGGCTATTTTTTTCAAAGGATCGATGATCACGATATGGCTTTTGCCGTTATCCGGATCCAGGGATAGAGTCTGGTATTTAATCCATTCTTTATTTTTCTGATAAACGTTGACCCTGATATTGTTATCCCGGTCGGTAAAGGCACGGAGCCGCACAAAATTTCTTTTATCCAGGTTGATCTCCAGGGGTCCGCCCTCGAAAGGCGGAATGATCCCTTTTGTCGACGGCGCGAAAAGGGAGAATAGTTTAAGGCCGGGAAGGATCTTGACCGCGATGACGTTTTTTTTCTTTTTTTTGATTATCCGGACGGAGATTTTAGCCGTCAGCTTTAAATCCATTTTTACCTCCTAACGGGTCGTGTTTTGAATATATTTTTAAAATCTATAATATTATTTTAACATTCTTCGGATAATATTAAAATACATAAATCATATTATTATCAAAATCTTATGAAAACCTTAACATGCAGGGATATGGGCGTAAATTGCGATTACGTGGCCAAGGGAAGGGATGATATGGAGGCGGTTAATACGATGATGGTCCACGCGAATAAGGCCCATGCCAATGAAATGAAAAAAATGCGCGAGACCATGGATGACGACGCCATCAAAGAAAGGATGCGCGAAAAGACCAAAGACGAATAAGGAATGGGATCGATCATGGCCGGAGGCGTTCCGGTTTAAATAGAATACGAAAATCAAACTTAACCTTTTTCGTGTCGTCACGTTTTTTAAAAGACCGTCAATGACGGCCTTTTTATGTCGTTTTAAATCATTTGTAATCAGCGGTATCGGGATAAACGAATTCTTTGTCCTCGTAATTCCGGAGAATGACCCTTCCGGGATATTTGGCTTTTATATAATCCGGCAAAAGAGGGATCTTGCCGCCGCCCCCCGGGGCGTCAATCACATAGGTCGGTACGGCCAGGCCGGAAGTATGCCCCCGGAGCGCGCGGTAAATCTCGAGTCCGCGGTCCACGGAAGTGCGGAAATGGGAAGTGCCTTTGACGGGATCGGCCTGATAAAGATAATACGGCCGGACGCGCATCGATAAAAGTCCTTGCACAAGCTCTTTCATGACCGCCGGATCGTCGTTTACTCCCTTAAGAAGGACGCTTTGGTTCCCGAGCGGAATACCGGCGTCGGCGAGAAGAGTGCACGCGCGGCGGCTCTCAGCGGTCAGTTCGGCCGGATGGTTAAAATGAGTATTAAGGTATACAGGATGATAACGCTTGAGCATCGCGCAAAGTTCCGGGGTAACGCGCTGCGGAAGAACCACTGGCAGGCGCGAACCCAGCCGGATAATGCCGGCGGGACGGGAAGAGAGGATGTTCCATAATCGGCGGATTATCCTTTCCAGAGGGGCGTCGTCCAGAAGCAGGGAATCTCCGCCCGACAGAACGACATCGCGGATGGCCGGCGTATTTTCTATATACCGGAACGCCTCTTCGATCGCGTCCCGGGTCGGCTGTTTTCCGGGATCGCCCACCTTCCGCTTGCGGGTGCAGAAGCGGCAGTACATCGCGCATTGGTTCGATATCCGGAAAAGAAGGCGGTCCGGATACCGATGGGTAAGAAGGGACGGTACGCCCGGCCGGGCCTGATTTTCCGGTTCTTCACAAAGCGGATCGGCCGTGCCGCCGGCGTCATCCAATTCAGCCGGATCGGGAATGCATTGCCGGTAGATAGGATCGTTTTTTTCCCGGATAAGGGAAAGGTAATAAGGATTGACGCGCGCCGGATATTGGCGGATAACGGCCTTAATAAGCGCGGGATCAAGCCCGAAACGGGCCGCGATCGATTCCGCGCCCGTGAGGCTTTCCCGCAATAACCGTTTCCACTCCGATTCGGCCGCGACAGACCAATTTAAGATGCGCGTCCTGGTCCGTCGGGCCGAGCACGATGGGGGCTCTTCAATATTAACGATGTCCCCGGCCTGGGATGCGCCAAAGCCGCATCCGTTTTCTTTGTGGTTCATGGGTTTTACTTGTTCGTTAAATTTACGTGTTAATAATGAAAATACCATTATATTTATTGGTTGTCAAACCTTTAAAAAATCTTTATTTTTAGGGTTTTTTTACGCGCATTTTTTAATATGTCTCAATCGTACGTGAATAATTAACATAAATTCATCCTGTGCATAAATATCCTTAAGAAAAGTTAATTTTAATTTTTGATCATGAAGATCGGATTAGAAATGGGGGACTGACAGGTTTATAGTAAAAGTTAATTTTTTTTTAATCATCTAAGTATAATATTCTTATTATATTTAAATTATTGTATAATAAAATTATGAAGATTAAAATAATTCTTTGCCTATCTTTGGGCTTTCTCTTTTTGGCGGCGGGCCAGGCGCGAGCCGAAGGATTGGGCCGGGAACTTGCCGGTCGGTTATTGCTGCAGGCGGAAAAGAACGGCGAAGTCTGGTACGTGGAACCGCTTACCCTGAAACGATATTATCTGCCTCAGCCGCAGGCGATATTGAACGAATACCACATCAGACCGCTCGGCATCAGCGAAGCCGATCTAAGCAAGATAGAGGCGGGCTCTGACCCTGAATTCAAGCTAGAACCGCCCCGGGTTTTTGCCCAAAGCCGCGGTTGGTGGGGGCACGTCATCGCGCAAAAAGCGGCCGTAAAAAGCGCGCCCGATCTTAAGGCATCGAATTTGGGATATTTGTATCTTGGCGACAGGGTAAAAGTGCTGGCGAAAACAAAGAACGATCAGGGCGGGTGGTATAAAATAGACGGAGGGCGGTACGCGGGCGGATTGGTCCAGACTCATAACGTTATGCCTTATTTCGAGCAACCGGCTCCGGCCGCGGAAATAAAGGCGCCTCCGGGTGTCGGCAAGGACGAATACTGGATAGACGTTGATTTAAGCCGGAAAGTCCTTACTCTCATTAAGGGGGAAAACCCTGAATTTGTTACCTGGTTTTCGCCCGGTTTGGCCAATTATCCGACGCGGACCGGAGTTTTCAGGATTTACCGGAAATACGCGAAAAAGACCATGGCTGGCGGCCCGCCCCTTTTCGGCGATAGCTTTTATCTTCCCGACGTGCCTTACACGATGTATTATAGCGGTTCCTTTGCCATCCACGGTACTTATTGGCATGATCGGTTCGGTTTCGCGAAAAGCCATGGCTGCACCAACCTTACCCGGGGGGACGCCGAGTATGTTTTTTCCAAAGTCAGCGAAGGCACTTTAGTTTCGAATCATCTTTAGAGCGGACAAGCCGGACCTATAATTTTTCCGGGGAAGATTTTTCCATGAGTTTTAAAGCGTCTTTATTCCGGGGTACGCGCATTCCCAGGTCTTTCCCCTCGAAATCGCGAACTGTCCTTATGAGATCGAAAGGATGGCTGTCGGTTAGGATACCGGATCTTATCAGGCGGATCGTCCGCTTAAGATCGCCCGGCAGATCGCGCTCGATCTCGCCTGCCATGAAATCCGGCAGGATCAGGTATACTTTGCCGGCAGGCGACCCCCTTTGCTCTTCCCGGATCCTTTTTATGAGGTTTTTCACGAATTTTGCCTTGACGTATCTTTTTTTGTTCTCGTAAACCGATCCATGCGCCGCCGTTTCCGTCCGTCCGCCTTTTCGGCTGCTCTTTCTGAATAAACCCTCCCGGTCGGTATATTTCGGGATTTCCTGCTTTATGCCCTCTCTTTTATAGATCATGCTTTTTTCCGCACGGTAGATCACGGCCTCGGATTGTCCGGACGCGATTATCAACACCCGTTCGGAGCTGAATTGTGGTAATTTATCGCTTATTTTCATTTGGATAATAATAATATATTTTTATTAAAATCGTCCTAAAATAAAAATACCGGCTTAATCCGGCTTTTTTTGTATATTATTAATTAAATATTGACATTGACGTAACGTCATAGTTTACAATATAATTAAGCGAGGTCGACGCTAAACCGATAAAATTATGCCGTACAAAATAAACGAGCTGGCAAAATTGGCCGGCGTGAGCGTGCGAACGCTCCATTACTACGATGAGATCGGGCTTTTAAAACCCTCCGGGCTCATGACCAACGGATACCGCTATTATGGAAAACCCGAACTCATGAAGCTGCAGCAGATCCTTTTTTACCGGGAACTTGATTTTCCCTTGGAAAAGATCAAAGAAATCCTGGAGGATTCCGGTTTTAGTATGAAAAAAGCGCTTAATGAGCATAAGCGCCTGATAAAGTTAAAAAGGGAAAGGCTTGATCAGCTCATCGTAACGATCAATAAAACCATAAAGCATATGAATAAGCAAAAAAAACTAAAAGACGAAGAATTATACGATCCTTTCCGGGACAAGGACCAGAAAAAATACCAGGCGGAAGCGAAATTGCGCTGGGGGAATACCGACGCCTATAAAGAGAGCATGGCTAAAGTCAAAAAAATGACCAAGGCGGAGATGGAGAAGATGAAAGAGGACGGCCGGATATTCACGCGGAAACTGGCCGACAGCATGGATAAGGGGATAGGGGACAAGGAAGTACAGGCGCTTATCGCCGAGCATTACAAGGGTATACAGTTTTTTTACGACTGTCCGCTCGAAATGTACCGCAATTTAGGGAGGATGTACGTGAACGACAGGCGCTTCACGGCTTATTACGATAAATTCCGTCCCGGCCTTGCCGTCTTCATGCGCGACGCCATTGATGTTTTTTGCGATGGTCACAAATAAAGCGTTACCGATTAAAAACCCTCCGGAAATTCCGGAGGGTTTTTCCTTTTGCCCAAGGTTTTTATTTTTTCGGTTTTATTTTAGAATCAAGCAGCTTTATTTTATCCTTAATTTCCATGATCATCTCCGCGGAGCTCAGCGGAAATTTCCGGAATTTCAGGCCGAATAATTCTTTTTCGTATTTTTTAAGAAGAGGGAGCCAGAAGTTTTCGAGCCAACCCGGTTTAAAATTCGCGAATTCTTTAAGCGAATTGTCCGCGTTGTCCCGGATATCGGCCAGCTTGATCAGCAGGATTTCTTCCCCGGCTTTCTTAAGACCCTCGATGTATTCGTCGAAGTCGTCGTCTCCCCGCCGATTGGTCAGCGCTCTGATATAGAGCAGCGTCGTTTTGCCCCATTTTTGCGCAATCTCTTCTTCGTCGATCTCCGTATCCTCGAGAAGGTCGTGCCCCAAGGCCCCGAAAAAAAGAGCGTGGCCTTTTCCTGTTTCTTTGTGTTTTAAAATAAGGCCGTTTAAATATTCCGCGGTTCGGACCGCGTGATTCCACGAATAAGTGAAATTCAATTTTTTGTTAGAGCGGAAATATTTCTTTATGAATTCCACGTCGTTTTTATGATCGTTCATGTTTTTTATGTAAATTAATGATTTTTTTAAGAAGGGGGATCAGATGCCCCCTTATTCTAATCGTTTTCTATCACCCGGTCGTAATATTTCCTGAAAGTCGTTTCGCCACCGTTCATGGCGTCGTAATATTCTTTTCTGGAGGCATGACCGGGAGGGTTAGAACCGAAGCGGGCCAGAAATAAAGCCGAAAGCCCCTTGGCGACCCGGCCGCATCCGTCGGCCAGGGGATGGATATTGCCGTCAAATTCGAATTCGATCCATCTTCCGAGAGCCTTGGGCTTAAGTTCGCCGTTTTCCGCCTCTCTGACCTTGCCGTAAAGCACCCTTAGGAAGGCCTCCATTTCCGCGGGGATATTTTCGGGCGGTACCCGCCGTCCGTATTTGACGGGCCAGAAGCGGAGGGCGAGAGGGTTTTTGGCGATTCCGCGGTTAACGATTACCGTCATATCATACAATATTTTCTTCAGATCTTCCATGTCGGCGATGTTGCGGTCATGGTTATCGCCTATATATCGGATCAGTTCTTCGCCATTCGCTTTCGCCTGCCGACAGAGATCTTCTTCGCTTAGGGCCGGTTTTTCCTTGCCGTCGCTTACGGAGATATCGGCCTGGCCGTTTACCGTCCGGCTCGTAACTTCAAGATTTTTCCTGAGCGAGTTAGCCGCTTTGCCGAAATCGGGGGCGGGAGCTTTCGGTTCGCGGGTCAGATCGATGCCGCTTTTGGCGTGTTTCAGATAATTGACGCCTTCGGGCAAGAGCTCTTCGATCCGGGCGCTTTCGTCTGTTTCGATCCAGTAATTACCCCCGATGTCTTTGTTGACCCAGACTTTTTCACCGTTATTCAGGCTTATCGGCGTACCCCATTTTTCCGCGGTTTGCGTTCCCGGCTCCGTCAGGATAAGGTCCCGGATCCTTAAAAGGTCTTCTTCCTGTTCTTTCGTTCCGGGCTTGAATTCGAGACGGATGCAGCATTTAGTTCTCGCGGTATCCCGGGAAAGCAGGGGAACCTTGATCGAAAGCCGCGGCCGGCCGTTCTTAAGGCGGATTCGGCAGCGTCCGGACGGGTCATAAACGTCGATAACGTGATTAACCCATTTTTCGATCGTATACCCGCCCGGATCTATCATGATCCTTTGCTCCTGCTCCAGTTCGAATTCGTAATGGATAAGGTCCCGGTTTTCTTCCATGTTTGCCTCCGTTTTAAAGAGCGTTTTTGGGTAAAAAAAACGGCCCCTGTCAGGGCCTTCTACCTTCTTTAAGTATTCTGAGTTTATGCTTGCTCGATGCTTTTTTCATTTTGATGATATAAACTTATCTCAGTTCATTATACACCAATTAAAAAATTTGTCAAGAGAAGGGGCCTGAAATCAGCTTTTTATGATCACCCATTCAGCCGTTTAAGTTTCCAGCCGCGGGGCGCCTCCTCGATATTTATGGCCGGACCAAGGCCTAAAAGGGCGGTTCTCCCCCGATAACCCGATTCTGAAAACATTATCCCCGTCTTTTCGAGTTCATTTTTAACGAAGCCGAAATTATCCGTTCGGTAAAGCGCTATTTCCTTTTCGCCGTAAAACCAGTCGGCCAGCTCGGGTTCTATTTTTTTAATATCATGGCGGACCAGTGCCAGGGAAAGCGACAATATGCCGAGAGAAGCGCGGGCGGTTTTTTCGGCTATGATCCAGGCCGGCGCCGCGCGCGCCAGATCCGGGTCAAGGATAACGGAAAGCCTTCTGCGCCTTTTTATGAGCCCCAGGGTTACCCCCGGTATGGCCACCCCGGCGATCCCGACAATAAGCTGGCGCGGATCCGGCGATTCCAGGTCGCGTACTCCCGCGCGCAGCCCGGCTTTTATTCCGTCCCCGTCCGCCCATATATTTTCTTCGAGCCTGGCGGCGAGCCACCCGGCCCGTTCGACCGCCGTATCGGTATCGGGAGGGATAAAGAGCGGCGACGGATCATTAAAGCGAATCGGTTCCGCCGAACCATGGTCCATATCGCCTGTAAGCCGTTTTAATTCGGCGTAAAAAAGGGGATCGCGGCCGGCATAAGCTATAAGGGAGCCGGCTATAGCCAGAATATAACGGCTCTCCGGCTTATCGTGGCGGGCGGTATCAATAATGGTACTTGTATGGTTTAGATTCGGTCTATCGGAAAGCATATTTGAAAGCATATTTTTAAAGTTATTTTTGACTATAATCAAATTGATTATAATTGAAGATATTTAAGCGGAAGTTAACGCATTATTAAAAATAGGCCGTATTTAAAAGCGAGGCCCCTAAAGGACCTCGCTTAATATGCGATTTAACGCGATCAGGATATTTGAGTCCGCTCTAAAGCGCCACGGGCGCGTCTTCTTCGGTATCCGGAATTTCTTCTTCAATATCCGGAAATTCTTCCGTGAAAGTCCGGCCGTCAGGAGTGGCGCACTGCGGGGGATTCGATTTCATGATCGAAAAACCGGCCGCCACGCAGTCATCAAAGTCATGGATCAGGCTTAGAAGCTCCTGGCATTTTTCATGGCTTTCGCTGTCGCTTTTAGGGAGGCACTCGGCCAACGCTTCGGCTAAATTAATTTCCGATTCCGGCCAGCTTACACTTAACGCCATCTCGTCTATGATGCCGTCTAAATTGAAAGAAGCCTGTTCATTCCCGCATTCGGTTTTTTCCGGTTCGTCGTAGTTGCCGCATTGCGGGGTTTTTATGCTGAAATTGAAAATAACGGTTTTATCTTCCGGCAGCGAGCCGGGAAAGGCGTAAGCATATTGCTCGTAAACGCTGCCGGCGGCGCCTTCCACTATCTTAGTTACGCAGTAAAGCCGTCCGTTGATCATCCGTTCCGCGGTTTCTCCGGCCTGTTCAGTCTCTGTCCCTCCGGCCGCGCAGGCAAAAGCTTCGTCGGTAATCCGGACCAGGGGCGGCCAATCGGGGGCGCTCACGTATTCGCCCGTCAGATCCGGATATCGGAAAGAAACGCCGGTAGCGTCGTCGGTAGCCGTTTTCCAGCCGGTCGGATTGATTTCCGGCGTTTGCGGAAGTTCCGCGGAGGGATCCGACGGGCAGGAGCCGCCGCCGCACGGATCTTCGGATAGGCAAGGCGCGAAATCGCAACCGGGCCAGACGCGGCCGACCGAAGAACCGTCAGGGCAGAGCTTCGCGTCCTGGGGACAGGAAACGTTTTCCGGCCCGGCGGCTGATTTTGTCCAAAATAAAAAAGCGAATCCGGCCAGAAGGACCAGGATAAAGACGATTAAAAGCTTTTTTTTGCGCGCGGCCGGCGATGATGGTTCGAAGATCATATTTTTTTAATTAGGAGTTATGATTTAATAGCGTTATTATAATTATATCATATATTTTCGGGTTTTGTAAAAAATCATTTGATTAAAAGCGTTTCGGATAAGTAAAAAGGGATCCTTAAAGATCCCTCTTTTTATTTCAGATTTTCCCCAAATTCTTGCGTTTATAAGCAGGCGATCGCGGGGATCGGCGCTATCAGGCTGTTTTGCTCATACCAATCTATGTGGCGGTTAAGCCCTCCGTCAATAACGTCCTGGCTGGTTGCGACCTGATAGCCTTTGTTTCTGGCCTCCTTGGCCGTTGCCAATACGCAAGCGCAAGCGTTAATTCCCATAAGGAATAGATATTCAGCCCCGAATCCTTTGAGGATATTATCAAGGGTGGTTTGCTCAAAGCCGTTATCGTATGGCTTTACGACAGTCGCCCGATTTTCAACGTTCTTTAATTCTTCCCGCAAAATGTCAATCGTTTTTCCTCTACCGTCATATTCCAAAACGATTACCGGAACATGATTCGCCGCGCACCATTTTAGCACGGCTACTTGATTCGAGATGATCCGTTTTTCTTCGCCTTTTGTAAAATCCCTGTCAATGAAATGTTGCTGCATATCTATAAGTACGACTGCCAGTCCCTCGGTATTCTGAAAAATTTCATCAACTGACATTCTTTTAATCGGACGTCTGCGGAAAATCCCTTTTAATTTTAGCAATTTCCCCTCCTTTTGCGGTTGTATAGTATAAGGCTTTAATTAATATGGTAGATTATCATGTAAATATGTTTTTGTCAAGACAAATTAAAAAAATAATCAATTCAATCTGGTTTTATCAGTATTAATGATCCTCGGTTCGTAAAATATCGCCTCCGGGGCCGACTCTAACTTCATATTGCCGGCCTTCATAAAGGAGTTTTATCTCCCGCCGGCCGTCGTCTTCTATGTTTTCTTCAAGAATTATTGCCCCGGGATATTCCTTTTCGACGGCGGATAAGCCCCCGGATCGCGTCTGCCCGCCGCTTATCTCCGGCGCCGGACCGGCGGAATCGCCGAAATCTCCGATATAATACGCGGGAAGAAGGCTTCGGGCGTAATCGGAGTGCCCCCGGCCGTTAAACGCCGTTGTTCCATCCCGGCCGCAATACGCGAGCATGGCGTCGCCGCCGGGATGCCGCCTTAAATAAGCGGTAACGTCATAAACTTTTCCGCTTAGAGCCATCCAACAATCCGAGGGCGAATTATGTCCGGCGAGCGCGGCCGAGGTTATGCCCCCCGCGCCAGCGACGGAATCGCCGATTGGCGTTTTTTCGTTTTCGATCGCGCTTTTTATTCCGGTATTCCCTTCGGCATCCTTGTTTTCGGCCATCCGGATCTTTTCTTCGGGCAGGGCGCCGTTCAAATCCCCGAGATAATAATCCGCGAGCAGACTTTTGGCGTATGAAGAATGGCCGTCCGTTTCGTTCTTATCCTTGGTGCCGTAAGCTTCCGTGCCGTCGGTTCCGCAATGCCGCGAGATCGCTTCGGCTCCTCCGGGATGCTGGCTGAAAAAAGCGGTCAGATCGTAAATTTTACCGTTGATGATCATCCAGCAGTCGGATATCGAATTGTGCTTGGCTACCTCAACGGCCGCGAGAATCGCCGGTTTTTCCGGAACATTATCGGCTACTGTTATGCCGGAGGTTTTATTACCGCCCAGGTCGATTTTAACTCCGCTCGTCGGCCGGAAAGATCCGCCGGCGATCATAAGGCTCACGGAGATCCCGAAAAAGATCAAAACGAATAATACTGTTTTTTTCATAAAGTATGATTTAATTGAGATTAAATTCCTCCATATGGATCCGGCCGTTGGTTATCCCGATGCCGTTCAGTTGGCTCCTTAGCGACCGCATAAGCGCCGGCGGACCGCAGACCAGAAAATCCCGCTCTTTCGCGTCCTTTGTGCGGGAAGAAATAAATCCGGCGTTTATCCGGCCGTATTCGTCGGAATAGTGCGGAATAAACGAGAAGCCTCCGGTTTTTTCCGCCCGGCCGACCAGATTTCCGATGATTTCCTGCTCTTTCGCGTTTCTGGTGCAATAATAAAAATCGACCTTGTAATCCTTATCCGGGTCCTTCGCTAATTTTTCGATCATGCCTATAAATGGAGTGACTCCGATTCCGGCGCCGATCCAAACCTGCTTTTTGTTTCTGAGGTTTTCATATCCGAAACGGCCGAAAGGACCTTCGATGGTTACCAGATCGCCCGTTTTCACCTCATGAAGCCGGCCGGTATAGTCGCCCAGATTCTTTATCGTAAGTTTGAATTCGTTTCCGCTTTTATCCGAGCTTATGGAGAAAGGGTGGCTTTGGCGGGGAAGGCCGCGGACCTTAAAGCTCGCGAAGACGAATTGGCCCGGCCGATATTCCATCGCCCTTTTCCTGGCTTTGAGCGTAAATTCGATGATATTATCGAGGAGTGTTTTTTTACCGATTACTTCGTATTCGAATTTCCTGTCTGTCCAGAATCCGAAGACGGTCCGGTAAACAAAGGATGCTCCACCCAGTGATACGACAAAGAGTATATAGTACCGGAGGGTTGTATCACGCGAAATATCGGATGGGATCATGAAGGCATGGAGCGCGCCCAGAAAAAAAGCCAGCCCCATGAATCTATGGGAATTTTTCCAGGTCTCATACCTTACGCTTACGAAAAAAGTCAGTATGAGGAGGATTATCATCAGGCTTAACGCGTAGATCCCCAGGTCTTTGGCCAGGTAACCCTCCGGCAAAAGGAATCCGGCGGCCGCTGCAAGCGATATTTCCAGAGCGCGGGACACCAAAAGCAGGGGGTGGAACAAGAGCAGTATGAAGGCCAGCGCACCCACCGTGCGATGGACCGCGTAAACGCGGGGCAAGCCTCCGAATATCCTCTCCGATACCCGCGAACGGGCGCTGAGCATCAAGTTAAGGGAAAACAAAACAATTCCCGTTAAAGCGGCTAACCGCCCCAGGCTTATCAAAAACAGATCCGGTCCGCCGAAGCGCAGCGCCAAAGGTTCTATCCGCAACCAGAGTATTACCGGTACGGCAGTTAATGCTATGATCGAACTGATGCCGAAAAATTTCCCCATATAGATTTTAATATAATATTAAGAATATTATAATAATTAAATTATGAATAAATTAAAATTACCTGAGTATTAAGCGAAAAAACCGCCCGCGGCGGTTTTAAAACATTCCGCGATCTTATGTTTAAGCTATCTTTTTATTCCATATCGTACTTTTCTCAAGCTTGTCCTTTTTGGCTTTTATCCGGCTTTCGGCCAAAGAAGACCAGGTCAATATGCCGATAGCGGACCTGACGGCTTCTTTTTCTTCTCCGTTAAGAGGATACTTTTCCAATAATTCCATTAAGATGGCGGCTGCTTTTTTATCTTTCATAAATCATGTTTATTTAATTAAATATTATCAGAAAACCCTCCGGGCAACAAGATTTCCTAATTTTATGATAGGCCGGAAATATTAATATGGCGTGATGCGCGCGTCAAAAAGGGCAATAAATTGGGCTGTTCTTGACTAATGTCTAAAAATAATCTATTATATTAATACTGCCAAATGGGCAGGTTTTGATTTTTAACATTTTCCCGGGTAGCGCAGCTGCCTGTCCGCCTCCGGCGGGGTAGCGCAGTTTCCGCCAAAGGCGGACCCGCCTCCGGCGGGGGCTGTTCCTTACTAATTAAATATGTTTATTGTTTACGTTTTAAGAAGTTTAAAAAATAACAAACGATACGTTGGACAAACTTCAAAGGATGCTTTTACAAGACTTAGAGAACATAACGGCGGATGTAATAAATGGACGAAACAAAATGGCCCACTAGAAATAATTCACGTGGAAGAATATCAATCAAGAGTTGAGGCAATAAAAAGAGAGCATTTTTTGAAGTCTGGCCAAGGCAGAAAATGGCTGGACGAAAACATTAAAAAATAATTTGTTAAAATAGCGCAGCTGCCTGTCCGCCTCCGGCGGGGTAGCGCAGTTTCCGCCAAAGGCGGACCCGCCTCCGGCGGGGTAGCGCAGTTTCCGCCAAAGGCGGACCCGCCTCCGGCGGGGGCTGTGTCGTTGATAAATAAATTTTTCCCGGGTAGCGCAGCGGTAGCGCAGTTGGCTGTTAACCAATTGGTCGCCGGTTCGAATCCGGCCCCGGGAGCATAGCCGAACAGACAGGTGATAAAACACCTGTTTTGTTTTTAGGTAAGCGCAAAATCAGAGGTTCTAAATTTTTTATTTCACTTTGCTCAATTTTTTCCAATTTAGAACTAAATTCCGCAATCCGTTTAAATGCGGAGTTAAAACGGTAATCAATCAGATCACCGGTCATTTGCAGTTTGGAAAAGATGATCTTGTAGTATTCTCTTTTTGTTTCCGGCGATTTTTTCGGATCTTTCAGAATATCAAGGGCATTTTTCGTTACTTCCAAAACCATAACTCCATAATCCAAATATCTTGAATTTGCCTTTTTATGTTTTGAAATAGCTTTTAAAATAGCCGCTTCCTCAATTTCATATTGTTGTTTGAGTTGGTTGTATTTTTCAATGCTTATAACCTCATCCAATTTGTCCTCGTAGATTTTATCAAGCCGTGCTTTGATTTTAGCAAGCCTGCTTTCCAATTCGCCCATAATGCCGGTATGATATTCAATTTCTTCTTTATGACTTTGTTTTAGGGCTTTAATGACCCAATCAATGAGCTTGGGAGATTTAGGGCTGATCTTTCCAACGGCAGTTAAAAGCTGTTCTTCAATTCTTTCAGATCGATAATAAGCTTTTTGGGAGCAAGGCTTGAATTTATTGCAATGGCCATACCAGTGGCCTTTTTTCTTCTCCCAAGCAATCGTGCCGCCACATTCGGAGCAAGTCAATAATCCCTTGAAGAAAAAATTATGCTTGGAGTATTTCGGCGTGCCTTTTTTATGCAATATGCTTTGGACTTTTTCAAAAAGTTCTTCGCTGATCAGTGCCTGATGTGCGCCTTGATAAATTTTGCCATTCCAAATAAATTTACCGAAATAAAAGGGATTGTTTAATAACTCGTGCAATGTTGATTTGCCAAGCTTCTTATTTGATCGTGATCTTAAGCCGTCCGCAAACATAATGTTGGTAATCTTTTCAAGCGAGTAATTACCGGTTGAATACAATTTAAACATTTTTCTCACCAACGGCGCCTTAACTTCATCTATGACGTGGATCTTGTGGCCTTTTTCGCCGACAGTTTTGTAGCCAAGCGGCGGAACGGTCGGCAGCCACCCCTGCGCCACTTTTTCTTTTTGACCTTTCTTCACTTCTTCGCTTAGATTATCCGTATAATTTTTCGCAAACAAAATTCTAATACCCCAATTCAGTTTTTCCTGGGAGCGTGAATTTTTATGCAATATCAAACTGTCCTTCACCAAATGAACCTCTCTCTCATCGTCTTGCTCAAGCCATTCATCGATCATAACGGCGTCTTTAAAATTTCTGGTTAACCGATCGACTTTTTCGCAGATAATAATTTTGATATTGTTCCGTTTAACAAAGCTCATCATTTCATTAAATGTTTCTCTTTGCTTTTTGCCGCTGGCGCTTTCTGAAATGGAAAAAATTTTTGCGACTGTTAAAGATTTCTTTCCGGCATATTCGTTTAAAAGTTTTTCTTGCGCAGGAAGTGAGTAGCCGGTTTCTTCTTGCTCCTTGGTGGAAACGCGCACCAAAATGATTGTCTTATTTTTATTGTCATTCATATGTTTATGTTTTTAAAAAAATAAATGGACGGTTCTGACTTACCCAACTACAACATATCACAAGGATACATTTCGCTGGCAGAACCGCCCATTTATATAGCGAAAAATAATAAAACCTTGTGATTTAATTGTAGTGGGTAAGTAATTATAAATTAGCATACAGATTTATTATTTTCAAGTCTAAGTTTTATAAGCGCCTCGTAACTTGCCAAAAAAAGCTCGCCAAATTCAAGAGCTTCCTGATCGGTCAATTCGCAAGCATAATCAGTTTTCATTATTTCTTGTAATTCGATTATAAGCTCCTGATTTAACATATTAAATTATTGGTCGCACAATGCCTTTCTCTTCCAGATTTCGTCTTAATTTTATTAGTGTTTCTGGTTTCACATTTTTATTATTTTCTTCCTTGATATAATTCTTTAATTCCTTTTGACTGTTATATCCGTTCGGTACTGACTGCTGCTCTAATTCAGTCACCGAGTTTTTTCCACCCAGCGACTGACCGAAAACTTCGTTCAGTGGATAAATAAAATAATAACCGTCACTTGAATTGCTTGACCTAGCGCTTATGAAATTTTTTTTGATAAGTTCGTTTAACCCTGACTGTACAGTACCTTTGTCAATTCCAATTTTTTCACCAATCTTTCTAGATCCAATTGTAGTTTTTCTGTCCGCATTGCAATGTCTTTTGAGGCAATCGTAAACACACTGGGCTTTCATAGAAAGGTGGCGAGCTAAATCGTCCATATAATAATCTTCCTTCCAATACCTTTTCCCCTTATCTTTATATTTATCTTGCATATTTAATCATAAATAAGGCTTTTTAATTTTTTTATTGCAGCTTCTATTTTCTTAAAATTAACTTTCAATGATACGTGGTTTATTTCACCAAAATTAAAAATCCGAACAAGCTCTTGCAGCTTGTCGGTATTTTCAAAAACAAAAATCAATTTATTGGCTGAAGTTCTTTCTGTGCTTACCAACAAAAAATCTTTTGCTAATAAAAAAGTAGCTAAATAAAATGCGTTTGTTTTGTAATACTTATTTTTATCCATATAAAAAATCGCTATATCATAAATGATAGCGATTTTTTATATATCTTACTCTTGAAAATTGTATTGGATATTGTTACAGAAATTAGTCAATTATCATAACTTGTTAATAAGATTTCAAAATAAGTTATTTAATTTCAATGCTTTTTGTAATATCAAAGCTATCATTTTTTTTGTTGAATATGATTAACTTATCACCACTTAGAGCTTCCCTGTTTTTGTCGTTTATGTCATCAATCCCATTTCTAAACCACTTAGCGCCGCCCTGTATATTATCTTTGATCTTATTGCATATTTCTGGATATCGCCCAGAACACCAATCCATAAACTCCTCAACCCTTACACTGCATATTGATCTATTGTATCGTTCTGCAAAATAAATCAAAATCACATCTTTCTTGAGCCTTTTTAAATTACCAACAAAACTTCCGTTTATATACAACTTGTTATTACCAGTGGTATAATCTTTCAGTTTAACTCTTTTTTTATTTTGCATAATTTGCTTTTTATATGCCTTCAATTTTTTATAGTCCGGTTTTACCATTGCATAGTTCATATGAAAAATATAGGTATGATCGAAATTACATATATCAAAATCTTCTTCCGAAACAAGACAGCCTTCGCTTGTCAATTTTTCCATTATTTTACTGAACTCTTCAGCATAAATACCTTCCTCCTTAAATCTTGTAACAGGCAATGATAAAACTTCGTTATCCTTGTACATCAATTCTTCATCTAAAATTATATCTATAATTTTAATAATTTTTTCTTTTATTGTCATACTTATTCTTATATTTATATTGATTTTAGTTTAACTATTATAGGTAAAATAATCAACTAAAAAACTCCCAGCCTTGGGAGTTTAGATTAGTCGCGCTTGATCTTCATTTTTAGCTGTAATTTTCTGCCGCATAATTTTTTCGTGCTGTTCTTTGTAGTATTTCTTATAATAATCCGGAAATTCTGTGCGTAGGAAGTCGCGGATCTGCGGCGAATGAACGCGCATTAACCATTTATAAAGCTCCCAGAACATTTTATAACCGTTTTTTGAAGCAATAGCGTCGCCCTTGCCGATTTTGATTGTATCGGACGACAGGACTAATTTTAATGCATTGAGGTCGTCCAAATAGAGGATTATAAAATCTTTAAATAAAGTTGTATAATGACTTCCCCAATTACAAGAAACGAAGTGATCGAGGTAATTAGCAATGTTGTATCTGACCGCTGTTGCCAGTAGCTTAACCTCGCACTCATTTTTGCCCTTGTAAGCCTTTACAAGCGCTTTGTGCAGCCAGCCGTCGTCTTTGTCTAAATAATCTTCTAAACCCTCAAAACTAAAGCCACAAAGCGGATTAGGACAGCTTTTATTTACAAACGACAAATCAAGAATGTTTTTGCAACTGGGACATTTGATATATTCAAGTTTAAACTGTTTATCATTCATATTGGATTGAGAAAAATTTGCTATACGAACAGCCAATAACAATTTCGCGATGTTTTTCCATATCATCAACCTTTATATCCTTGTAGTCAATAACACTGATCCGATCGCAGACAATTTTTATGCCTTGAAGATTGTTGATTATCGTTAATGATAAACGCGCCAGATTTTTATCGTCTTTGTGCAAAGTAAATTCGTTGCCGTACGGTTTCACCTGTCCGGGATTGTTTTTATCATCGCTCATAAAAACGGCGTTGCCGTATTCGCTTTCTATAATTTCATATTCGGCATTTTCACACAGTAAGTGTCCGGTGCTATATAAAGGAATTTGATAAATTGCACCACCTTCTCTAATGCACTTTCTTGCCGTCTGCTTAATTTCAATTTTGATAGTTTTGTCTTTATCATTGATCAACACTTTTCCGATTTGCCCCGGCTCAACATTAAATAAGCCGCCGCCTTTGCTCATCAATTCAGAATTTTGTACATTATTTTTAAAAAAATCGTGATCCTTACTATCTTTTATAGCTTGTTCGTTATCTCTTTTTTCTTTAGCCAGCCGTTCTTCATATTTTCTTTTATCGTCTTCAAGGCTTTGTTTGAAGGTATAAATTATTTTGTTCATCCAAAAATAAGGCGCTTGATATGGTCGAGTTAAAATCGCATAGCCAATTATTATGAAATTTGGTTTTTTCATAGCATACAGAGGACGATCAGCAAAGTTGTGGATATGAAAGTCGCGCCAAACTAACAGGCCGCCATATAATATATATAATATCAATAAATAAAAAATATCATTTTCGTTTTATAACTTTGATATAAATGAAGATTGTTAAGATAGTTACGGCCAATGCGAAAAATGGCACTTCATCGCTTGGTGTTGATGTTAGATTGTCTATTGAAAAAGCATAAGTGGCAAATAGACTTATTGTCGCGGCTATATACAAAATGGAGTTGAAAATTTTTTTTAGAATTGTCATATGTTATTGCGATAATTTATAATCGATAAAAATAGCGTCATCATAATTTCCGCCACCAAATCTGTAATTATTCTTTTCAGACCTGACCTGACTGACAATTCTCATTTTTTCACCTGTCTGCAGATCTTCATTGCTGATCGTATAGCGCAATTCGTTATTAGTGGTATATTTATAATTCCCATTCTCTATGCCGATAAGCTCGTTAAAGCGTTGTGAGTTAGAGTTCCAGTTATAAAACAGGGGTCTGTTTTGCGGATCCTTCGCCTCAACAGTTAAAATCAGCTCATCGCCAACTTTTAGCGTTGTGTTTGTTGTTGCAGAAGTATAATCAACGATACCTGAATACTGGTTGTATGTGGATGATTTTATAATGTTGTCCTTGTTATCTTTTAATGAAAGAATTATCGGATAATAGCTATCGTAATTATAAGTTTCTTGTGGCTGTGAAGTCTGGGAGTTATCCGTGGAGCTGTTATCAGTAGTATCGTTTGAGCCGGTGCAATTATTTACATATACAATTTTTTCTACGGTTTTATCTTGGCAAGCAGATTGGCTATCCGGACTTATTCCTAAATCATTTTCTTCAATTTCAGCAAGGTTGCTGTTGCTAATTCCCAATGCCAATTTTTCAAAAACTTTTTGGGCTGTTGCGGTGGTAATGCGATAACGATAGCCGTCATTGGCGACATAATAGGTTTTGCCCTTGTCTTCGACGGCTAAAAGAATTTTGCCTTTTAATTTTTCGGCAAGATTTGGCGCGGATAGAGCCAATACCGGTAATGCAAGCATAAGCCCGGCTATAAATCCGAGTGTAAATTTTTTCATAGGTTTGTTGTTAAATTGTCAAAGCGCCCAATAAAAAAAGGACACCCGATCTTGGTCGCGAAACCACACATTGAGTGTCCGTGAGGATACTTGCTTGTGCTGATCGGATGTCCGTTTCCGGTCACAAACAAGTAAAATAGCCAAAAAATGGCTTCTCTCACGAAAATATAAAATGTGTGGTTTCGCATTTTTAATATACCACCATTTTATGAGAAAAACAATAGAAATACTTAAGAAAACTTAAACCGCTATTCCGGGATAATTGCCTAAAATTAAAATAAACCTGCGATTTACAGGCTTTAGCGAAAATGATAAACTAAAAATATGAAAATTGCCACCTCTACAATCAAGCCGATCGACGCTAATAAGTTAAAATTAGTTGAATATCTGGCTCTGCCAAAGGCTTGCCGTCCAATGCCGTTAAAGCGATTTGCGATTGAAGTTTTGGGAGTGAGCGAGCCGACTGTTCACGCCTGGAAGAAAACATCCGAAGTTGCTTCATCTGTTCGGAAGACCATTGAACAAAAATTTGCCGATGATATACCGGATGTCCTTTTGGCTTTACGCGATAATGCGTTAGCCGGTAATCCGAGGGCGGCGAAGATTTTTTTAGAGTATGTTGAAAGCGGAGCGCAGGATGTATATCTGCCGAGAGAGGAGTTATCAAGAAAAGACTTGGAAGCAGAGATTGATCGTTTGAAGAAAAAATTTTATCCAAGTAATTAACTTTTCGAAATCAAATGGAGTTTATAAATAAAATTTTTAAACATTTAAACAAAAGCAGTAAGCCAAATTATGATAGTATGATTGCTCATTGCCCATACTGCGATCAAATTATTAGTCCATACCCCACCAGAGGCAAAAAATGTACAAATTGTAATAAGAAATATCGAGTAAGAAAATTTCCGAACGAGGAAGTTCCGAGGATAATAAAAGAAGAAGACGTTCCGGCGTTAGAAGATCTTTGGGCGAAACAACACTATATCAAGGAGGCGGGCAATGATGATTTACAGTTGATCGAACAAGACGAGATTGATAAAACTATTGCGCAAGCCAAGAGAGCTTTTAAAAATGGAAAATCTGATGAGGCTTGGGGGCTGTACAATCAAGCTATACTTAAAGTTGCGCAAGGCAAGTACTCCGGTGGTCAAGCTTTTTTATCAAAACAGTGGTTTGTTTATCGTGCTATGGCAATACAGCTAATGGCAGAAGAAAAATACGTTAACGCCACTGAAATGTTTTTACGAGTGGCAATTATTGATGTAATTTCTTACTCCGATAAAAAAGATAATTTTACTGCTTATATAGCTCCGGTTACACTTGAAATAATAGCCGAAGCAATTGATCGTGGAAAAATAAAAAAAGATAAATTTATCGATTTAATGAACAGGTCGATTGAAGTTTCCGAAAATACCATTGGTGTCGCGAAAAGGATAGATAAGGTAGAGTTGGGAAAATTGGACTTAATGGATTTAGGAATTAAGGATTTTAAAAAGGATTTATTTAAACAACAAATTTCTAATTATTTTTTTAAATGATGTGGGTAAAGGAAAATTAGCAAACAAAAAACCTTGTCCAATATGTGGATGTGATAAGAAGTATAAAAGATGTTGTATGAGCAAGGAACAAGAAAAACGAAAGGAGCTTTTTATAAAACAGCCTGTGATTTATGATAAAAAAGGAAATGGACACCCAATCGATAATGATGTCGGCAGATTATTAATACAAAAAGGCGACGGCAAAGTTACGGAACAAGAAATTTTGCTTCTTTTGCGAAAATATAATTTAAAAGATACGCTAATCCTTATTGGTAATTATTCGCGTTATATTTATCATAGAAATACTGATCATTTTGGTAAGGCAGGACACGCAGAAGAAGGCACGGGTATTATAGTTACACAATTTGCGTTAGCCTACATCGCAAATCTTTTAATTTTATCCGGTGCTAATAATAGTAGCCAAAATACTTTAAAAGATGATCCATATTCCTTTCTTGCTTTATGCAATATATACGGCAATAAGCTAATAAGTCCTGAATTAGAAGACGGAAAAAAATTTGATCAAGATAGCTTCATATCATTTATGGTTAGAATGTGGTATGAGCAAATGAGCAGCGTTCAGTTCAATATAGAAAATTTACTAACAAGAAATATAGTTTTATTTGATTATTTGGCAAAAGAAATCGAACCCAAAAAATTTGCTAAATTATCCGATATTTTTTTAGAGGAAAATGGAATAACTATTGATGAATACATTAAAATAGGTTTTGGTTTTTTTGCTGGCACGCGTGATCACTCAGCTTTCCGCGTTACTTATTTATCTAATGCAAAGATCGAAGCTTTTGAAAAGATTTTTACGGAAGAAAAAGTAAATAGCTTTTTAAATATCCTTGCTGTTAATTATGAACGGTTTAATCAGTTTGATAAGCAAATTAACCAAGGCCTTGATCCTGTTTATACAAAAAACAGATTTAACCCTTTATTTACATATCCCGTCATAAAAGAAAAAGAAGTTAATGGTGATGACATATACATAATCCCGAATATAGCAGCTTTCGCGTATAAAACTTTTGGTGGTTTGTTTTGGTGGTTTAATAATTATTTTGAGCAAGTAGATAATAAGAAAAAACTTCACCTTAATTTTAGAGAATTTTTTGGCAATAATATATTTGAAGAATATGTTGGTTTGATATTAAAAGAAATATACGGAGAACAAAATGTTAGCCCTGAAATTATTTATTCAAAACAGAATAATAGATTTACGGATTGGCAGGTTTTTAAAGAAAATAAATGTTATCTATTTGAAGTAAAAGCTAATCAATTTGCATTATTGAGCAGACAAACGGGGAACCTCGAAACAATAGTAAATAGTGAATTGAAGAAAGTAGTGGACGCTATCATAGAAACTTATAAAAATATACAAGATATTAATAAATTTGAAGAATTAGCCAGATTTAGGGGTAAAGAAATTATCCCAATAATTGTTTTTTTAGAAATCCCTCTTGTATCTTCTGACTTATACGAAGAAAATATAAACGCCCTGTTAGCAGAAAAAGAAAAAAAAGAAAATTTAGTTGGGTTAAAAAATTTTAAGTATCACCTTCTTAACATAGATGAACTTGAATTGTATAGCTCTGTTAAGGACGAGATAGATATAGAAAAAGTATTTAACGCGGTAAAGGGTGATAGAAGCCAGGGATTTACTTCGTATATTTCCAAAATAAATGACGAGAAACCGCTCCACAACGAATATCTCGATAAAATATATGAAGATTTTTTTAGTGAGTATATCATTGATCCAAAAAGATAAATGGATAAAATATAATGGACAAAATAGAAGACAAGCAAGTTGGAATAATGCCAACACATAGACAACTGTTCCCTCACTACGGTGCAGTGGGAGAAAAATGGGGGGTACCCCTTTTTTAGGACACGGATTCTACAAGTTGTTTAGTTAGATATTGCCGGCTATATTCCGCCGGCG
>MFGB01000001.1 GCA_001780275.1 Candidatus Falkowbacteria bacterium RIFOXYA2_FULL_47_19 | reverse complement strand
TTGGCAAGTAGTTGCGCAGCAACGGGCGCAAGTACCCACGGTAGTCATAGCGGTCGGGCAGGTCTGGGTAGTGGAACAGCAGTTCGAGCAGGTGGGGACGCCGGAGACGGGCGGCAAGTCGTCTCTGATCGCAACATCATCGTAATAAATAGATCCGGGCTGCATCCGTGAATCAAGGTTTGTCGGCAGGCGCAAATTCGAGTAATAAGCGGCGCAAACGCCGGTATTAATAAAACGGACATCCGAATCGTTAACCTTGAGATAAGCCGAATTGGTGAAAGCCGCTGAGTCAGGCCGATCAACCCAAACGCGGAGACGGCCATTATTTACTCCCGGCGTATTATATTCAACAAAAACCTCAAAACGGTGCCAGCGATTATCCCAAACGTCGGTACCGGTATAATGGACCCGGTTCGTGCCCTCACCGCATTCCGGCCTTTCTGATGAGTTATCATAATGATGAACGGCCAGTGAATGAGAACTATTGCTCCACCAGATCTCCATCTGAGCGCCGGTTCCCGGGACCACAAAACGGCCTAATTTTCCGCCTGTATCCGGCGCGCCGTTCATTAGCCACCAAAACGAAAGATAAATACTGTGATTTGAGGGGGTGGTAAAATCCACACTAGCGATTTCGCTTAATCCGGAATCTTGAATCTTGTGAGAATAGGTACTAGAATGCGCAAAATCAGTGCTTTGCCAATGATTACTGGTTCCGGCCAGATCCCAATTGCTAAGTCCGCTTTCAAATCCATCCTGGAATATTACTGCCGCTTCAAGCCTTTCAGCTGAAGCGCAGAAAAATACGGCCGAAAAAAACAAAACGGCCGAAAAAAAGACCGATTTTTTAAATAACCCCATAGATTTTTAAAATATACCGGCAGTCTCTCCGAATACTCGGGCAGAACGCCGGTTTTTATTTTTACAAATATTCAAAATGTATTTCGCAAATCCCCGCGACTCTTTGCGATTGTTAATACGTCTATTGCTAATGGAATAAGTTTGGCTGAATATTAAAAAATAAAGTTAATTTTTATTTTAATTTACTTAAATATTTTATTATATACCCGTAACTACCTGTTGATATTATACAATATTTCCGCTTATTATTAAATAGCAAATCTAAAAAAGATAAACCCCATACGATAATCTTAAAAAGGCAATAGAGATGCCTTGGAAGTATTTGATTGTTTTGCGCCAATATTACACGTTTCGCCCGCCCAATAACATAAATTAAAATTCCTTCATAAATAAAACCGCCCGGCTTTTTAGATCCGGACGGTTATAAAATTATTTGGCTAATTTAACGAGTTGCCCCGCTATACGTAATAGCTTGCATTATGTTCTCCGCCCGAGGCGGACCCGCCTTGGGCGGGCAATCTTCTTTATCTCTTTGCTCCGCTATATGTAATAGCTTGCATTATGTTCCAATCTTCGGTCGTAGTCGGCAAACGATCATATAAAGCCTCAAATATCTGAATGCCCTGTTTTTCTGATTTTAGATTTCTGTTGGCCGCTTTTTGGCGAAGGCCGTAGGCCATGATCGTGACGGCCGCGTTATCCTTGGGGTCGTCCATATCGGCCTCGCGCTTATAGATGAATTTAAAATTCGCCTTGGCGGAGATTTCCGCTTCTTCGGAGGTTTTTCCCGGCCAGCGGCCGTTGGCGATCTTGATTGCGTCCGCCAGCTCCGTTTCGTCTTCCGGCAACTTGCCGAAAGCGGACTTAAAGGAATACATCACGGCCGCCCGCTCCCCTTCCCCTAATTTTTTAGTGTTATCGTCAACGCCATAAGTAATAAAATTTGTTATTGAGGACTGCATCGCGTCAGTGATCGCTGATACGCCGATCAGTAATTTTTTCAGATGCGTGATCTCGTTTTGCTGTTCTTTGACCAGGTCGCGCAAGGCCTTGAGTTCGGCCAAGATCTGATCCAGTTGATTATTTGACAATTGACCAGCCTTCTCTTCTATCTTAACGATATCAGCGTCTTTCGGGCATTCGCCGTAAGCTTTTTTCGCCACACCGGCGGCATCCAGCACGCATTTATTGGAATAAGTCTTGCCGTCAACGCCGCAAACCGGATTATAATCCATAGTGCAGGCGACCGCTTCTTTGCCGGTCAAGTCCATTTCTATCTGGTTTGAATAAAGCCCGCACTCCCCGCCTAGATATTCGCAAACGCGGATATAATACTTGCCCGTGCCTGAAAAAGCCGTCAAAGCCGTAAAGCTGTAATTCGGATCGGAAAAATACAGATATTTATCGCCGGAGCGGGTCGGATAAACCGGGCTCGGATCCTTTGACCAGACGACTTTAAATCCTTTGGCGCTATAACCCGTGGTCATCCACTTTACCGTGTTTTCGCTTTTAATCGACAAAGCGATTTTTTGAACCGCGCCGGTTTGATCCTGGCACTCCCCCTTATACGCGACGTAAGTACCGTGGCATTCGGCGTCAGCGGCGCCGCAGGAGTAGGTTTTTCCGTCCTGGCCGCACACCGGTTCATAAACCAGGCATTGAATCGGGCAGGTTTCCGTTTCTCCTAACTTTAAGCTTATCTCATTGGAATATTTACCGCATTTCCCGCCTAAATATTCGCAGACACGGACATAATAAGTGCCGTTGCCGGAAAATGCCTCCAGGGCATCGCCTCTTTTATCTGGATCGGGGTAATAATGATACTGGTCGCCTTCGCGGCAAGGATAGGTCGGGCCGGTATTTTTCGACCAGACAACTTTAAATCCTTGAGCGGATCGTCCGTCAACTGTCCAGCTAACGCTTTTACCGGAGCCGGATAAAACCATCGACTCCACGCCGCCAACGGTATCGTCGGATGAATCAGTGGTGGCGCCCGCGTAATTCACGGTCATGACCGCCAAAATAATAACCGCTAAAACGGGCAAAACCTTTCTCGTTTTTTGTTTGATCATAGTTTTTTGATTAAAGCTTTTAGTTAGTTTTATCTCCTGAATAAAATTTTTCGATAAATTCCTTGAGTCCCCGGTAAAAAAAGCCCATTTCGGGAATATCAACCCATTCATTGCGGCCGTGGATATGTCCGCACTTTATCTTTGTGATGATAGCCGGAATTTTCTTCTCGCAGAAGTATCTGGCGTCAGACGCGCCCTCTGATCGGGTAAATTCTATTCTCCGTCCCAGCATTTTCTCAAAAACATTCTTATAATCAATGATCCGGGCGTTTTTATCCTGGATAAAAGTACTGCCGTCTGAGATGATTTCCGCGTCCGGAGCGATCCTTCTGATTTTCGCCATGATCGGGCTCCGGTATCGTTCGTCCACTATCCTTATATCCAGAAGCATTTCCGCGTAGTCCGGAACCTTATTGGTCGCCTGTCCGCCGGCTATCTTTCCCAGGTTAAGGCTGTTTTTCCATTGCCCGCGCTTAAGCTCCGGGATTATTTTCCTGATCTTCGCGTACTTGCCGATCAGGGCGTCGATAGCGTTGACCCCCAAGAACGGCCTGGCGCCATGCGCCGATCTCCCGAACGATTTGATTTTAAGGTCGATAAGGCCTTTTTCCTTCAATACGACCGAGCTAAGATCCGTTCCCCCGTCCGGCACCACGGCTAATTCCGGCCTGAACCCCTTCTTCCTGAGCAAAAAGCCCACTCCATTTTCCCCGCCGATCTCCTCGTCGGCGGAAAGGATAAGGCCCAATGACGGCTTTGGATTGGCTTGGGCGAAATTTTTCATTACCTCTATCATTACGGCGCAGGCCGCTTTCATGTCGCCGGTTCCCCGGCCGTAGATCCGGTTATTCCTGACTATCGGCCGGAAATCGCTCGGCCGTTCAGCCGGAACGACGTCAAGGTGCCCCACCAGGACAAGGCGGGGATTTTTTTCCTTCTTGAGCGTTATCACAAGCGAAGGAACGCGGTTGGAGACGATCTTTTTCGCGTAAACGCCGCTTCCCTTGAACTCGTTTTTGACGAAATCAATGATCGCCCGTTTTTCCCCTAAATTATCCGCGGTCGTCTGGAACCTGACCAGCGATTTCGTAAGGTTTATGATTTTTATTAAAATCTTCTCTTGGGACATATTATTTATTTTATGATACCAGAAAACGGATAAAATTAAAAGTAAAACCCCGCAAATTTTGCGGGGCGTGGTTTGTCCTGGTAGATATCCGGTTTAATTTAAAATGATCAATAGCCTCTCTTCAAGGAGATGCTGTTCTTCCGGCGTACCGGCCAATAATACGCCTAATTTACCGTCATCGACGCAACCCCAATTCAAAACGATCGCTCCGGAGGCTCTGTCCCGGTCGTATTCCACTTCCCCCAGATCGATGTCGGCAAAACTATGACGTCCGGTTTTGAAATTCTTGGCCGCCCATCTATTTATCCCGAGTTTTTGGGCTATTTTTGTCGGATAAGTGGCTCCATTGTAGCGAGGATTGCATTCGATGAACAGGTATTCCCCGCCTTTCGTTACGGCCAGATCGAACGCGAATACGCCTTTCATGCCCCGACGGAACATATCGGCAGCGATAACATCCGTAAATTTTCGCGGATCGTACGAAGTGGGATAAATATTACCGGCGTGCTCGTTGCCGTTAAGTATCTGCCGCGTGATCACGCCTCGGCGCAATCGGTCCCCGATCACTTCGTATTGAACGTTGATGAAGGCGCCGGCATCGACTTCCGCCTGGAGCTGGAAGGGCGCATTCTCGTCGAGCTTGAACAGCTCAGCGGCCAAAACGTTCGAATCCTTGCATTTGACGACCCCCTGGCCCGACGCGGATACGGCCAGCTTAAGATAAAGCGGGTAATGGTATTCGTCCAGGTCGGCTATTTCCCTCTTGCCGTTATAACAGAACGTTTCCGGGGTCGGAAGACCGAGCAGGCGGCAATAGCGGATAAACTCATTTTTGGAGTTGGCGAATTTCGTCGTTTTATACCACCGCTCGTCCGGCCGGGCCCGGTGGGCTTTTTCTCCGAAAAAGAAAACCGAGATCTGGTGGTCCGGAAAATCCTTCATGATCTGAAAATCGTCGTTCCAGATGATATCCCTGGAGTGGGCAAGCCCGATCCGGCGGTAATGTTCGCTTACGTAGCTGAAGTGCTTTTTCAGATCAGGATGCAGCTGGACGATATCCCCTTCGGCCGTAGATCCCAGAACCCGGCCGGGATACTTGAATACGCCCAAAATCCTGGCTAATTCGTCCGCCTGGGAGCAATCGGACAAATCGTGATTGATAATCCGGCCCACCGCATCCGTCACGTGATGATTGAAGATCGTTTCTATCTCCCCGTTGGTCCTGTGGTTGGTAATTACCGGCATAACGCACCTTCCTTTCTTATTTTTTAGCGCCGAAAAAATTAAAAAATAAAGAACGAAATGGACGCCTATCCTCTGTTGATCGCTAAAAATTTAATGATCATCAGCGGATACCCCATTCGAAAATGGGGTATAGTTATTAATGAACGAACGATACTTGTCAAAAACCGTCGGCCAGATGTTTGGCCGGCACCTTGCGTCCTTCGACTACGACCCAGGTTTCGGTATTTTTTTTATTTTCCTCTTTGTCGCGGTTCGGGAGCGCCGGTCTTTGGCCGGCGAAATCTTCGAGGGCGGCCGTAAAAGCTTTCCGGAAATCCAGTTTCGTGATCACTGACAGGCTGATTTCCATCGAAAGTCCGTTTGCTTTGACTAGCTTCGCCTGCGGCCAATGAAAGCGGCAATCAATCTCCAGGGTCACTCCGGCCGGGAATACCATCGCGTCGATAACCGTTAAATGGCCGTTAAGGCCGATCTCGCGGAAAAAAGCGCGGATATTACCCGGAGCATCCTTGAAACTGATCGGTCTCGGCCAGTCGCCGATCAATAATATTTTCTCATCTTCCTTGGTCCTGAACACCATGCCTTCTTTGTGATACATTTCCCCGTAACGCATGCGACACCTCCCCTGGTTTGAGAATGAACGAAAAATAAAGAACCGTCCGGTTTTTCCCGAGACGGTTCTGGTTTATAGTTCTTGCTCTATTTATTGGATCCATAAACCAAAACCGTCCCGGTAAAATACCAGGCTAGACAAATAAACAGGTGATGGATTTTTGCGGCGTACATGTTCATGGGTTTGATTTAATGGTTTGCTGTTTTTTTATTTTTCTTTTTTCGCTTCTTTGATCTCTTTTTGTTTTTGTCCGGTTTCCTCGGCTTCTTTTTGCTCCCGGGGAAAGAGCGGTTTTTCGTATAATCCGGGGCCGTGATCCGGGCGGGTAAATACGTCTTTGGCCATAGTCTTCGATTCCTCCTTATTGTCCCTTAAACGAAAACCGGATCCCTGCGGAACCGGTTTTGGATATATTTCTAACTATTCTATTTAGTAGTTCGATAATACCAAAACCGGCCGACGCAGCCAAATGATCGGCAGAATAAACAAATAACAGGCTTTGGTAACATTTATATTCATAAATTTATTTATAATACTATCAAAATCCATTGATCATGTCAATTCCGACTATATTATTTAATATTAGTTAAAAAATTAATAATCAATTTCCAAATATTTTTGTTGTCATGTATTACTTATCAATTAATGTCCGCCGGATGCACTATAATTATGATCATATGCTAAAAATATTATATAGAAATTAATAAATTTTTAAAATAAAATAAGGAATATTAATCCTGGTTCAGTCTGGGAAAAAGCGGCTCGCCCTTATCAACCTTGGTTTCCGGCGATAAACCGCCCCATTTTATAAGATCTTTGAAATCTTTTTTAAATTCAATTTCCGGATCAAGCCCGAGCCGGCGCATGATCTCTTCCGCAGTTGCAGGCATAAACGGATAAAGCATAATAGAAATGTGGCGTATTCTTTCTAAAATATTATACATTACCACCAAAACTTTTTTATCATTATTTTTAATGAGTTCCCATGGTTTTGTGGCGGTAATATATTCATCGGCAAAAGTGGCTACTCCGCTAATCACGAGAAAAAGTATCTCATCAATCCTTAATTCTTTAAATAGAAAAAAATATTTATCCCAGGCTTCGCTTATATTTTTATGATAAAAACCCAACTCCCCCCAAACTTCTTTTTCGCCATCAGTAAGTGTCAACTCCATATTAGCGTTGCGCATTTTTTCCACCAAAGTTATTGATCTTGCCACTAAATTCCCGATTCCGTTAGCCAAATCGGCCGTATATTTTTCATCGAATTTTTTCCAGGAAATATCCCCATCGCCACCGAAAGCAGTCGTACTCATCAGAAGATAGCGGGTCGCGTCCACTCCGTATCTGGCAATAAGATCTTCGGGGGCGATGACGTTCCCGATCGATTTCGACATTTTCTGCCCGTCCACCAGGAAAAAGCCGTGCACGAATATCTCTCGCGGCAAAGGCAGTTCCAGGGACAAAAGCATGGCCGGCCAGATGGTGGCATGCACCCTTAAAATATCCTTGCTCATAAGCTGTAATTCCGGCGGCCACATCTGCGGGCGATTCTCCGGATTTCCGTCCCAGTCAAGTACGGTAAGATAATTCAAAAAAGCGTCGGACCAGACATAGGCCGTATGCGCTTCGTCCCAGGGCAGCGGTATGCCCCATTTAATGTTCTTTCGGCTGAAGGAAACGTCCTTTAAGCCCTCTTTTTTATAAAAGCTTAAAATTTCATTTTTTCTCTCCTCCGGACCGATCTTAAACTCGTCGAATTCGATCATTTTTAAAAGCCGGTCCGCGTATCTGCTCATCTTAAAAACATAGGTTTCCTCGCTCATGAATTCCGGAACGGTCTGATGATCAGGGCACTTGCCGTCCACCAGGTCTTTTTCGTTCTTGAACTGCTCGCAGCCGACGCAATAAAGTCCTTCATATTTATCTTTATAGATATCGCCCTTATCTTTCATGAATTGCAACGCGTTCCGCACCGCTTTTATATGATCCTTTTCGGTCGTTCGTATAAACCGGTCATATTTGATATTTATGTCGCTCCAGGCTTTTTTAAATTGCCCGGAAATTTCATCCGTGAATTCCAGCGGGTCCTTGTTCTCGCTTTTTGCCTTTTGAGCGATCTTGGCGCCGTGCTCGTCCGTACCGGTCGCGAAAAAAACCCGGGCGCCCGTTAATTTATGAAAGCGCGCCAGCACGTCCGCGGCTACCGTCGTATATGTATGGCCGATGTGCGGCTTGGCATTCACGTAATAGATCGGGGTGGTTATGTAGAATTTATCGCTTGACATATTGAAGATATTATAATAGTTTAAATTAATACATACGGCTCATTCACAATATAGCACATAAAAACGAAAGGGTTAACCCATGAATAACGCCGCCCTAGGCATAATATACGGCTTCGTTGCCATGGTTTGCTACGGACTCATCAATGTCTGGTACCGGGTTGCCGCGGAAAAAATGGAAAATCTCAGGATTTCTTTCTACCGCAACGTTTTTATTACTCTTATATTTTTAGTTTTACTACCTTGGCTGCCGATCAAACTTGAATTAAAACTCTTCTTTTCCTGGAAATACACGGCGATTGTCCTGGCCATATCCCTTATTGGCTTCCTCTCCATCCTGACCTTGCTTAAAGCCATGAACAGCGGCGAAAAACTAGGAATAATAAGCCCGATAGCGAATTCCGCGGTCGTGCCAACCACCCTGATATCAATCTTCTGGTTTGACGAATCGCCGGGAGAAGCCAAACTTTTTTCCATTGCCCTAATATTCCTGGGCGTAATACTCGCAACCATGAAATGGGAAGATATTAAAACGGGAAAATTCCATCTATCAACCGGAGTGATATTCGCCTTGATCACATGTCTTCTTTGGGGCGTCGCTTACGGAGTGGTACGGATTCCAATCGGATGGTTTGGTCCCGTGCTGACCTCGATGATTATAGAGGCGAGCATCTGCGTTTATAGCGCTATCGCCATAAAGATCAAGGGGGGAGGCTTTGCCTGGCCCGACCAGAGAAGCCTTAAATATGTCGTCGGCATCTCCCTGGCCGCGATTACAGCCAGTCTGGCTACCGTGCTTGGTTTTGAAGCTTATGACAACAGCATCGTCTCGGCGATTTTTTTCGCCAATCCGATCGTGGTAATCATTTACAGCCATATCGTCTTCGCGGAAAAATTAAACCGCCTGCAGTTGGGTGCGGCGGCAATGATCGTAGCCGGCATAACCGGAGTTTGCGTTTTATAACCTCGAACACAAGGAGAAAAAATCATGGCTAAAGCGAAAAAAGTTTTACATCACGATGATCCCCCCTGCACCGCCCGGCTTTCCCCTTGCGGCCATTGCCGTAAATGCGGAATAACTCCGGACATGCAAAGCACATGTATTTATATGTACTGCCCCGCCTGCGACGTGCCCCTGGAAAATAAGCAATGCCCCAAATGCAAAACTAATTACGAATTATAAAAAAACACCAAAGCGACAAACCCGTCGCTTTTTTTAATGTTATTTGGTTTTATTTCCCGACAATGACGGTAAACTCCCCCTTCTGTTCGTCCTTGTTGCCCTTGATCTGTTTAATTATCTTATCAAGGCTCCCCCGGTAAACCGTTTCGTGCATCTTCGACAGTTCGCGGCAGACGACGACCGAGGTTACCGGTTTTCGCCTGACCGCCTTGTCCCGGTTTTTATAATTTTTCTTTACCTCCTCGTCCAGCCAATCGTTTTCCCTTTCGATCCCCTTATTAAGGGCCGCGAGCTCCTCCAGGAATTTTAGTATCCGGTGCTTCGATTCGTAAACCACGACCGGATATTCCGAGAATGAGATCCTCTCTATGAAGGTCTGCCGCCCCTTTTTATGGGGCGGAAACCCCATGAACACGAACTTATCCGTCGGAATCCCGGAAATGGACAGGGCCGCGACCACGGCCGACGGCCCGGGCACTGATTCGATTTTTACGTCATCGCCGAACTTGTCAAAAACGGCTTCCACGAGTTTCCCCCCGGGGTCGGAAATTCCGGGGGTGCCGGCGTCGGACACCAGGGCCAGATCTTTACCCTGGGCCAGATAACCCAGGATATGATCGATCTTTTTCACGTCCGAATGCTGGTGATAAGAGATCGTCGGCGTTTTTATGTCGTAATGCTTGAGTAAATTTCCGGTCACGCGCGTATCCTCGCACAATACGTAATCGACCTCGCCTAAAATACGCAAGGCGCGCATGGAAATGTCTTCCAGATTACCTATGGGGGTAGCGACAATATATAGGGTGCTCATAACTCGTAACTCATAACTCGTAACTCATAACTCACCGTGAAACTGCTCCGGTTACGAGTTACGAGTTCCAAGTTACGAGAGATTAAATCTCGTCCTTCCTCTCTCTAACGTACTTCGTCCACTCTTCGGCTATGGTCACGAAGATCTTGAACGGAGCCTCGATAATGAAATCCAGGATAAAAACGAAAACATTAATGCGGGAAAATTTCTCGGAAAGCCATTTGCCGGCTTCGACGATCGGCACATAAAAGAAATCGGCCAATAAACTTAATATATTCTCCTCGCGTTCGACGATCAGGAGGTCTTTGGCGTTCTTTCTTATCCTGATGCTGAAGAAGCTCACGAAAGCCAGGAAAAACAAGAATATAACGATACTGATCCAGGAAAAATTCAATTTATCCAAAACCCAGACGATGGTGCCGAATGACAGGAAAAAAGTGACCATATAGATAAGCTTGAAAGTCGTATGCATGAGCTTGCTGCGCTTGACCGGCGGACGCAGCTTATAGGTTCGGTTTTTCTTTTCGTTGAATATCACCTCTTCGACGCCCTCCGCTATCCGGGATGAATTCGCTTCCGAGGGCAGGCGGGTAAAAAGAACGATCATGAATAAAAGCAGGGCGGGAAAAGAAATATTTATGAGCAAAGAAACCGGATTCAACTCTTCCCCGAACCATTTATTCGCCGGCACCTCCAATATTATCGCGAAAATGGATTTGGTTATGAAAATATAGATAATACTTCTCGCGGCCGACCGCCATAATTTTTTCCGGGCGGTCAAATAACGCTTGTTGCAGACCTTCTTGACGCTGCGGGCAAAAGCTTTCGGATCTTTGGCGAAACCGTCGTACACGCCGCGGGGATCCTCTATGATCACATCCTTAAGGATCGAAAAAAACACGTTGTATTTTCCGATAATACGGTTTAGCTGGCCGGCAAGAGGGTGGTCAAGGCTCTTTTCTATCCGCTCCTTCATATCTTCCATCTTTCTGGCTATGATCTCGATGGTTTCCTGAGAGGGGGTATTTTTCCAGTGCGGGTTATAATGCTTGAACAGGATGAAACTCAGCATATCCCGATCGAATTTAAGGTAACAGCGGTGTATGCTTACGTATATCTGTATCTCCCGGTCATTCTGGTAAGGCGAATTTTCCGGCAGCTCGATCGTTCGCGACAGGATATCGTACATAAAATCAACAATGGTCAGATCGGTTTCGCTCCGTCCGAGTTTTTCCTCGACCTCGCAGGCCAAAAGGGATATTAACCAGCCCGTAACGTGGTTCTTTTCATGGAATAATTCCTTGCTTTGCCGCAAATATTGTTTAAGCTTCAGGTATTTATCCACTACCTCGCTTATCTCCTCGATCTTTGATTCCGGTATGGCGTTATTGGGAAGATAAGCGGCCCTTATGAGCTCCGTTAATAGCTCCCGGGCTATCTCCCCGGCCTTCGGCCCCTTAGCGGCGATCGCCCCCTCGATAATAATTTGGCGGCGCAATATCCGCTCGATCGCGTTTTTGCGGAGCAGATGCTCCTCTTTATAATCCACTGTATTGCGGATCTTTTCGTAATAAAAGGCCATTTTGGAAATCAGGTCGGAAACTTTTATCTTCGCCACCTCGTCGTCGCTTTTGTTCTCCCGGGCCTGCTCCTGGTAAACGACCCGGAATAACCGCGTGGCATCTTCGACAAGGGTGTTTTTCTGGTCGGTTTTTCTCGATAATGTTGGACTGGGCATATTTTAGGCTTTAGGCATTAGGCTTTAGGCATTAGGCATTAGGCTTTAGGCATTAGGCGTTAGGCATTAGGCGTCCTAAAGCCTAGAAAAAATTATTCTATCTTAAATCCATCGATTATTTCCTGCTTCATATCGTCATTCCATTTTTCGCTCCAGTCGGACGGCGCCCCATCCCAGAATTTGACCGTGTATACCCGGCCGCCTTTCTCGCCTATTTTAAGATAGCTCGTACCGTCCTCCATTCCCTCGAGGATCTCGTCCCAACTCTCAACCGCGAATATCCTTACTTTGATCGGATTGGCATAGCCGGGCACCGCCTGCGGATAAGCCGTGTCGCTTGTCGGCACGAAAATATCAAGATCGATAAAATCGCTCGATCGGTCTCCGGTCCTCTGCGTCTGGTAATAAACGAATTCCGCGGGCAAGACCAAAGAAAAACCGAGATCGGCGTTTCTGTAATGGTAGCTGTCGTCTTCGGCCAATTCATCCATATTGACCGGTTGCCGGCCGCAAGCCGATAACAATATCGCTATCGTTATCAACGGCAATATTATTTTTTTGTTAAGCATAGATTTAGTAAGTAAATTACGAATTAAAACCTTAAAATTTAAAATGGTCCCTAATCGTTTTTTTAAGCGTCCAGATCTTATAACCGCCGTAAAGGAAGACGTAAGCGATGGCCAGCACCAGCATGCCGAAAACCAGCCGGAGCATGAAGTCCGTCCAGACGATTAAGACGGATAATATAAGAAGGATAATACCCGTACTGACAAGCGACCATATAAGGCCGTTGATCTTTTTATCGATCTGACGAAAAAGATTTTCCATAATTTTTTTTGTCCGGGCGCTTGGCGACCTCTTGCCGGCGCCAAACGCCCGTTAATGCTCATGGATTATTTAACCGTTTTAACGCAAAATCCCAAGCTGCATTCAAGATCCGCCGGACTGCATCCGTATTCGCAGCAAGGCTGGTTGAAATCCCCGCAGCGGTAGCATAAGCCGTTATTAAGGAGATGGTCCGCGCTGCAGGCCGGTTCGCCTTGGCAGGCCGCCCGGTTTTTGACGCCGCAGGGCGTACAGATATCTTCCCGGCATTCGGTCCGGTCGGGGTCCGAAGCGTCCCCGTTAATACAATCTATTCCGTCCCGGCAGCAGGGGTGGCCGCTCAACCCGCACGCGACGCATTTATCGCCGTCGCAGGCCAGATCGCCCTTACATCCCCCGTCCGCGCAGCAAGGTTCGTCTATCCCTCCGCAAGGAACGCAGCGGGAACCGGCGCAACCCAGGCCGGGATCGCACCGCGGTTCATCCTTGCAGCAGAAACGGTCCTCGCCTCCGCAGGCGCAATCGGCCACGCACATATCGCTCTTGATATCGTTCGGATCGGTGCAGCATTCCAGGCCGTATTGGCAGGCCGGCTCCTTGTCCGCGCAGCAGGAGAATCCCTCCAGTCCGCAATCGTGGCCCATTACCACCTCGTCTTCCCAGTCTTCACCATCAGCCGCTTTCCGTCCGCACCCGGAAATCAAAATCGCGAGCAACAATAATCCGCAACCGAAATATATTATTTTCTTCTCATTTGACATTTTCAAAATTTTCTTAAACCCCTCCGAACCGCAATAAATCTTTAATGGTACGCTTCCGCCAAAGGCGGATCAGCCTCGGGCTGAAAAAGCTAGTTCATATCTCGTAAAAATACGCTCTTTTTTCTTTTTTGAATTTCCGGTTCTTGCGCTGGAATAAATTCTGGTTACGGGAGAAAATATCGAATCGTCCTTTACGGTCCGGCAGATCGATGGTTTTTTTCGGCGTCAGGAACGGAATGTTGAAACCGGTGCTTACTATCACGGTCCCGGGCCGGCATTCAAATTTAAATTTTTTTCCAAGCCCGGCCATATCCGGCGGGTAAAGATGGCAATATATCAGGCGCGCCTCTTTCACGTTAACGCGATGAATCGGACTTTTAATCACTTTGATCCCTGACAGCCTGATCCAGGATTGCACCTTCGCCACGATATACGGAAATATTTTCATTTCCACCCCGATCAGGGTTACCCGCTTTTGGTATTTTTTTTCCAGGGCATGGAAAAACCCTGACCTCCCGGAGGATAACGCGATAATGACCGGGTTGTCTTCCGGCAATTTCAATTCCGACAGGATCTGATCGGTAACCCAGGGGCGGGAAGGCAGGAAAGGCGAAAATCCCCGCAAAAGGAGATCAAAAACGAAATTAACGAAAAAATAACTGAAAAGCAGAAAAACCGCCCCGTAAATTATATAATGATAGTTTTCTAAAACAAGGGACATGTTCATACTACGCGCTTAATATGGTTTAATTAAATAAAACCTAAAAGCTATAAGCTATAAGCTATAAGCTAACAATTATATTCTACAATTATAAGCTAAAAAAAGCAAATCGAAAAAACCAATCCACGATTGACATTATACCGGGCTTAACATAAAATCAAAATAGTTTCTTTTTAAATAAAATAAAAAAATTTAACCGGTACCGGCAAAAAACGAGAGGAGAAAAAATGAATCCTTTTTACGAAACGATCGAGCAGGCGCACCGGCGCCACAAATACGAATGCGTATCTTTCGATGAAGAGAAATACGGACTTTTTCTGAAACTCCTGATTAAACAAAAACTTGAAATACCGAACTGGCGCAACGACGCTTACTGGCCGTTCGACGACCGCAATTTCATCCAGTTCCTGGTAATAAGCTCGTCCATCAACGCTTACTACTGCGATGCCAACTCCAAAAAACGTTTTGCAATGAAGTGGAGAGGCCTCGTTCGGACCAGTTCTTTCGGTATGGTCTCCGCCTTTATGCGGGCCTATGAAGAGGGCTTGAACCTGCTTGACGCCAAAACTTTGGCCGGATTGACTGACGAGCAGATGAAGCGCGTTTTCCGCGGCAATCCGCCGCTCCCCCTGCTCTTAGGAAGAAAAACGATCCTTAACGCCGTCGGCAAAGCGGCGCTGCGGCTTTATGGCGGCGAATTCGCCAACCTCTTTGAAGCGGCCGGTTACCGGTGCTTTAAAAACGGCTGCGGCATCTGCGAACGCCTGGTCCGGGAAATACCGGAGGCTTTCTCCGACACAAGGACATTGGACGGCCAAACGATCCTTTTCCACAAAAAAGCCCTGCTCGTTCCCCTGCTTTACGCCGGCCGCGCCTATGACAGCGAACTTTTGCCGCGGATAAAGGATTATGACGCTCTCAGTCCGGTCATAGACTACCGCCTGCCGCAAACCCTGTGCGAATTCGGGGTAATCCGCTGTTCGGAAAATTTCCAAAAACATATCGCCCTCCAAAAAGAAGTACCAGCCGGCAGTCTGGGCGAGATCGAGATGCGGCTTATGACCGGCGTCGCTACGGCGCGCCTAATGTACGACCTTGGCGTGCTTATGACCGAGCTTGATTACCTGCTCTGGGCTTCCGGAAAAAATTGCCGAACGCCGCATATGCTCGTTCCCACCCTGGATTATTGAAGCGAAAACCCCCAGCTAAAACGCCGGGGGCTTTTTTCTTATCTAATACCGGCTTATACCTTAATATTTAAAAATACCGTTTAGTAAGATTCAAAAATAACAAATATTTTCAAAACACCGGTGGGGTTTGGGGGGTGGAGCCGAGCGCCCCGGCGAGTGTTACGCAAAATTAAATCAACGTGATAGCGAGTCGGAGTCCCCCAAAACCTTTTGCTTCTTTTCGGTTACGAAAAGAAGGCCTCCGCGGCAGCGGAAACTACCACGAACATGGGAGTTATGGCATTGAATATGTTTCTAAAATAGCTGGCGGTAAACATATCTCACTTAAATCAAGTTTAAATTGGCGAGATGAGTGCTTACCAGCTTACATCGCTGACTGATTTATCCGATTAAAAAACGGGAAATCATCCCGTTTTTTTATATATTAAAAAGATTTATTTTTTGGCCACTCCGTGCGCCACGCTTTCGTGGTAGCCGGCGCTAGTAATCTCTATGAAATCGGCTTTGCCGCGCAGTTTTTCGATTCGTTCAGCGCCGACGTAAGTCATACCGGAAGCGAGTCCGCCCAATAATCTATTGACTATCTTGGCGACCGGACCCTGATACGGCACAAGGGTCATCTCGCCCTCAACGTGCACGTCTTCGGAGACCTTCTGGCCGTCTAATTTAAGTTTCTTGATCGTCGCCCGATAGCTTGCCATGCCGCGATACTCTTTCATCTTCCGGCCGTCTTTTTCAATGATCTCTCCCGGCGTTTCGTCCGTGCCGGCGAAAAGGGAGCCGATCATGACCGTGTCGGCGCCGGCGCCGATCGCTTTCGTAAGGTCGCCGGGATGCTTGATCCCTCCGTCGGCGCAAACCGGGATCCGCCCCTGGGTCGCTTCGTAAGCGTCCATCAGGGCCGTGATCTGCGGCACGCCGGCCCCTGACATTATCCGGGTCGTGCAGACAGAGCCTGGGCCGATCCCCACTTTTATCGCATCCGCGTTTTTAGATATAAAATATTCGGCCGCGTCCTTGGTGGCGACATTGCCGACCATGACGTCCAGTTCCGGAAAATTCTCCTTGATCCAGTCCAGGGTCTTCCCGGCCCGCTTGGAGTGCCCGTGTGCCACATCAAGCACCAAAATATCGACTCCGGCATCCTTAAGCGCGCCGGTCCGTTCTTTAAAATCCTTGACTCCGACCGCGGCGGCGGCCAATAAACCGCGCTTTTTAACCTCTCTGATCATAGCAGCCTGTTCCACTATCTCCAAAAAACGGTGGATAACCCCGAGTCCGCCCAGACGTCCGATCTCGAGCGCCATAGCGGTTTCGCAGACCGTGTCCATGTTGGCGGAGAGTATCGGAATATCGATCTCGTGGTTTCTGGTCACACGGGTCCGGAATTTTACGTCGCGCCTCGACAATATCTTATTGTACTTAGGCGATATCAGGACATCGTCGAATGAATAGCCTTTGGCAATGATACGGGCCATATTTGTTTAGTATTTAGTATTAAACGGCATCGGCCTTAATTATTATAGAACTTATACTGCTTTGTGTCTATATTCAATTAAATCAAAGAATCCCTTTTTATTATTTACCAAACGAGAATCTGACATCATTGCGGGCATATAAAAATTCCGGAAAGATAACGAGCGTATAAACCGTGTAAAATTTCACTGTTTGAGGAGTCCCGAGCTTATCGAGGGACGACGAGTTTTAAATTTTACTAGGTTTATCAGCGAGTGATCCGGATTTTTTATCCAGCCCGCGATTTTTTGGTACTTTTTTCTAAAAAAAGTACAAAATTTATTTAAAAACCGGCTTCTTAGCGAAACCGGCTTATTCTTTTAGAGGGACTTTACCATTAAGAAAATCATTGACAAGACGCGAGGTTACGGATTCCAGATGGCAGTTGTATTTATTCTTAACCTGAGGTTTGCAGGTCTCTTCTTCCAGACGGAAAAAATATTCGTGGTAATATTCCGTTTGGTCATTCATTATTTTAAACATCGTCGCGATCAGCCCTTTTAAGACCACTTCCTGCTCCGCGATCGAATTTTCCCGACCCATCTTAATTAGCGCCTGGGCCCAATGATCCAAAAGCGAAAGCAGAGCCAGTTTTTCTTTTTTTTCGTCTTCCGGCCGTAAAACCAAACCGAATTCCCGGCTTCGGGCCAGTTCTTCATTGACGACGTCAATGATATGTTTTACCTGGCCGGAAAATAGACGGTTAAAACCTTTGCCGCCCGGTGCGCTATAAAGATACCGGTAATATTCCGGTTCGGGCGGGGAGATAAAGTCTTTAAGTTTTTTAAGCTTTTTGCCAAGCAATTTCATTTTCACCTCGACGGTTTTAAGCGAAAAATTACTTCCCTGTGTTGCGGCCTATAATTTACCCATTATCTTGTTGAATCTTTCATTTCTCCAAACGGCCAAGACTATGAAACACAAAAAGAAAAAAGCCGCTGCCGGTAAACCGATGAACAGGACAAGAGTCTGGTACGCCGGATCCATAATTGCCAGCAAACCCAATAACCCTAAAACAAGGAAAACCGTAACGACGAATTCTATGATCTTGGATATGATATTGCATATCTTCAGGAAAACAACAAAACAAAAACATCCGAATGCCAGAATATTCTCGATTGTCTTAAGCATTTAAAGCTCCTCTTTAAATTATTAAAAGAACCGAAGTATTAAAATAAAGTATCATAAATTTAATAATTTGTCAATAAAAAAACCGCGGAATTAGACAATTCAACGGTTTTTATTCAAAATTTCCGTTATTTAAGCTCGAGCTCCGCATGACCGATCTTGTCCTTATATATAATCGTAAATCCTCTTTTTTCGAAGATCCTGATCATGGGCGGATTATCTTTGAGGAAATTGGCGTAAACCTTCTTTATTCCCCTCTCCCGGGCGATTCCGAGGATGTAGTCGGTGAATTTATTCCCGAGCCCCTGCTTTTGCCAGGGGTCCGCCACCACGATCGCGAATTCGGCCGTTTCGCCGTAAGGATCGGCGATCAGGCGCACCACGCCGAGCATCTTTTTCTCTTTATTTTCCGTGAATTCGGCTATGATCGCGATCTCGCGGTCATAGTCGACCTGGGTATAGCGCTGAAGAAGATCGTGAGTGATATCCCCGATCCGGTGGAAAAAACGATGGCGTTCCGTTTCGTCGGAAAAGTGCCGGAACATCTCCGCTTCCATCGGTTCGTCCTCGGGGCGGATCGGCCGCAATACGACCTTCCGGCCGTCCTTCATCTTAAAACGGGTCATATACTCTTTAGGGTAGGGGGAAATTACCAGGTGCGAGTAAGGCTTTATCTTCTTATTGATGATATCCTTGTCCAATATCACCTTGGCGTCAAGCACGATTCCGCCGTGCTCGTCGATCGCGAAAGGGTTTATATCGAGCTCTTTTATTTCCGGAAAATCGGCGACTAGATAGGCGAATTTATAGAGGAGGAATTGGATAGCCGCGATATCGACCCCCGGCATGCCGCGATAACCTTTAAGAAGCTTATAGATCTTCGTGGCGCTTATGAGCCGCAGGGACAGGGACATGTTCAAAGGCGGCAAACCGACCTTCGTGTCCTTAAAGACCTCGACCGCTACCCCGCCCATGCCGAAAACGATCGCCGGCCCGAAGATCGGGTCCTTCTGGCAGCCGATCAGAAGTTCGTAGCGCTTTTTTACCATCGGTTCTATAAAAACGCCTTCTATCGCCGCCTTGGGTTCATGGCGGCGGGCGGATTCCATGATCTCCGAAAAAGCCCGGCCGGCCTCCTCGCTGGAATTTATATTCAGGCGCACGCCGCCCACGTCGGTTTTGTGAATTATGTCCGGAGACAGTATTTTCATGGCTACGGGAAAACCGAGTTCGGCCGCCGCCTGGCCCGCCTCGGGAGCGCTTTTAGCGGTGCGGTTAGCCACGATCGGAATATCGTAATTAGCGAGCATTTCTTTGGATTCCGCTTCGGTTAAAACCTCCCGTCCCTCCTTTATTACTTTTACCAAAAGCTTTTTGTTGTCCTCCATCTTCGGATCGAAAGCGTGCGGGATCGTCGCCGGTGTTTCGTACAGGAATTCAAGATTCTTCGAATAACGGCAGATATTCATGAAGCATTTGATCGCGTCTTCGGGCTGGCGGTAGATCGGGATATTCCCCTTCTCGAGCGTCGTACGCCCTTCTTCGACTTCGTATCCGCCCATCCACGAAGCCAGAATTGTTTTATTGAATTTATTCTTCGATAAAACGACCAATTTTTTCGCCACCTCGGTCGGATTCGTCATGGCCTGGGGGGTCAATATCACGAGTACGGCGTCGGTATTCTCGTCAGATAGGCAAATATCGACGGCCCGACGGTAACGGTCGGCGTCCGCATCCCCCAAGATATCGACCGGATTACCGCGGCTCCAGGCGGCGGGCAGGAATTTATTAAGTTCGCTTAAAGATTTTTTGGATAGATTGGCGATCTCGCCGCCGGAATAGACTAAGGCGTCGGTCGCGATCACGCCCGGACCGCCGGCGTTCGTCACGACCGCCACGCGGTTGCCCTGCGGCCGCGGCTGCATCGCCAGGGCCTTGGCGGTATGGAAGAGCTCGACGGTCGTATCGACCCGGACGATCCCGGCCCGTTCGAAAGCGGCGTCAAAAACCGCGTCGTTCCCGGCCAGTGACCCGGTGTGGGACTTCGCCGCTTTCGCCCCGGCCGAACTTCGCCCGACCTTTAGAACTATGATCGGCTTGGAGCGGGAAAAGGCCCGGGCCGCGGAGAGGAACTTCCGGGCGTCGTTCAACGATTCCATGTATATAAGGATGCTCGAAGTTTCCGGATCCTGGCCGAAATAATCGATAAGGTCGTGGAAGCCGACATCGATCATCGAACCGATCGAAACGAAATGTCCGAAGCCGACGTTGTTCTTGATCGACCAGTCTAAAATAGCGGTACAAAGCGCCCCGCTCTGGGAAATAAAGGCGAGTTTACCCGGGAGAGCCATCTGGCTCGCGAAAGAGGCGTTTAGGTGCAGTTTCGGGCGGATAAAACCGAGGCAATTCGGACCGATCACGCGCATGCCGTATCCTAGGGCTAATTCCAGGATGCGGTCGCTCATGGCTTCGCCCTCCCGGCCGGCTTCGTTAAAGCCCGCCGAGATTATAACGATCCCCGATACTCCGGCCTGGCCGCATTCGTCGACAACGCCGGGCACGGTCTGGGCCGGGGTGGCGATGATCGCGAGATCGATCTTGTCTGGTATATCCTTTATCGATCGATAGGCTTTGATACTCTGGACGCTCTTGTGCTTGACGCTTACGGGGTAGACGATGCCGGCGTAGTTGCTCCCGATAAGGTTCTTCATCAAAGCGTAACCGACGCTTTCCTCCTTGTCCGAAGCGCCGATGACGGCGATAGTCTTAGGATTGAAAAGTTTGTCTAATTTCATATAAAAAAACTAATATTTTATAAGCATATTTTACCACTATCGGAACAAATGGGCAAACAAAAAATTTTGATTTAAATAAGAAAACGCGATATAATATAATTAGCTAATATTACTTTTCATCCCTATGCCCGGACTTTTGATTATTTTAGTCATTATCTACGCCGTCGTCGTGCTGGTCTGGATTATCGATCGTATCAGGGAAAACCGCGGCCCCATCGGCCGGGAAACTTTTTGGCCATACCGGAAAAAGGAGTTTTTGCTTACGCAGACGGAAAAAAGATTTTATCATCTTCTTGAAAATACGCTCTCGAAAGGTTATCATGTTTTTCCCAAGGTGCGGCTTCTGGACATGCTTCATCTTGACCGGGAAATGATCGGAAAAAAGAAATTAAACCCCGAAAAGATGCTCGCGCGCATCCGGCAAAAACACGTCGATTTCCTGATCACGAGCCGTTTGAACGTCCGGCCGCTCCTCGTAATCGAATTGGACGGCGATCCCGGCGATACCCGCGGCCGCGAGTTCCGGGACGAATTCCTAAACGAGATCCTTTCCGACGTCAATCTTCCCCTGCTCCGCGTCCGGGCGGCCTACTATTACGACGAACGGAAAATCGCCGCGGACGTAAACGAACTAATAAACAAGAACCGGAGCAAGTAGGTTCGGCCGCAAAAAAAAGAGGCTATCCACGGTTGAACACGGATAGCCTTTTGAATTTTATTGCAGCCGCATTTCTTTAATGACGGCTATGATTTTTACTTTCAATTTTAAACATTCCCCGCCGGTAATTTCGTTGAATGGCCGGAAGTGGTTGGCGATGATCTCGTCCATCGCCGCCTGCTCCCTTTTTTCTTTATCTTTTTGATTGTAATGCCGGCCGACAACAAGCGGAACAATAACGTCATCGAGCATTACCGAGTCTAGTCCGGTATAGACAAGCATCCGGAAGATGAATTCAATATCTTCCATTCCGCCTATCTGATCGCAGTAGGTGTCAAAGGTCCACCAAAAATGCCCAAGACGATTGATGGCAATCATCATAAACGTATTCCGGGGGTGGTTATACGAGCGTCCGAGCGGTATTGTTTCCGTATCGGCGACGTATTTTTTGGCTTGGAATCTGGAACCGATTACCCCTGCGTTAGGATACTTGGAAGCGGCGTCGATCATTTTGTCGATATGCGCTTTATTAAACAACGCTTCAACCGAGAAATTCAGGATAAAATCGAAGCCGTTTTTACCGCGGATGGAAGCGTCGCGGTTGTGGTTCTGGATACAGCGGAGAGCCGCGTTCAGGGCCTTCGCCCAGGAATAGTCGCCGAGCTCAAGGATTTCGAGCCATTCCGACTCGACGTACCCGGCCTCTTTGAGCCAGGCGCGCGTCGCGCCGTTGTCGGCCGCGGCGTTAGTCACCACGAATAATTTTCCGATCCTTGCCTGATCGGCCCGAATTACCGCCTTGACCACGTCGCGGTTGTTGTAACTCCGCAAAACACCTGCCACGGTACGGGTTTTTTCCCAGCTACCGACATTTCCGCTAATTACCGCCATTTGGTCCTCCTGACCGTTCCTCGGTCGTCTTAAGGTTTTTGCCAAATCCCGTTTTTCGATCCGGAAAAACAGGTACCAATTCATCACAATAGTATATTTTATTGATTTTGTCAATAGACAATGGTAATGTGTGCACACATATTGCACTTTTGTGATAATCCGATTATTTATACCGTTACATAGCCGTAATGGTTATTTTTGTTTTAATTCACTCGCCCGCTTTAATTTCGCGATCTCGATCTTTTTCATTTTAAGGAGTTCCTTCATTACCTCCTCCGAATTCACGCCGTTTAAAAGTTCGGATAAAACAACGGGCACGACCTGCCAGGATACTCCATACTTATCCTTAAGCCAACCGCAGACTTGCGCCTTGGGGTCGCCGCCCCGGGAAAGCTTTTCCCAGTAATAATCGACCTCGTCCTGGCTTTCGCAGTTAATAACGAAAGAAACGGCTTCGGTAAACCCGAAAGTGGAGCCGCCGTTTAAGGCCGTGAAGTTTTGTCCTTCTATCCGGAAATCCACGGTCATGACCGTTCCGGCCGGCATCCCATGAATCTCGCGCCCTTCTTCCGTATAACGGGTGATCTTCCCTTTTTCCGAATTTTTAAAGACGGAAGTATAAAATTCAACCGCCTCCTCGGCTTCTTTGTCGAACCATAAAAATGGCGTGATTTTCTGCATATGTTTTAAAGTTAATTTAATTAGCGATTTTATTTTCATTAACATTTTGTATCGCGCGCATTAAAAATATCATAAAAATACTTTTTTTATGGGCGCTTATCCACAACCCGCTTTTTAATTTTTAATATTTATGCAATGTAAAACAATAATAATATATTGACAAACGATAAATAATAGAATATTATAAAATTATAATTATTAAAAAATTATTTTATGAAACGAAGCTCAACAGTATTTCTGCAACTAGTAATTGCGCTCGTCGGCGCCGCGGCGCTTGCCCTCCTGCTTCGGCTTCCCCTGACCGAAGGGAGAGCGGCGAACTTAGACTTGTTCCATATTTACTTTGATCCGTTCATCCTATACGGATACTTGGCGTCGATCTTATTCTTTGTGGCGCTGTATCAGGCGTTCAAATTGCTGGGATATATCGGGCAAAATAAATTATTTTCACAAAATTCCGCGACGGCTTTAAGGACTATAAAATATTGCGCGATCACACTAAGCGTTTTGATCGTGATAGCAGGGCTATACATAAGGATATTTCATGCCGAAGATGATGATCCGGCGGGTTTTCTTGCCCTGTGCATTGCGGCCGCTTTTATTTCTATCGTAATCGCCGCCGCGGCGGCTAAGTTTGAGAGGCATATGAAAAAGCCACAAATATTAAAATCGGAAATCCAGAGGTAGGCGGTACTAAAGATACTTTAGGCTCGTAGTTGTCGGTACGGATCAAACCTGGATCCCCGATATCCGCCCCGGGCGGATTCGAGGATGACAAATAAACGTTTAAGATAAAATATTATAAATAAATTTATGAAACAAGGATCAACCATGTTTTTAAAAGGAGTCGTCGTCCTGATCGGACTCGCGGTTCTCGCGCTATGCGTTTTAATACTCTACCTGGCGATCGTTTCGGATGATTTAGGGGCGTATCGCCCGGTCTTATTGGGTTTATATCTGCCCGCGATCCCGTTTTATATCGCGCTCAGAGAGGCCTTGAAGCTCCTGGGCTATATCGAAAAAAATGAAGCATTTTCGCAAGTTTCCGTAAAAGCTTTGAAGAGTATCAAATTCTGCGGGGTTGCGATCAGTCTTTTATTCGCGGCTGGGATGCCTTTGATAATCCATGCGGCTGACCAGGACGATGCTCCGGGCGCCGTTATGATCGGCTTGATAATTATCTTCGCTTCTCTGGTCATCGCGACCTTCGCGGCCTTGCTGCAAAAACTTTTGCAGGAGGCCCTGGACATAAAAAATGAAAACGATCTAACGGTATAAAAATATGATCATAATCAATATCGACGTGATGCTCGCCAAGAGGAAAATGAGCGTTACCGAGCTTACAGAGAAGGTCGGAATAACGATGGCCAATATTTCGATACTGAAAAACGGCAAGGCGAAAGCGATCCGGCTCTCGACCCTGGAGGCGATTTGCAGGGCCCTGGATTGCCAGCCGGGCGATATCATAGAATACAAAAAAGGCTGACGATACTGGCCGGAGGTTTTCTCATTGATAAAATAAAAAAATTATGCAAAACGCTTTTCAAAAAAATATTATCATTTCCGCGATCGGAACGGCGCTTTTACTGCTGATTCCCTGGTTATTAATGCGTTTTCGGGTCAGCGTCCCCGATCCCGGCGGCTCGGCGGAAGTTCCGGTCTGGACCTTATCCGATTTTGTTTTCGCCGGCACGCCCCTTTTCGGTTCCGGTCTCGCTTATTCCCTGATAACCAGAAAGATGAGCGATTCGGGTCATCGCATCATTGTCGGTATAGTAGTGTTTATAATCCTTGCTCTCACCTGGGGAGCCGCCACCACCGGCTTCGGGACGTAAAATGTACAAAAGTAAATTTACCGGCCCAACATGGTGTTTGTCATTCCCGCGAAAGCGGGAATCCAGGGGTTAGCGCGATAAATTATGTTTTGCGTAAATAACTGAAAGTAAATTTACAGATGTAGCTGTTGTTTTTGTCATTCCCGCGAAAGCGGGAATCCAGGATAGAGCCGCACAGTCGTTGATTTTAATGAAACGTTTTTATGGATAAATAAATTAATACATCAATATTTTTCAATCGAAAAACCGAACATAATAGCTTGTAACCGGAGATTATATTTTTCTAAACTAATAGGCATAAGCAAAACGGCTGTACGTTTTAACCCTGGATCCCCGCCTGCGCGGGGATGACAAATCTAAAAAGTTTAGAAAAAACGACGAACTTATAATCGGCGCGTAGTTTAAAAAACAAAAAAGAAGCTGATTCAAGGCTTCTTTTTTGGTTATGGCTCGGAGTCGTGGACGATGTTAGAACTTTTTTAAAAGCAATGGGACCTTAAATTATTTACCTATCCACAGTTCCTTAAAAAAATCCGATAGCAACACAGTTTCGTCTTGATTTAAGGCAACAAGAATACAGGGACTTTTATCAGCAGCATCTTTTATTGACGGACCCAAAATATATCCAAAATTATCAACGATTATAAAACGATCGTGAATATCTTTATTATTCTTAATATTAAATTTAACCCATTCAGTCTTAAATCTTACAAGTTTTCTATTAAAACTATCAGGGTTTTCAATTTTCCCATACAGAAGTTTAGTTGGTATATCTTTTTGTATTGCCCTCAATACGTCATCAAACAAAACATCGCTAATATAGGAGTCGACAATAAGAACTCTTTGTTTAGCTTTTTTTAAAATATTTTTTAGATATATGTCAAACGTATTTGTTGCTTTTTTGTTAAAAATTACCAATTCTCCAACCCTTTTTACTTCTTTAGAGTAAACTTCATCTGCTAATCTTTCTAGGGTAATATAGCCCTTTTTACTTACGATAAAATAGCCGGTTTTACCTGTAGGCTCAACTAACCCCCTTGAAATGGCTTTATAATAGTGCCTTTTATAAGAAAATGGGCCGCCCAACAACTCTCTGTTCCAAACCCTCCTTTTATTAACATCAGATATCTTAATTTGACTTTTATCACCTTTGGCAATAAAAGCCGCGACTAGGGTAAATTTTTCCTCATCTTTTATTGTTTTTAAAAATGGGAAAAAAGATAATCCAGTTTTTATGTTTTTAGAAAAATCCATAATGCTAATTAAATATATTTTTCCAGCTATCTGCTAACGTATACACACCCTGTTTAGGGGATAACAAATATTCCTCATCCTTAGCCCTAGTGCCGTACTCAGAATGAAATTCAGTTAAAATAAATTTTTTTGCTTTTTTCCAAGTTTTTTCAACTTCGGTTAATTTAACTTGTTTATTAATTTTACCCTCAGCTAAATAAGCAACAACCAAAGTAAATTTTTTTTGCCCGTTCATTTTTTTAACAACATTCTGCTTAAAAAATGGACGCTCATTTTGATTAAATTTTAAATCATTGCTCGGCGCAGACAACGCCCCATGTGCAAATCCCTTTGGTGTGGCTGATAGATTTTTAAGGCACTCCCCGAGCAATGTTTGGGCTTGTAGTAATTTTTGAGATAATTCAGCTTGATTCATATATTTATAAAATTATTTTATTACATCTTTCCACTCATTTGTTAAGCAATAGCTACCATATTTAATGGAATTTACCCAACCCCTAGTCAGGGCACTGTTAGGATAAAAATCATTATATTTACCGAGTAATGTTTTAGCCTTCATCTTTTCCCACATTTCTTTAATTTGCACCACTTTAATGTTGTTTGCTTGCTTTCCTTTGGCAAGGTAAGCAATCACCAACACAAATTTTTTTGGACCGCTTTTATCAGCAACGAAGCGAGTCACAAACGCCCTTGGGTTTAGGTTAAAATTAAGTTCTTCTTTTACCTCCTTGTTTACGACTTGATTTTTGGTTGGTTTGTTACCAAAAACGATCTTTTCAAGTTTTTCAATTCTTGATATAATTTGTTTAATGTCTTGGTTTGACATAAGTTTATTTGTGAATGACATATTGCCATCCTTTTGTTGTTTTATTTTTAATTCTGGTTAATATCCTTTTTTTTGTCAAATTCAGTAAATTCATTGCAACGCTCGGCCTGGGGTAATACCTGCCTATTTCTTGTAATTTTTTCAATACAGAAGAAAGATCTTGTGGCGTATCAAAAAAACCTTCCTTTAATAATATATTTAGCCCACCAATAGCACCTTTAGTTTTTTCGACAGTGCTGGCACCTTTACTGTTTACCTTTTTTGAAGAAGAATCAGTCATTTGAGCCAATTCATCTATTAAGCCCTTGATTTGGTTTACGAGACCCTCTGCTTGTTTGTTCATAAATTTTAACTTTTGTATTTTTTATCTGGTTATATCATATACCAGATTTTTTTTGTCGTCAAGAGGACAAAATGGCAAAAACTGTGGATAAACTGAAAAATAGAAATTATA